>JAZLHE010000046.1:0-66184 GCA_045616665.1 Bacteroidales bacterium | reverse complement strand
CATATATCGGGTATCCATCCACCGCAACGGAGGTTACAGGTACGCATCCGGAAAGAAACCCGCACTCCATCGCGGACTACCTTCAAAGCCCAAGACTACCACGCTGGAGAGTTAATTGTACAAAATGATAGAAAACTCATGTAATACAGCAATTGAGTGTATATTTTTGCCCGACCATATTCAATTTATTAATTTAACAAAGCAGGACAATGTTTTCTATATCTTTATTGCAATAGTAATAATATTCAATTACCTATGTGTTTATGTGACAAGACGTTGTTTTGAAAAAAAAGTAAAAAGGAACTCTCAAAACATTCATTAACGCAAAAGGACATACTACCTACCCACGGGCGGCCGGCAAGCCGCCCGCTTTCTTTATCACCTCCAAAAAATTATCATCAAAAAAATTTTCTTCCACCTCAATTAAAAAAATCGTATATTTGCACCAAATTTTGAATATGGATTATAAGCGAATTTTACTGAAATTAAGCGGCGAATCTTTTATGGGCGAAGATGGTTATAGTATTGATTACCAGAAAATTCACCATTTCGCTACGGAAGTTAAATCAGCCGTGGACCTCGGCGTTCAGGTGGGCGTTGTCATTGGCGGCGGCAATATTTTTAGAGGAGTGAAAGGTTCGAGTCGCGGTTTCGACCGTCGTCAGGGCGACTATATGGGTATGTTGGCTACCGTTATCAACTCAATGGCACTGCAAACCGTCCTCGAAGAACTCGGCGTGGTTGCCAAAGTGATGTCGGCCCTTAAGATTGAAGGCATCTGCGATAAGATTTTCTACAAAAACGCCATCGCGCTTTTAGAAGCCGGTCAAGTGGTGATTTTCTCCGCAGGCACGGGCAATCCGTTCTTCACCACCGACTCCGGTGCCGCCCTCCGTGCCGTTGAAATCGGCGCCGACCTGTTGCTTAAAGGTACTCGCGTGGACGGCGTCTATACCGCCGACCCCGAAAAAGACCCGACAGCCACCAAGTACGACGAAATCACGTTCGACGAATGCTACGAAAAGAAACTGAATATTATGGACCTTACCGCTTTTACACTTTGTAAGGAAAACAATATGAAAATCTGCGTCTATAACGCCAACATTCCCGGCAATTTACGTCAGATTTTAGAAAATAAGAAGGTTGGCACTTTAGTCCATTAATTAAATTTGTGAGTTATGTCTGAAGAAATCAATCCCGCTCAAGCCAATGTTGAAGACGCACAGAAATTGTGGCAAAAAGCCCGTCACAGAGCCGCCTTCAAAATCCACCTCATCATCTTTGTCCTGGTGAACGCCCTGTTTTGGGTCATTTGGTACTTTGTCTTCAGAAACAACGAAGCCACCAGCGAACCCGTGATGAAGGCCGTGCTCTTTATGTCGGTCGCTTGGCTTATCATCCTCATCGGCCACTATGTTTTCGTCTATGTTTTCGGTGCCACTTTCGTGGAAAAAGAGTTGGCAAAATTGAAAAAACAAATCGAAAAGGATAAAAAGGAAATAGAAAGACTGAAAACCGTGGCTGCACAGAAAAAAGCCGAATTGTTGAAACAATCTTCAGAAGAAAATAATTAATTCAAGAATAATTAAAATCAATACAATAATGGAAGAAATAGCGAAATTATTAGCCCAAGCTAAAGAAAATATGAGCTCTGCAGTGGCTTTTTTTGAAAAAGAACTGCAAAAAGTCCGTGCCGGCAAGTCAAGTCCTCAGATGTTGGAAGGCCTGAAAGTGGATTACTACGGCAATCCAACGCCTATTGAACAGGTGGGCAACATCAGTACGCCGGACGCACGCCAAATCATTGTGCAGCCTTGGGAACGCAATATGCTGCAGCCCATCGAAAAAGCCATCTTGGCCGCCAATTTGGGATTTACTCCCCAGAATACCGGCGAGTTCATCCGTATCGTGGTGCCCACTCCCACGGAAGAACGTCGTAAGGAATTGGTGAAAAAGGCCAAACAGGATGCCGAACAACTGAAAGTGACTATCCGCAATGCGCGTCGTACCGCCAACGATGCCGCCAAGAAACTGAAAGACAACGGCATTCCTGAAGACGCTGTGAAAAAACTCGAAACCGACATTCAAAAGGCAACCGACGAATTTATCGGCAAAGTCGATAAGATGATCGAAGCCAAAGAAAAAGAAATTATGACTGTTTAATCATTAAAATCAATAACTTAAAATCTTTTTTATTATGAATTTACCTAACAATTTAAAGTATTCAAGCGACCACGAATGGTTGAAAATGGATGGTGACGTAGCTTACGTTGGTATTACCGCTTTCGCAGCTAACGAATTGGGCGACATCGTTTTCTTAGATATTACCACTGTTGGCGAAACTTTGGAAGCCGGTGAAGTTTTCGGTACTGTTGAAGCCGTTAAGACCGTTTCTGACCTTATGCTCCCAGTAGGTGGCGAAATCCTTGAATTCAACGAAGCTTTGAATGATAATCCTGGTACCATCAACAGCGATCCTTACAACGAAGGATGGATTATCAAAATTAAAGTTACTAACCCTGCCGAAGCCGACAACCTCTTGGACGCAGCTGGCTACCA
This sequence comes from Bacteroidales bacterium, assembly GCA_045616665.1. Taxonomy (GTDB): domain Bacteria; phylum Bacteroidota; class Bacteroidia; order Bacteroidales; family WCHB1-69; genus RUG11690. The sequence continues at coordinate 63,625 of JAZLHE010000046.1, read as the reverse complement.
GGCTATGATTGGATAATATAGGTTTTTAATAATTATTATGGAAAGGCCACACTGCGTTTTTATGCAAGGTGGCTTTTTTTATTTTGTTAGGTAAAATGATGAAATACGTTATTGTTGGCGGTGTGGCCGGTGGTGCAACTGCCGCCGCTCGTCTGCGAAGATTGGATGAGCAATGTGAAATCGTAATGTTTGAAAAGGGAGACTATATTTCCTATGCGAATTGTGGCCTGCCTTATTATATCGGTGGCACCATTGCTGAAAAAAAATCACTTCTTTTACAAACTCCGGCGAGTTTCGGAAATCGCTACGACGTGGACGTCCGAGTAAAATCGGAAGTGATAGCCATTGATTCTACTAATAAGACTATCACAGTACGCAATAAGTTTAATGGCAAGGAATACAGCGAGAATTATGACAAGCTGGTGCTGTCGCCCGGGGCTGTTCCCATTGTCCCCAATCTGCCCGGCATTCAGTCTGAGCGCATTTTCACCATTCGGAATGTCAATGATACGGAAAATGTGAAACTGCAATTGGCTTCCTCCGACACGGTAAAGAAAGAAGTGGTCATCGTGGGAGCCGGATTTATCGGCTTGGAAATGGTGGAGAATTTGCACCAGTTGGGCTATCACATCACCATCGTAGAAAAGGCTTCGCAAGTAATGACCGCGGTGGACGCTCCTATTGCAGCCGTCATTCAACATCAATTAAAAGAAAAAAATATTGATTTGATGTTGAATACTGAAGTTCAAAGTTTTGAAGATTCGGACGATGCGGTCGTGGTAAACCTCGCCAATGGGAAAAATCTGGAGGCTGATTTCGTCATACTCAGCATCGGCGTGAAACCCAATACCGAATTGGCCGTGGCGGCGGGACTGAAAATCGGACCTGCCGGCGGAATCTGGGTGAATGAGTTTTTGCAGACTTCCAATCCAGACATTTACGCGGTGGGCGACGCCATCGAATTTGCCCATCCGATTAGCGGAATTCCTTACTGCTGCTACCTCGCCGGACCGGCCAACCGCCAAGCCCGCATTTGTGCCGACAATCTGGTAATGGGCAATAAAACGGCCTACAAGGGTGCCGTGGCCACGGCAATAGCGAAGGTGTTTGATTGGACCGTGGGTGCTGCCGGCTTGTCTGAAAATTATCTCCGCCGACATAATATCCCGTTTTTAACCTCTATAACGCATCCTTTTTCTCACGCGACATATTATCCCAACTCAAAGCAATTGACGCTTAAAATCAATTTTTCGCCCCTTGACGGCCGTCTTTTGGGTGCGCAGGCCGTGGGTGAAGAAGGGGTGGACAAACGCCTCGATTTAATGGCCTCGGTGCTGAGCAGGGGAGGTTCGGTTTATGACTTGACAGAAATCGAACATGCATACGCCCCGCCATTTTCTTCCGCCAAAGACCCTGTGGCGTATGCCGGCTATGTGGCGGAAAACATGTTGGCCCATAGATTTTTTCCTATGCAGTGGCACGAACTGCAGGCGATTTTGGACACTCCGAATTGGCAAAATGAATATTTTCTCATCGATGTCCGCTCGGCGACGGAAGTCAAAGCGGGAGCCATTGAAGGTGCCGTGAATTATCCTGTGGACGAACTTCGCGAAATGTTGGACGAGATTCCTTCCGACAAGACCATCATCATTTATTGTGCGGTGGGATTGCGTGGCTATATTGCCAGCCGGATTTTGCTGCAGTCGGGTTTTGAAAAAGTGTATAACTTGTCAGGCGGGTACAAAACTTATCGTCTGATGAGTGAAAAATAACGGAATAATTCCGAATTAACTTGTGATTGTTTTGTCCAATTAAAAGCAAAAATAGTATCATTTGGACAAATATTTTGTATAATATGTGTCCAAATAGATATATTTTTGTATCTTTGCGGACAATTCAAAAAGGTGCACCAATGAATCAAATCATAGGAAGAGAGTGTGAAATAGAACAATTGGAACGACTTTTTCATTCCGGTCGGGCTGAATTTGTGGCAGTATATGGACGAAGACGTGTAGGAAAAACATTCCTGATTCGAGAATATTTCGATCATCGTTTTGCCTTCTATCATACGGGGATTTCTCCGGCCGAATTGAAAAGTGACGGTTTCGATTTAAAGCGAGAACAGTTTAGAGGGTTCTGTACTTCTTTACAGCAATATGGTGGAGAATGGGACGAATATCCAAAGGATTGGTTCGCGGCCTTTGACTGCCTCAAGAATTTGTTGAGGAGAAAGTTGAAGGATGAAAAGCAAGTCGTTTTTATTGATGAACTACCCTGGCTGGGCGTTGGAAATTCCGGATTTCTTTCTGCTTTAGAATATTTTTGGAATAGTTGGGGATCAGCGCATTCGGAATTGTTGCTGATTGTTTGCGGGTCGGCGGCCTCTTGGATGAATGAAAACATCTTAAACAATCACGGTGGTTTGTATGGACGCATTACCGATGAAATTCATTTGTCGCCGTTCACTTTGCGCGAATGTGAACAATTTTACGAATCCCGTCACATCAGTATGGACAGATACGACCAAATCCAAAGTTATATGGTGTTTGGCGGAATTCCATATTATTTGGATATGATTCGTCCAGAAAAGAGTCTTTCACAAAACATCGATCATCTTTTTTTTACAAAAATCGGGCGATTGCGAACCGAATTTGAGCGACTTTATAGGTCTCTGTTCGAGAATTCGGAAAAATATACAAAAATAGTTCGTTCTTTAGCCCAACGGCGTATGGGATATACAAGAAAAGAGATTGCCGAAAGAACAGGAATCGCTTACAACGGTCGCTTGAGCAATATGTTGAACGCGCTTGAAAAAAGTGGCTTTATCGTTGCTTATCATTATTTTGGCGGTAATGCAAAGGAAATTTATTATAAGCTGGTAGATAATTATTCGTTGTTTTACCTTCAATTTGTTGATGGTCAAAAGAATGAGGAAGAAAATTTCTGGACCCACAATTTACGCACGCCACGACTTAACACATGGCGTGGGCTTGCTTTTGAAGATGTTTGTCTCCAGCATCACAAGCAAATCAAAAAGGCACTTGGCTTTTCGGCAGTTGCGTGTACGACGGGACCTTGGTTGAGCAAGGAGGGATCAGCGCAAATTGATCTGCTTTTTGATCGAAATGACCGCGTAATTACACTTTGCGAAATGAAGTTTTCAGGAAACGAGTTTTCCATTACGCAAGATTATGATGCACAACTGAGAAGTAAAACAGAACGATTTATCAGTGAGACATCTTGTCGAAAATCCGTACAACTTGCCTTGGTGACCACTTACGGATTGGAAAGAAGCAAATATGCGGGACGTTTTCAGTCTGTTGTCACATTGGATGCGCTTTTTGAAAAGTTGTGATTCTTATCATCTACGCATACGGTCGTTTTATTTTCGTCCGTGGCTTCTATCCACCAAACCGCGTGGAGTTGTAACTGCAGGAGGAAGAAATGCCGGAATCACCCTTATTTCTTCTTCTTTTTGTGCTTGGTTTCTTTTGCGGATTCTCGCTTATAAATGGGAATATACGTGCTGGTTTTCAATTTATCGGCCTTAAAAGAAGCCTTCAGCTTATTGATTTTTTTGACTGAAAAATCCTTTCTAATGCCATAAATGATGAGCCGTTTGCGAGAAATTTCATCGTAGAGGGTCTTCAGACAGAAATTATACTCTTCGGCCATCTCATAACTTTCTGTCGTGGCTGGAGAATCGCCTAATAAGTCGAGTAACAGGGCTAACTGCTCATTGAAATACTTGGAAGCCGCCGCCATACGTTCCGCAACCAGGTTCTTGTCATTCTGCAGAAAAATGGTCGTCAGCTGTTTTCGGAACTTCAAACCCACTTCCGCGATATTCTGCATAGAGGTGCGAACCTCATCGACATAAGTCTTGGCCTTTTCGTTAAACAAATTAGTCTCGCCGCCCGTCAACACAGCCATTTCGTTGGCTTGACCAAGGCAGAAATTAAAATTGAAGACTTCCTGTAAAATTTCAAGGTTGTAAATGCTTTTGTCCTTGTCCAGATCCGTTTTCAGTTCTTCAAAATCGGGTTTGGCAGCCGAATATTGAAAGACGTCGGGATTGACCGAAAGCGAGTTCCGGTTGATGGGACTCAGCAAAAGAATGCCTTCCAAACTGCGGCAGCGACTTAAAGCCACATAGACTTGACCGGAAGTAAAAGCGTCTTCGATGTCGATGGCCACTTTGTCAAAGGTTAGTCCCTGACTTTTATGAATCGTGATGCTCCAAGCCAAGCGCAAGGGCAATTGGGTATAACTGCCCAATTCGTTTTCTTCAATCTGTTTGGTCGTTGGATTTACCGAATAGCGGATATTGTTCCAGACTTCTTCCTTCACTTTGATGTCTTCATCGTCCCCTTCGCAACGGACATAGACATTTTCTTCTCCGTCGATGCGGGAAACGGTGCCGATTTTGCCATTGTAGTAGCGTCGCGGATTTTCGCTGTCATTGGCAATAAACATCACTTTTGCCCCCACTTTCAGTCGAAGAATGGGATTGTTGGGGAAATTCTTTTCAGGAAATTCTCCATCGATCTTGGCAGTGAAAATATGCTCGCAAGTTTTCAGCCGGTCCATTTCTTCGGCATTAATACGGTCGGCTTTGGCGTTATGGGTGGTGAGGAGAATATAATCCGGATGTTTTGTCAGATTGAAATCGGTACAATACCTTTTTTCTAATAATTTGAAGTCGCTGTCTGTCAGCTTATTGTCTCTGATTGCGTTGAGAAGGTCTATGAAACTTTTATCTTTTTGTCTGAAAATTTTGTCGAATTCGAGGCAGAGTAGGGGATGGGTTTGAATAATCAGACTGTCAAAAAAGTAAGGAGTTTTATAGTAGGGAGAAAGGACTTTCCACTCTTCGTTCATAGCCACGGGCGCCAGCTGATAGAGGTCGCCGATGCAGATGAGTTGAACGCCGCCGAAGGGTTCGTTGTGGCGGAAACGGAAATGGCGAAGTACCGTGTCGATTTCATCCATCACGTCAGCCCGTACCATACTGATTTCGTCAATGACCAATAGTTCCAATTCTTGCAGTACCTTGCGTTTTGCCCCCGACATTTTCATTTTGCTGATGAGGTTTTGTCGTCCTTCAAGGGTAGGAACGAAAGGAGTAAAAGGCAGTTGGAAAAAGGAATGTATGGTTACGCCGCCCGCATTGATGGCGGCCACGCCGGTGGGGGCAACGATGGCGATTTGCTTACTCGTGGTTTTCCGCAATTCTCTGAGAAAAGTAGTTTTTCCGCTGCCGGCTTTTCCCGTGATGAAAATCGAACGGTGTGTATGTTGTGCAAATTCTTCAGCCAGTGTGTAGATAGACGGGTTCATTCCAAGTTTTTTATTTGTACAAAAATACAAAAAAATCCGAAATTTTTGAGGTATTGATAAGGAAAGCCCTTATAGATTCTAACCGAAAGTATACCCCTCCTTTGTTGTGTATTCCAATGGGTTGAAATATAAAACACAGTATGCAGTACACAACAAAGGAGGGGTGGCCGCAGGCCGGGGTGGTTGTCCGCTTGATCTTTCCGCTACTTTTCCTATCAAGAGAAAAGTAACGGAAAATGATTAAAAAAAATTGCGACTCTGCAAGACGGAAAGGGCCATTTCTTTTTTGTTATTTCACAAATGGTGAAAAATCAAAAATTTTATGTAAGTTTGCACCCCAATTTTAAAATTAAGAAATTAACATAAGTTGTTGATATGAGCGATTTTGAGGCAGAAGGAAAGGAAGCGAAAGAACTTGTTGACCGTTTTCGTACGATGATGGACAGTGGTTCTTCTGTGTTTTTTGACGACGAAGAACTGGAAATCGTGATTGACGAACTGATGCGCGAAATGGATATCAATACCGCGTCAGAAGCCATCGAATATGCGATTCGCTTGTATCCTGCCGATTCTTTCTTTAGAATTTTGAGGGTAAAGAAGCTTGCCCTGCAAATGCGTCTCGACGATGCACAGCGTGAACTCGATGCTATTGAAAATGAATTTCCGCCCAATGCCGAGTTTTATTTGGAAAAAGTGATGTTGTCAAAATTGCTCGGTGAAGAGGACAATTCATTCCGTTGGCTGAAAAAAGCCTTGGAATTGGATTCGGAATTTCCTGACGTGCATTTCCTCTTGGCATACGAATACCTTAAAAATAAGGATGTTACACAGGCCTTGCACCACGCCATTTTCGCTTTGCGTGAGGATGAGGCGTTTGACGAACAGCTTTTTAGTTTTTCATTTCTTCTCGAAGAAAACAAACAATATGAAGATGGTATCGCCTTTTACACACAGTTGACGAATGAATTTCCCTTGTATCAGGGTTGCTGGTTCGGATTAGGTTTGTCGTACAGCTGGAATAAGGAATACGATAAGGCCATCGATGCCTATCAATATGTGTTGAGTATCAACGAAGATACTCCAACGGCTCATTATAATATTGCCAATTGCTATTTCGAAAGCAAGAATTACGACTGTGCACTAGAACATTATCATATCGCTTATGATCAAGATAATGAGGATTTTAATTCGCTGACCTGCATTGCCGATTGCCTGGCACTGAAAAATAAAGACGATGAGGCAATGAATTATTACCAAAAGGCATTGGCTATCAATCCTAATCATGGAGATGCAATTTTGGGTATCGCGACGCTTTTGAAGGAACAGGGAAAAATTGCTGAAGCACGCGTTTTCATTGACAAGGCATTTTCCCTGAATCCCCAAAGTTTTGAATTGCTTTTTGAATCTCTGCCGTATTATGATGAGGAACAGCAAATGGAAAAGTTGAATGAGTTTTTCACGCTGACTCTCGATCAATTGGAAAACAAGGTCGATTTTTATAAATATTTTGTTCTCTATTGCTGCGAAAATAATTTCTATGACGTGGCCCGTGATGTGTTGGAAATCCATAAGGATGACCCGGAAATTACGGACGTGGTGGGCTATTATTTGGCCGCAGTGTGTTTTTTAAATAATGAAGTGAAAAAAGGTAGTGACTATTTGACCAATGCACTGCTTATTAATTACGAAGGGAAAGAAGAGTTTTTCTCCGTTGATCCAATTTTGGAAACATTTCCCGAAGTAAATGAATTAATAGAATTGTATAAGCCATGATGAAGAAAATTTGCATTTTATTACTGATTTTGATTTCTTTTGGTGCTGCCAATGCTCAAAATGCTGTAAATCATACCGTTCAGGATACTGTAACCCAGATCGTTAATCACGAGGAAAGTTCATTTGTCCTTCGTGTGGTGGACTGGTATAATCAGAATTTGAATTATGTGACGATTACCATGCTGATGGCTTTGGAAAGTTCATTTATTCCCTTTCCGTCAGAAGTGGTGGTGCCTCCTGCGGCCTACCAGGCCTGTAATCCGGGCAATTCGGCCTTGTTTGTCACCAATTCGCCCTTTGTCAATATTTTGCTGATTGTATTGGTGGCTACGCTGGGTGCTCTGATCGGGGCATTTATCAACTATTATTTGGCTTATTTCCTGGGACGCCCTATCGTGTATTGGTTTGCTGACAGCAGGGTGGGACATTTTTTGTTGCTGGACAGCGAAAAGGTGAAAAAGGCAGAAAATTATTTCGTGGAACATGGTAATTCGTCCACGTTCATTGGCCGCCTGGTGCCTGGAATTCGCCAATTGATTTCTATTCCCGCGGGTTTGGCAAAAATGAAAATCGCTCCATTTATCCTATATACGATCCTTGGTTCAGGTTCGTGGAACATTATTTTGGCAGTTTTGGGTTATGTCGCTCACGGACAGCAAGATATAATTAATCGGTACAGTCACGAACTGTCGTATGTATTGCTTGGATTAGGTGTACTTTTTATTTTATATCTGATTTACAAAGGCTTGAAAAAGAAGAAAAACAACACTACGGAAGATACCGAAAAACCGGCATAATTTTTGGAACTGATGAGACGTTTTGGCTTGCTCGGCTACCCCTTGGGACATAGTTTTTCGCCTGCTTATTTTAGTGCCAAATTTGATCGTGAAAATATCAAAAATACGAAATACGAGCTTTTTGAATTTTCAAATTTAACCGTTTTTTCTCAATATTTATTGAAAAATGCGGATATTGAAGGTTTTAATGTAACCATTCCTTATAAAGAAAAAATCCTGCCTTTTTTGACAGAAGTGGATGACTGGGTATTGAAAATTGGTGCCGTAAATTGTGTGAAAGTCATTGAAAACAATGGAAGTAAATTAAGCCTGAAAGGTTATAACACCGATGCTCAGGCCTTTGAAGAAACCCTGCTGGCTGGTTGGAATCTGCCAGACAAGGCCTTGGTTTTTGGAACTGGTGGTGCTGCCAAAGCGGTAACGGTCGTTCTGCAAAGGCATAATGTTGATTTTCTATTGGTTTCTCGCCATCAGCAAGGAGACAAAGTGATTAAATATGAGGCTCTTTCAAGTCAAATTCTAAATGAACGAAAATTATGGATTAATGCCACGCCGGTGGGAATGTATCCCCAATGCGAACAAATGCTGTCTGTTAATGATAAAATGTTGACGGAAGAGCATTTTGTTTATGATTTGATTTACAATCCAGAAAAAACCTTGTTGCTCAAAGCCGGAAAAAAATATGGTTCGCAAGTAAAAAACGGTTTGCCGATGTTGCACCGCCAGGCCGAATTGTCTTGGCAAATATGGAATCGCTAATCTGCTATTTTTTTAAAATCACAATGAGCAAGTAGAAAGCTACGACGCATACCCCGATACCGATAATTTGAGGAAAGAAAGAGGACAATAGCATAAGTATGGCTAATAGCGATAAAATGACGTAGGCCAGTCGTTTTCGTTCTGGAAGATACTGCCAGGAATACTTGATCTTCGTCTTCAGATTCTGCCATTTTCCTTTTAGTCCCTCTAACGTTTTGTTTTGGTTGTTGGCATCCACATATTCCGGATTGATGGTCTTTTGTTTCTTGACGCGGACGGCAATGGTCTTAGTATGGATTTTCCCATTCAAACTTACGGATAGACTGAGCTTGGTCCGTCCTTTGGAACGATTGAGCCTGAATTTTTTATTGCCGGTAGATTCAACATCTAAAACATTGGCTTTGAATCCGTTATTGATAATGAGCTGCGTTTGTTCCGCTTCCGGGCAGGACCATTGAATATAAACGATGTCGCCTTCAACGACCGTCGTTTTGTCAATTCGAAAATCAAGATTTGGTTTCATTCTAAGATTTTTTCTTTGAAGAATTAACAACAAAAATTGTGCCATAAAAAAATTACTGACAAAATTGCAGTTGCAAACAGGTGGAATATCGTAATTGCAATTTAAAGTTAATGTGTTATTTGTAGAGACGTGGCGTGCTGCGTCTCTACACCAATCATATATTCATAATTTAACAAACAATCTTTTCGTTTGTTAATATCAACTCACTATCAATCTGAATATTAGCGAAATAAAAATTTATCAACAATCGCATAATCGTGTTCTTTATTTGTGTATTTTTGCAGTTGAATAACAAAAATAATAATTATTATTTTTAACAATATTAATTATCAATATTGAATTTATGAAGGAAAGTACATTTGAAGAACCGATTTGCTACATTGACCCGCTGTCGGACTTTGGCTTTAAGCGGCTGTTTGGGTCGGACGGCTGCCAGGAGGAACTGAAATACCTGCTCAACCTCTTCCTGTCGGAACGTATGGGCACGATTTCGGCAACATTATTTCCGACAACCCTACGTTTTGTATCGTAGAATTAGGTATCTTTGCATGCGAAAAGAAGGTCCCGAAGACGGAGCAGGAAATCCTGGCGCACGTGTTCAACAACATGCGCAAGATGACAGAGCCGCCGCGGCAGGCGAGCGGAAATTCCTTTTGCGTGACCATGTTCAGGAGATGTAACTACAAAGAGTTTAGCAATATGGAAAAGGACGAGTACAAGAAGAGCATTTGGGAATATGCCGACGTGCAAAGCGGCATGGAACTGGTTCGTGACGAGGCGTTTCAGGATGGGATGGAGAAAGGTATAGAGAAAGGAATAGAGAAAGGCAGAGCAGAAGGAAAAATAGAAGGTTTGGCGGAAGGTGCAGTAAAAAGAAATGAAGAAATCGCCAGAAATATGCTGTCTGAAGGTATTGATATTGCTTTGATCTGTAAAATTACAGGTTTGACTGAAGAAAAACTTGTGGGCTTAGGACTTGAAAATTAAGAATTGAGGTTTTAGGATGTTTTCTGTGCTGGTCAAGCAGGCAGGGTCTGCGGTTTTATAGAACGGCAAAATGATATTTTCTTGCTGACAAGTCTATAGTTGTCAAAAAATCCGTAATTTTGCATCTTTAATTTTGATGAGATGAAAAATCAGGAATACAAAGAAGATCAGCTGGTTATTTCGGGAGCAAGAGTCAATAACCTGAAGAATATCTCTCTTACTATTCCCCAAAATAAACTTACCGTTATTTCCGGGTTGAGCGGCAGCGGGAAGTCTTCCTTGGCTTTCGATACGATTTTTGCGGAAGGCCAGCGTCGCTATATGGAGACGTTTTCCTCCTACGCGCGACAGTTTATCGGCAATCTGGAACATCCGGAAGTAGATAAAATTACCGGGTTGAATCCTGTCATTTCTATTGAGCAGAAAACGGTCAATAAAAATCCCCGCTCTACGGTCGGAACCATTACGGAAGTCTATGATTTTCTTCGTTTGTTGTATGCCCGGGTCGCTGATGCGTATTCTTACAATACGGGCGAAAAAATGGTACGCTATACCGAAAAAGAGCTGATAGAGTTAATTTTGCAAAAGTTCGGTGGTCGTGACATCACCTTAATGGCTCCTTTGGTAAAAGGGCGAAAGGGACATTACAAAGAATTATTCGAGACCGTTCGCAAGCAGGGATTCGTGAAATGTCGTATCGATGGCGAAGTCAGGAGTGTGGAGTTCAATATGCAGTTGGACAGATACAAAATTCACGACATCGACCTGGTTATCGATAATTTGATGGTGCGTGAATTGTCTCGCCAGCGTCTGGTCAATAGCTTGCGCTTGGCCCTCAAGCAAGGGAAAGGCGTTATTGTTTTATTAGACAACCAAAGTGGTGAAACGTTTAATTATAGCAAGTACTTGATGTGTCCCACGACGGGAATTTCCTATCCGGAACCGGAACCCAATACATTCTCTTTTAACTCCCCATACGGAGCTTGTCCCAAATGCAATGGCTTGGGTTATGTAATGGAACTGGAAATGTCCAAAATCATCCCAGATCCTTCAATGTCAATCAAGGAAGGCGGCTTGGCTCCCATCGGCCCATACAAGAACACCCCGATTTTCAAGCAATTGGAGGCATTGGCAGAAAAATTCGACTTCAAATTGACCGATCCGATTTCCTCTATTTCAGAAGAAGTGATGGATAAAATCCTTTACGGAATGACCGACCCGTTGTATGTTAAACGCGACGTGTCTGGTTTGTCTCCTACAAAGGTTCACTTTGAAGGGGTAGTGAGTTTTCTCCGCAACATTGATTTTGAAACGGCACCGGCATCCATACGAAAATGGGTCAATCAGTTTATCGATGAAAAAGAATGTCCCGAATGCCACGGCACGCGTCTGAAGTGGGAAGCTCAGTACTTCAAGATTGGCGACAAGAATATTTGTGATCTGGCTCAAATGGATATCGACGAACTAGCCCGTTGGGTGGATCAAATTCCAGCTTTTTTGAATGAACGCCAAAATGCGATTGCCTACGAAATCCTTCGGGAAATTCGTCTGCGGCTGAAATTTCTCTGCGATGTGGGAATTGCCTATTTGTCACTGAACCGTTCGGCTCGAAGTCTTTCCGGCGGCGAAGCCCAGCGAATTCGTCTGGCTACGCAAATCAGTTCACAGCTGGTCAATGTGCTTTATATTTTGGATGAGCCGAGCATTGGCTTGCACCAACGTGATAATCATCGTTTAATCAATTCGTTAAAAGAATTAAGAGATATCGGCAATACGGTCATCGTGGTGGAACACGACAGGGATATTATGGAAGCTGCTGATTTTATTGTCGATGTCGGTCCTTTGGCGGGCGAACACGGCGGACAGTTGATGGCAGCCGGGACTTATCCTGAAATTCTAAAGGCAAATTCGCTTACCGCCGAATATTTGAGTGGTCGGAAACGTATCGAAATCCCAAGCCAACGAAGAAAGGGTAATGGCAAAAAATTGACTATTGTGGGAGCTTCGGGAAATACGCTCAAAAATGTCACGGTGGATTTTCCATTGTCCACGTTAATTTGCGTCACAGGCGTTTCCGGAAGTGGCAAGTCGTCACTGATTACCGATACCTTGTTCCCTATTCTTAATCAGCATTTTTATCGTTCCGATAAAAGACCTCTGCCCTACAAAGAAATCCTTGGATTGGAACATATCGACAAGGTTATTGAAATCAATCAACAGCCCATTGGACGTACTCCGCGTTCCAATCCTGCCACATACGTGGGTGTTTTTGACGATATCCGCCAATTGTATGCCGGTTTGCAGGAATCCAAGATCCGCGGCTATAAGTCGGGAAGATTTTCTTTCAATGTTTCGGGTGGCCGTTGTGAAGAATGCAAAGGCGCGGGAATGAAGGTCATCGAAATGAATTTTCTGCCAGATATCTATGTAAAATGTGACGTATGTAATGGAAAAAGATATAACGCCGAAACGCTGGAAGTCAGGTATCGCGGCAAGTCTATCAATGACGTTCTGGAAATGGATTTTGAACACGCATTGGAATTTTTTGACAAGATTCCTTCTATCGTTCAGAAAATAAAGACGTTAAATGATGTCGGCTTGGGCTATTTGCGTTTGGGCCAGTCTTCCACGACCTTGTCAGGCGGAGAAGCCCAGCGGGTGAAATTGGCAACTGAACTATCCAAGAAAGATACTGGAAAGACACTGTATATTTTAGATGAACCCACCACGGGACTTCATTTTCAGGATATAGCTATCTTGATGGAGGTCTTGAACAAGTTGGTGGATAAGGGAAATACGGTGGTGGTTATTGAGCACAATATGGATGTCATTAAAATGGCAGATTATATTATAGATTTAGGTCCTGACGGCGGGCGTGAAGGCGGAAAGATTGTGGCTAAGGGAACCCCTGAACAAATCATAGCCAGGGGCGTTGGCTTCACGGCAAAATACCTGAAAGAATATATTGATAATTCAAAATAACAGAATATGAAACCCATTCAAATGGTTGACTTAAAAAGTCAATATCATAAAATTAAAGACGAAATTGATGCTAACGTGTTGAAGGTCATTGAATCGTCAGCTTATATCAACGGTCCGGCAGTCAAGGATTTCCAGCAGCATTTGGAAGAATATCTGAAGGTGAAGCACGTGATTCCTTGCGGAAACGGTACCGATGCCTTGCAGGTGGCAATGATGGCACTGGACCTAAAACCCGGTGATGAGGTGATTACAACCCCATTTACCTTTATCGCCACGGTAGAGGTCGTCGCTTTGTTGGGTTTGACGCCTGTTTTCGTGGACGTGGAAGCCGATACTTTCAATATGGATGTCAGACAACTTGAAGCAGCGATAACGCCTAAGACAAAAGCTATCGTGCCGGTGCATCTGTTCGGTCAGTGCTGCAATATGCAGGAAATCTGTAAAATTGCCGGGAAGTATGGTTTGGCGGTGATCGAGGATAATTGCCAAGCCATTGGTGCCGAAGTGATGGTTGATGATTATCCTTTACAGAAAAGCGGCACCCTGGGAACGATTGGCTGTACGTCGTTTTTCCCGTCCAAAAACCTCGGTTGTTATGGCGACGGCGGTGCTTTGTTCACCAATGATGACGAGTTGGACTATAAAATCAGGGGCATTGTCAATCACGGAATGTTTACCCGCTATTATCACGATATGATTGGGGTTAATTCGCGTTTGGATTCTATGCAGGCCGCCATTCTGGATGTGAAATTGAAACATTTGGACGAGTACATTGCCGCACGTCAGCAGGCCGCGCAATATTACAACAAGGCATTCGCCAATCATCCTAAGATCACGACTCCGGCTACGGCTTCATTTTCAACCCACGTATTTCATCAATATACCTTAAAACTGAAAGACGTTGACCGCTACCGTTTGATTGAAAATATGAAAGAAGCAGGCGTTCCTGTGATGATTTATTACCCCGTGCCTTTGCATCTGCAGAAAGCATTTGCTCATCTGCATTATGAAAAGGGCGATTTCCCCGTGGCTGAATCCTTATGCGACTGCGTGGTTTCTTTGCCGATGCACACCGAATTGGACGAGGAACAACTGCAATATATTACAGAGAATTTCTTGAAGTTTGTGGAATAAGATGTGATGCCAAGTATGTAAGTGAAAAAACCGGGCGGCTTGCAGGCCGCCCGAAATAATAAATTAAGCAGAGTGTACAATTTCAGTGTTCTTTTTTTCGTGGATCATTGCCTGGTATGGTAGAATGAACAGCCTTAATGAGTATGAATCCATTGAATTGGCTGAATACTTCGGGATATTTTTCAGGATCTATCATTAAAAAAGCCTCATTCCGTTTTTGCGCTTTGAGTATTTTGTGTATTTCTTGAGGTATTTGCTGATTATAAAAACTGATGGCATGCTCAGCCACCGTGAGAGAGTCATTTATTTTTGCCTCAGGCATAATAATTGAGGATGGGAGAATGCCAATAGAGATTACGCCATCACGAAAAGGGGAGTTGCGACGATTGTTCAGTTGCCAGGCCAAAGGTTTTGTCTTTTCATCATACTTGATTTTGCATGGTAGCAAACGCATTTTATTGGTATGTGTGATTCCATTAATGGAGATAAATCGACGATTGGGCTTATAATGATATATGATATGGTCGCACATCATTTCTTCTCGCTCATCATTACTTTTGGTGTGTGATTTAATCATTTGGTCAATGAAATTATAATCGTATGCGGAAAGATACCGTCGGCAGTCCTTATTATGCTTCCGCCAATTGCGGTCAAACTGCTTCATAAATTTAAGGAGTTCTGGTTTTTCCTCCCTCTGTTCTTTCCCAATTGATGGCAGGATGGTTTCAATGTCAGTTTTCATGAACTGAATAGATAGGGGAAGGTCCGCATACGATGACAAAACGTAGTGAAGCGTTTGGAGCCAGTCATTCTCTGATTCTACAACATCTGCACAACAAACCTGTAAACGCCCCGTTTCATTATTGATTTGATATAATTTAGAAATAAGTCGCTTCAAAAAAAATTCCGCTTTAGTAGAATAGCACCGTCTTAAATACGAATGAAGCGGCAAACTGTCCCCCGTTTCAAAAAGATGGTGGATAAAAAAATTACCGCTGTATTGGCCTTCGATAAAGACTACAAACGTGTCTTGGGAGGAGCGGACATAATGGCTGATAATATCCAATTCCATATCTTGGATTTCCCGACCAAAGTGGTTCTCACCCATAAGCAGGATTTCATGTTCCTGTAGGGAGGGCAGGCTGTCAAAAATTGCCTGCCCATTAGAAATCAAAGGAAAAATCAACAGTAAAATAAAAAAGAGATGTTGACGCATAATGGAATGAAATTAACAAATAAAACGCCAAAAAGAAAGAATTCCCGAGTAACGTATATATGCTGTTATAGAAACTGAACCTCCGTATAAATGAACATCTTTACCATCCTGTATATCAATATTACAACATTCCATTACCTTTTCAGGATAGTTCGCTGCGATATATTCTCCTATTGCATCAGAAATATTATAAATACAATTGTTATACATACCTTCATTGGATTTCCCACTTGCTTTTTTTGCCCAATAATATGTACTATATCTATAAACAGCCAACGTTGATAAAAGTCGTTCTTTCTCATCTTTCTGGAAATCTTTGCTGTTTAAAATAAACTCTTCTGCCTTTTTACATGCTGCTATTTGGTCATTTGAACTTGCATAATTGCACATGGCAATAAAAAAGGTATTGACAGTACGTTTTTCAAGTTCTGAGATTTTATCCAAGTTGTTGATGAAGTCAGGATTGTAATTCATATTCTTATCAAATACGACAGTAAAATAATTATTGATGATGTAGCGTAGTGCGTTTAAGTCCTGCAAATTGAAACCAGTATATCTTTGACAAGCAGCCGAATGCCACCCAACCCGGTGGTGATGCCGATAACCTGTGCTACGGTTTCATCGGAAATCATAGAATCAATGCCCTCTTCCTGTAATCGCCCTTGGGCAATGTGGGCTTTGCTGGCAGAATAAAATGTTTCTGCAACGACTAAGTTTTTCATGGTTTTAATGTTTTTATGTTGACAATTTCACTATTGAAATTGTGTTTTATTTGATTTTTTTGCCGTTGAGGAAAATCTGTTCCACCTTGTTGCTGCCAAAGCTGTAAGGCATAAATTCGATGGTCGGGATGGGTTTGGTGATGTAGAAATTGGCGATTTTTCCTTTGGCAATGCTGCCGTGCGTATCACTAACTCCCATAGCGTATGCCGTGTTGATGGTGGTGGCGTTGATGGATTCTTCGCAAGTCATTTTGTAATTGACGCAACCCATCGATAGAATAAATTGCATATTGCCTGATGGAGAAGATCCTGGATTATAGTCAGATGCTAAGGCAACGGGAAGTCCGGCATCAATCATCTGGCGTGCGGGACCATAAACCATATTCAGGAAGAATGCTGCTCCCGGTAAAAATGTTGGCATCGTTTCAGAATTGCGCAAACATTCAATTTCTTCAGGACCAGTATGTTCCAAGTGGTCAACCGATAAACTGTTGTATTTTACGCCGACTTGAATACCACCGGAATTGGCTAATTCGTTAGCGTGAATTTTCGGTCTCATTCCGTACTTGATTCCTTGCATCAAAATGCGTTCCGTTTCTTCAGGAGTGAAAAATCCGCGGTCGCAGAATACGTCAACATAATCCGCCAGGTCTTCTGCCGCCACCATCGGAATCATCTCGTTGATGATGAGATCCACGTATTCTTGTTGGCGACCTTTGTATTCTTCAGGTACGCCGTGAGCACCCAGGAAGGTGGATTTGATGGTTAATGGAGACTTTTCTTTTAAGCGGCGAATGACACGCAATGACTTTAATTCGTCTTTGGTAGAAAGACCATAGCCACTCTTGATTTCCACGGCGCCAGTTCCAAAGGAAATGATTTCTTCCAGACGTTGCCATGCTTCGTCAAATAATTCATCTTCAGAAGCCTTGCGCAATTTTTTAACGCTGTTGAGAATGCCGCCACCACGTTTGGCGATTTCTTCGTAGCTTAAACCTTTGATTTTGTCGTTGTATTCAATTTCGCGACTGCCCTTATAGACAATATGCGTGTGTGAATCGCAGAATGACGGGAAAACCATTCGGTCAGTGGCATCAATAATCTGTACTTTGTGTTTGCATTGATTGACGACCTCGTCGGTAAGTTTGCTCATTTTGCCAAAATCGATAATCTTATCACCATCGGTAAGCAAAAATGCGTTATCAATACATTTGACGGTTTGCATATCTTTGCCAGCACGTAAAAGCACAGGCTTAGTTTCTACTTGAACTAATTTCTTTATGTTTTTGATTAAAAATGCCATTTTTATAGAGTTTTTCTATTAAACATATTTATTGCCAAATTCAACTTGAACATCGGCTACATACTGGCGAATTTGTTGTTCGTCTTCTTTTTTGCAAATGAGCAGTACCTCATCGTTTTCCACTACGATATAGTCTTCAAGTCCTTGAAGTACAACAACTTTGTTCTTTGGAACATTCACAATGCAATTGTGGCTGTTATAGGTTAAAACCTTTTTACCAACGATAGCGTTGTTGTCTTCGTTTTTGTCGTGCAGTTCAAACAAGGAACCCCAGGTTCCCAAGTCAGACCAACCGAAATCCGCCGCATAAACCTTGACATTATTGGCTTTTTCCATCACGCCATAGTCAATGGAAATATTTTTGCATACTTGGTAAATCTGCTTGATGAAAGGCAGTTCGTTGGGCGTATTGTATAAACCTTCGCCTTGCTTGAATAAATCGTTTACTTCAGGTAAAAATAGTTCGAAGGCATTGAAAATGGACTTGAGTGACCACATAAAAATGCCCGCGTTCCACAAAAATTCACCGCTTTCGACAAATTGCTTGGCAATTTCCAAAGAGGGTTTTTCCGTAAAAACTTTTACATCGTAGATGTTTTTGTTTTCGGGAAGAAACCTGTCTTCGTTGAATTGAATATAACCATAGCCCGTATTGGGACAAGATGGCTTAATGCCAATGGTCAAAAGGCAGTCGTTGTGTTCTACGGCAGTCAATCCCTTTTCGATGACATCAATAAAGACGTCTTCTTTGAGGATAAGATGGTCTGACGGTGCCACGACAACGAGTGCATTGGGATTTTTTTGCTTGATTTTGAAGTTGGCGTAGGCAATGCAGGGTGCCGTGTTGCGTCGAGCCGGTTCCAATACCAATTGTTCATCAGTGATTTCCGGAAGTTGCTCTTTGACAATGTCTTTGTAAATTTCGTTGGTGACAATGTAGATATTCTCTGCAGGGCAAATTTTACGAAATCTGTTGTAAGTTTTTTGAATCAGTGTACTGCCGTCACCTAAAATATCAATAAACTGCTTTGGAGTATTGGTACGGCTCATAGGCCAAAACCTGGTTCCAATGCCACCTGCCATAATGACGCAGTAATAGTTATTGTTCATAGTGATAAGTTTTTAGTATTGATCGTTATAGAAAAAGTCGCGATAACTTTGCTCAAAACCTTTGTCCATTTGTCCAAAAACGGCTAAATGCTTTTCTGCTACGCCAGCCCCCTTTTGTGCAATTGAATTATTGTTTGACAATTGACCCAATTGGGTGATGGCTTTTAAAGATTGGAAAGCACTCGTGAGTTGATCTTGTCTGTTTTGCAAATCCTTGAGGCATTCAGCAATGGTTTTGTCTTGTTGGTCAATAAATCCATTGGCGAAATTAGTACAATTGAGCTTCTTTAGGTCAGCATCAGGTATCTTGACATTGTATTTGTTCAGAATGCTGAATAATTGCTGAGTGAAAAGTAAATTGTAATTAATGATTTCAGCATAGTCATTGCTCATTCTTTCACTGTAATTTCTATCGTACCAATTGATGGTTTCGACAGAGAAATTCCAATATTCACGGGCCATTTTCAGTGCTTTTTCGCGGCCGGATTTTGTTCCTAATCGCAGATAATCTTCGATGAAGAATACGCAAGTTTGAGAATAACCAATCTGATGATCCAGTAAATAGGGGAAATGTGTGGTTGGAAGAATGTCGTTGCAATGATCCAGAACCTTTTCGGCAGAATCAATTTTGTTTTCTGCAATCAACTGATTAGCAAGACGTTGGTGAATTTTGCGAATCAAGGAAGTTAATCTCACATTATCTTCGGAATGGTAAACGCGAGGATCGTTAAATCCACCCCAAGCGTATGGATAAGCTTCTTTTGCTGGCGCATTAGGATTGTTCACGCGGTCGATACGGCTGTGATCATTGAAGACATTCATCAGATTATTATATAAGATGTCCGAATTAATGCGTCCTGCATCATAATAACCTCTCTTTGGCGATTTGATAGGAACAAGACGGTATGCCAGACCTTCCAGCTGGAAGTATTCTTCCAAGCCAAGATAAGCTTCTGGGCCAGTTGTTGAAGCATAATAGATAGGTCTTTCCCAATTGTTGTTTGCCAAAATGTCCATCATAACAATATAGGCTTTGACGTAGGTATTGACTCCATTTGGATCCATATTCCACTGGATTTTATCAACGATTAAATCAGCGTCTTTAGGATCAACCGTTCCATTGGCCAAGACTTTTTCCTTGTCAACATTCAAGGAGAAACTGCCTGGAATGGCAATGCCAGTACTTCTGTATTTATCTGCCGGCAAGAAATACAGCACTTTTTGGTTGTCAAATTGTGGTTGTTTGAAGTAATCAACGATTTCTTTCAAATCAACAAATTGATTGCCGGCAGGACCCAAGTGCATTACGTCGCGGGTGCCGTCCTTATACTGATTCCAAGTCATCGTAATCGGAAGTGGTGCGGAATTGTAAGCCTGACGCTTCATTTGGTCAACATACCAACTTGTGCTTAACAAGCTGAGGTTGCAAACACGAACGTCGGTGCGGTATCCTTCAACTTCCTGGGCATACCACAAGGGGAATGTGTCATTGTCTCCCAAGGTGAAAAGAATGGCGTTGGGAGCGCAAGAATCCAAGTAGTTTTTGGCTATGGCAAGGGCAGTGTAACGGTTTGAACGATCGTGGTCGTGCCAGTTTTCTTTGGCCATAATACCGGGAACCAAACCTAAGCAGATAATGGTAACCAACAATGCACCAGCAACTTGGACTTTGCTGTTTTTAATTTTTTCAAATAACATATAAATGCCATACACGCCAAAGCCCACCCATATTGAAAATGCGTAGAATGAAGCTGCAAAAGCGTAGTCTCTTTCTCTGGGTTGGAACGGTTCCATATTTAAGTAGAAGGCAATGGCCAGACCAGTCATTAAGAACAGCCACAGCACAACGTATGAACCCTTTGGATCCTTGATGGAATAACAAATCAAGCCGATTAAGCCCAATATTAATGGTAACATATAGTATTTGTTATGTCCCGGGCGTTCCATACTCGCAGGAAGATCGTTGCCCTTAATACCTAAACGCATTTTGTCGAAAGCAGGAATACCGGTAATCCAGTTGCCTTTGTCAATTTCATTACGGCCTTGGATATCATTTTGACGTCCGCAGAAATTCCACATAAAATAGCGGAAATACATATAGTCAAATTGATAAGTGTGCATAAACTTGAGGTTCTGCTGGTAAGTCGGCAGTTTGCCTCTATCCAAGTCTCTGCAATTCTCTTTGTCAGAAGCACTTCCGGAATTATATTGTGCCTTCAACCAATTGACATAGTTTCTGGGGTGGTCTTGACCACTGGACCAAAGTCTTGGGAACAACATCATATCAGCCGGATTGTAAATAGGAACTTCTTCTTTTCTGTAGTTGGAAATGACATATTTTTTAGTGGCTTCGTCGCGGGTGTAAACGGGTTTCCCGTCTTTGACTCCCACATATCTTGAATTGAAACATTGACCGTAAAAAATGGGTTTTGAACCATATTGCTCGCGGTTGAGGTAAGCCAATAAGGCAACGGCATCTTCTGGGTTGTTTTCATCAATGGTAGGGTTGGCATTCGAACGAATGACCAAGGTAAAGAAGGTTGAATAACCCACCAAAATGAATATGAAGCAATATACGATAGTCAAAAGTAAACTTTTGTTCTTTTTGTATCCCGCATATAAGCCCCAGCAAATCAAGGCAGCCAACAATACAAAGAATATGATGGCGCCTGAATTGAACGGAAGACCGATGCTGTTGACAAAGAAAATCTCAAATTTACCAGCAATGTTGACAATCTGCGGAATAATGAAATACAAGATTGTTCCCAAAAGGACAAAGGACAAAATCAAGGACAAGAACACGCCCCATTCGGCTTTTGACTTGATAGTTCCTCTTTTTACACATAAAATAAAAAGAGGTATGGTGATGAAAATCCAGTCAAAAAACATCCAGCCTGAATTAAGCACAAAGCCTAAAAAGAAAGAAATAATGGCTAAGGATTGGACAATACCCATATAGGTGGCTTTCTTTGAAAGTTTGAAGTAAACAATCAGGACGATGGCCGGCAATGTCAGCAAGTTCAATAAGTGTACACCAATGGAAAGACCGATTAAGTATGCAATCAATACGATCCAGCGGTTGGGATTGACATCGGATTTGGGATTGTCATATTCTTCATCCCATTTCAAAATGCACCAAAATACAAGGGCCGTGAAGAAAGACGACATCGCATACACTTCACCTTCAACGGCTGAGAACCAGAATGTGTCTGTAAATGTGTAAGTTAAGGCGCCAACGATGGCCGAACCAATGATGGCGACCACTCTGCCAGGTGTCATTTCACCTAATTTCTGAACCATTTTCCGTCCCAAGCGAACGATGGTCCAATATAAAAACATAATGGTCAAGCCGCTGCAAATGGCAGACATACAGTTTACACAGAACGCGGCCTTGGTAACGTCACCACCGGCAAAAAGCGTGAAGAATCGTCCAATTAATTGGAAGGTTGGTGCTCCAGGGGGGTGACCAATTAAAACTTTGTAAGTGGTGGCAATGTACTCGCCGCAATCCCACCAGGAAGCGGTAGGTTCAGCAGTCATAATATAAACAGCTGAGGCCAATATGCCTATCAACCAGCCGATTATATTATTAATCAACTTGAAATTTTTTGTCATTTTTATATAATTTAATTGTTTTATAATCTATTGATTATCTTTCTCCAGCGGCTTTGAACTGTTGAAGAAATCTAACGTCATTTTCAAAGTAAAGTCGGATGTCGTTGGTTTTGTATTTCAGCATTGTCATACGTTCAATGCCTAAACCGAAAGCGTAACCCGTATATTTTTTGCTGTCAATGCCGCAGCTTTCCAAAACGTTAGGATCAACCATACCGCATCCTAAAATTTCTACCCAACCCGTGTGTTTACACAAAGTACAGCCGGCACCGCCGCAAATATTGCAGGAAATATCCATTTCAGCAGAAGGCTCGGTAAATGGAAAATAAGATGGACGAAGACGAATCTTGGTTTCGCTACCAAACATTTGTTTGGCAAAATAGAGCAAAGTCTGCTTCATATCAGCAAAGGATACGTTCTCGGCAATATATAATCCTTCTACCTGGTGGAAAATGCAGTGCGCACGGGAGGTGATGGCTTCGTTGCGGAAAACACGGCCCGGACAAATCACGCGAATAGGTGGTTGCTGTTTCTCCATCGTTCTCACTTGCAATGAAGAAGTGTGCGTGCGAAGGAGAATGTCAGGATGCAATTCTACGAAAAAAGTGTCTTGCATATCGCGAGCCGGATGCTCTTCCGGAAAATTCAAAGCGGTAAAAACGTGCCAGTCATCTTCAACGTCAGGTCCTGAAACCGTTGAAAAACCGATTTTCTCAAAAATGTCGCATACTTCATTCATCATAATTGAAATGGGGTGCATAGATCCCAAATTGATGGCGGTAGAAGGTCTGGTGACGTCCAGCAGGTTTTCATTTTTGCTGGTCTGAAATTCCAACTTAGCCTTGCTTTCTTCAAAAAGCTGTTGTGCTTTTTGCTTCAATTCGTTAACCTGTTGGCCAAAAGTCTTTCTTTCTTCTGGGGCAACATTCTTAATTTCTGACAATAATTCTTGCAATTCGCTCTTCTTTGTCAAGAACTTGAGACGGAATTGTTCCAAATTATCTGCGTTTTGAATGGCAAATTCTTCTAATTCTGCTTTAATTTTATCTATTTTGTTCATTGTATGTTAGTTTTCTATAGATTCTTCTTATTTTATTACTTCAGCGGAAATTATTTGAATGTCCTGGATTGGCCGGTCGCGTCCGTCCTTGGCTTGTGCCGCAATTTTATCCACTACTTCCATACCTGAAATCACTTCTCCGAAAACAGTGTAGTCACCATCTAAGTGTGGTGCGCCACCGATGCTGGTGTAAGTGTTGATTTGTTCTTGACTGAAAGTCTTTTTGGTCATTTGAATGACACGATTTAACATGGTTGTATTAAATACCTGTCCGTCAACAATATAGAATTGAGAACCGGAGGATTCTTTTTTCGGATTTACGTTGTCTCCCATTCGAGCGGCAGCCACGGCACCACGCTTGTGATAGCATTCGGGAACAAATTCGGCAGGTATCGTGTAGCCGGGACCTCCATTGCCTAACATTTGTCCGGCTTTCGCATTCTTGGATTCCGGATCTCCTGTTTGAATCATGAAATTCTGAATAATGCGGTGAAATAATACGCCGTCGTAATATTTGTCATTTACCAATTTGATAAAGTTTTCTTTATGAAGCGGTGTCTCGTCATAAAGCGCAATGGTAATGTCGCCCATTGAAGTCTTGAGTAATACCTTAGTCATATCTTTAACGTTTTTTTTCTTCTTCTTTGGAGTTTTTTGTTCCGTATTGACTTTTTTTTGTGCCGTCTCTTCGGCCTGGGTTGATGATGTGCAACTGAGCAAAATTGTTGCGGAAATTAGTAGTATCAAGAGTTGAGACCGTCTAAAATTCATATTTGATATATTTATTAACTATAAAACTGCACAATTATTTTAAGTTTGCAAATTTAAAAAAAATCTCAATATGTAGTACGTTTGCATTTCTTGTTGGGATTTAGTGTATTTTTGCCAAATGAATTATATGAATCCACTATTTATTGAGACTACCGATTCTACCAACCAATGGATGAAATCCTTGCTGACAAAACAGCCCGATTTGCCAGATTATTTTACGGTATATACAGATTTTCAAACGGCAGGACGGGGACAAGGAAGTCATCGTTGGCAAAGTGAAAAAGGGAAAAATGTGTTGGCCAGCTTGCTCTTTAAACCGATAATATCCCCTTCTTGTCAATTTGTTGTTAATCAATGCTTTGCGTTGTCCGTAAGGCAATTGCTTTCCCATTATGCGAAGAATGTGAAAATTAAATGGCCCAACGATATTTATGTGGATAATCACAAAATTGCAGGAATCTTAATCGAACATTTTATTGAAGGTGAAAAGATAAAAAATACGATTGCCGGAGTGGGAATAAATGTCAATCAAATCAATTTCGATGAGGATATTCCGAATCCGATTTCACTGAAATTATTATTGAATAAAGATTTTGAACCAGCAGGTATTCTTCAGGAACTAATTAACTGCTGCAGACAATTCAAATGTTCTGAAAATACTAACTATCAAGAAATTAATAATGAATATTTGAATTTCCTTTACTTGATGGAGGAATATGCAGATTATGAAATTGAAAACAAGATTACGGAGGCAAAAATTATCGGATTAGATGAGTACGGCCGTTTGCAATTGTGTGACAAAAAAGGGCAACAGTATTGTTGCGGAATGAGGGAGGTGCGCTTATGCCTAAAATAGAATTATTATCTCCAGCAAAAAATTTGGAATGTGCGGTGGCAGCAATCAATCACGGGGCAGATGCCGTATATATTGGCGGCCCCAGTTTTGGGGCGCGGGCGGCTGCTGGCAACAGTTTCGATGATTTGGAAAAATTGTTGCGCTATGCACATCCTTATCACGCGAAGGTTTTTGTTACCCTGAATACGATTTTGACAGATAGGGAATTGGAGCAGGCGGAACGTCAAATCCAACAATACTACAATATGGGCGTGGATGCACTGATCGTCCAGGATATGGGAATTCTAAAATTGAATCTTCCTCCTATTGCGTTGCACGCGAGTACGCAAGCCGATAATCGGGACGCGGATAAAGTCAAGTTTCTGCAAAATGCAGGTTTCCAGCGTGTTGTGTTGGCTCGCGAGTTGTCCTTGCGGCAAATAGAAACTATTCACGAAGCTTGTGATGTGGAGCTGGAGGCCTTCGTCCACGGAGCTTTATGTGTCAGTTACAGCGGTCGTTGCTATATGAGCTATGCGGCGTGTGGCCGTAGCGCAAATCGTGGTGAATGTGCCCAGTTTTGCCGTCTTCCCTATAGTTTGGTCGATGCGGACGGCAAAATTCTATGTAAAGATAAGCATTTGTTGTCCTTGAAAGATTTGGATCGCTCTGATTTTTTATTGCCTATGATGCAGGCCGGTGTTACTTCTTTTAAAATTGAAGGCCGTTTGAAAGAGGCCAATTATGTAAAAAATATCACGGCGTATTATCGAAGAAAAATTGATGATATTTTAAATGAAAATCCTCAATACCAGCAGGATTCTATCGGCAAAACGACTTTGTTCTTTGATCCCGATCCGGAAAAAACATTCCATCGTTCTAAAACTGATTATTTTATTGATGGGGTGCGGACTAATGTTGTGCAATTGGAGACACCAAAGTCAATCGGAGCTTTTGTGGGAGTTGTGAAGTCGGTGAATTATAATTCGTTGACGTATTCTCAGGAAAAAGAATTGCATAATGGGGATGGCTTGTGTTTCGTCAATGCCAATGGCGAGTTTATGGGCTTTCGGGCCAATAGGGTGGAGGGCAGGCAAATCTTTTTCAATGAGCCGGTGAATGTCTCCGTGGGCGATAAACTATATAGAAATTATGACATTCAGTTTGAAAAATTGTTGAACGGGAAAAGTGCCGAAAGGCGTATTGCCGTCCATTTTGAGTTGAAAGAGACCCCGGAAGGATTGTTGCTGTGTTGTGTCGATGAGGCCGGAACACAAGTCGAATGTCCAATTAGTGCCGATAAAGTCGTGGCGGAAAAAGCGGATCAGTCCCTCAAAACCTGGCAAACCCAATTGTCTAAATTGGGCAATACGGCGTATGTGGCACGGAAAATAGACATCAATACAAAGAATATTTATTTTTTCCCCAGTTCGCAAATTGCCGAATGGCGTCGGTCAATTATGGATTTACTGCTCGAAGAATCCTTGAAAATCAAATTGCATCCTAAGGTTTTTCGTCCGTTGGCGTCTGAAAAATTTCAAATAGAAGCCGTTAATGTGTATAATGCGGCCGCTGAAACTTTGTATCAAGAACACGGAATAGACCATATTGTCGAGGCATACGAAAAAAATCTTCCGTCGCGGACTGTGGTGATGACTTGCAAGCATTGCATCAGATTTACCCTGGGAATCTGCAAAAAACAATCAAAAAATGATGCGTGGAAAGAGCCGCTGTTCCTAAAAACAGGAAAATATTGCTTCCAATTATCCTTTGATTGTGCAAAATGCGAGATGAATATTTCAATGAAAGACGGACTTGACGACGAATCAGCGTTTTTATAATGCCAACAAGCCTTTGTGAATAACAGAAAATCAGAAAGTTGAAAAAATTTATCAATCAGTGTTTTTGTATTGAAAAAAGTTGTATTTTTGCAGCCCAATTTTAGTAAAGGAAATAATAATAAAAAAATAAAGAAAAATGTCACGAGTTTGCCAAATCACAGGAAAAAAAGCTATTACGGGAAATAATGTTTCACACTCTAACATTAAAACCAAAAGACAATTTCATCCCAATTTGCATACCAAGAAATTTTTCGTTCCTGAATTGAACGAATGGGTAGTTCTTAAAGTTTCTACCAGTGCAATGCGTAATATGGATAAAAACGGCATTTGGAACTGCATCACTGAAGCCAGTGCAAAAGGTATCCTGAAATAATGTCCTTTTTACAATAAGTCCTATAGAGGGTGTCCATTTCGGTCACCCTCTATTTTTTTATATTTGATGATCTTTTCACGCTACGAAAAATGGCTATTTCAAATTAATTTTGCATAAAATACGCATTTTTACACATATTCCAAAAAAAATATGTATGTTTGCAATCATATAGTATAATGACCTATGTTGAAGAAAATCATTCTTTCGATAATGATACTGTGCCTTTTTTTGGTGGGAAGGGCGCAGCAAGATGACACAAAAACAGTGCTGTTTCTGATTCCTTTTTTTGGAAATCAATATCACGCTGAAAATATGAATGCCATAGAATCGGAAACCGACATATACAACGAATCTGCTTTTAGTTTGGTAAGTTTCTGGGAAGGTGCGAAACTCGCTTTGGATGAGTATGAATCTGGGGAAACTCGCATCAATGTGATAGTTAGAGATGTCACTAACGACAACGGCAAACTTCTTTCCATTATGGAAGATAAAGAATTGATGGGTCGTGTTGATTTGATTATTGGCCCGTTTTTTGCCCGACAATTTGAAGTGGTCGCCTCTTATGCGAAAAAATATCAAATCCCTATCGTCAATCCGTTTACTACTAAAAAAAGTATTGTCAATGACAATGAATTAGTATATAAGGTGTTTCCCGCACACGAGGCAATGCCGGAACTGCTTTTTACCAAAGCTTGGACTAACCAGCCCGTGTTTTTTTGGACAGAATCTGATAAATGGCCAGCTGACATGCAAATCTTTAAGGATTACTTTGATGCCCATAACGTGAAATATGAGAAAGTATCGGTCAATACTAATATAATTGATAAGTTGAAATCTAACACGCATAGTCTTGTGCTGGTCTCAATTCAGTCCGAGGCAATGGTGATTGCCAAAATGCGCCAACTTGGAATTCACGAGAATAATGTGGATGCCACATTGATTATTCCACAAGAGTGGTTGGATATCAATGAGTTGGAAGTGGATTATCTCAATAAGTTGAATGTCCATTTCTTTTCCAATTATTTTGTCGATGAAAACGCAGATGCATCCGTGGTCTTTATGGACCGGTTTTTCCGAAAATATAATTCCAATCCGGATCTAAAACGCTTTACTTTTCAAGGTTACGACATTACCAAATATTTTGTTGAATTGATGTTGCATGATTTTGAACTGTCTAAAGTCGATTATACGCCTGTTTCTATGAAGTTTGATTTTAAGAAACTTGAACAGGGCGGATTCGAAAACAATGGTCTTTTCCTGATGCAATTACAGGATTATCAAATTAAACCAACAGAATAATTTATGATGAAAAAACTTTTTTTCCTGCTGATTTTATCGGTATGTTGTGCTCATTTGATTTTTGCGCAGGATACCGTCCGACATTATTGGTCAAATAAAAAATTAATGTCGCAAGGTCTTGAACAAAATGGAGTGGAAGTTGGCAACTGGATTTATTTTCATAAAAATGGAACTAAATGGATGGAAGGCGGATATTTGAATGGCCAAAAAGTGGGCCTTTGGAAAGTGTGGTACGATGATGGTAAAAAAAGTCAAGAATATTACGCCGATAACGGAGCTTTTAAAAGTTGGTATCCTTCTGGCAAAATAGAGTCGGAAGGCCAAATGCAAAACGGACAGAAAACAGGCCAATGGATATTTTATTATCCGAATGGAACTTTATTTAAAAAGACAACTTACGAAAAAGACAGTGTTCACGGCAAGGTGGTGGAATATCACGACAATGGCAAAGTCAGATTTGAAGGCAATTATATCTACGGGAAGTTGAATGGCTATACAATCTGGTGGAATGCGGCTGGGGAAAAAGATATGGAAGGCAATACCGTGGACGATTTGCAAGAAGGCATTTGGAAATTTTATCTTCCGAACGGTACGCTGGGAAGTACCGGACTTTTCCAGAAGGGGAAGCAAGAAGGTAAATGGACCTATTATTATGAAAGCGGAAATGTCTGGAAATATGTGAATTATCAAGATGGAAAACGTGAAGGAGAAACAAAGGCGTGGTACGAAAATGGTCAGCTGCAGCGAATGGGAACCTTCAAAAATGATAAGGAAACGGGAAAGTGGAAGTCGTTTTACCGGAATGGGCAATTGCAGGATTATGGATTTTTTAGCGAAGGAAAAATGGAAGCCTTGTGGACAGGTTACTATGAGAATGGCATCCAAAAATATGAAACCGCCTACGAAAATAATATGCGAACCGGTAGTCATCGCTATTGGAACGAAAATGGCAAGTTAAAAACAGAAGGTTCGTATCTGAGAAATCTAAAACACGGAAAGTGGCAGGAATTTGCCGATAACGGCAAGATTTTGGAAAGCGGACAATATAAAATGGATAAAAAAGAAGGAAAATGGACTTTTTATAACGAATATGCCGTTAAAGTTCGTGAACAAAATTTCGTTAACGATGCGCCAGACGGAAAATTCACGGAATTTTATCCCAATGGCAAAAAACATTTTTCCGGAAGTTTCAAAAATCGCCAGAAAAATGGTCCGTGGATGAGTTGGGACACCGATGGAAATTTGGTGTATAAAGTTGTGTTCACCAATGGTCACAAAAAAGTCGTCAAAGATATGAACACTAAGATGAACAAGCCATTTTAATATTGATGAAACGACATTTGAATTTGAATGAAATTATTCAAATCCATAATTATAAAGCACAAACTATGGTAGTCAAAACTTTTCGGTTTAATCCTTTTCAAGTAAACACATACGTTTTGTATGATGAAACCAAGGAAACGGTTATCATTGATCCGGGTGATTATGAGAAAAGCGAGGATCAGCAGTTGGCGGATTTCATCGACAAAGAGCAATTACAGGTAAAGTATGTCATTAATACACACCCACACGTTGATCATATTGCGGGTAATAAATTCTGTAAAACCCGTTTCAACTGCAAGATACTGATGCACGAAAATGCAGTGCCGATATACCAAAAGGCACACGTGTATGCGGTGGTGTTCGGTGTTGATTTTGAAGATGCGCCGGTTGCCGATCAGTTTCTGAAAGATGGGGATACGGTTCATTTTGGCAATCAGGAACTGAAGGTGCTATATACGCCGGGTCACGCCGACGGAAGCATTAGTCTGTATGATGAGACAAACCAAATGGTGTTTGTCGGTGATGTCCTTTTTGCCGGAAGTATTGGACGTACCGATCTGCCAACGGGTTCACAAACCTTGCTTTTGAAAAGCATTAAAGACAAAATTATGGTTTTACCTGATGATACCGTAGTTTTTTGCGGACACGAAATATCCACCACTATTGGACAAGAAAAATTACATAATTCATTCATTAACAACTGATTATGACTAAACATATTCCAGAAGGTTACGAAAGACGTGACATCTATAATGAAGAAAACATCAACAAGTTGGCGGCTTGTTATTCTCAAATTCTAACATTGATTGGAGAAGACCCCAATAGAGAGGGTTTGATTAAAACCCCGGTGCGCGCTGCCAAGTCTATGCAATTTCTCACTCACGGGTATGACAGTAATCCCGAAGAAATATTAAAAAGTGCTCTTTTTAAGGAAGATTACAAGCAAATTGTCGTAGTAAAGGACATAGAAATATACTCTATGTGTGAGCACCATTTGCTGCCGTTTTTTGGCAAGGCGCACGTGGGCTATATCCCCAATGGGACAATTGTCGGTTTGAGCAAAATTCCACGCGTGGTGGAAGCTTTTGCCCGCCGTTTGCAATTGCAGGAACGTCTCACAACTCAAATTAAGGATTGTTTGCAAGAAGTTCTTAATCCATTGGGAGTGGCCGTGGTCATTGAGGCACAGCACCTTTGTATGTCAATGCGTGGAATACAAAAACAAAATTCCGTAACCACAACTTCTGAGTTTACAGGTGCTTTCTTGAAAAATTCTAATACCAGACAGGAATTTATGCATTTGATAGGGGCTGATTTGCATTAGTCTTTGTCTTTGTCTTGGTTTTCTTGATCTTACCTGTTGTCTTTTTCTTTTTTTTCTTGACGTGGTAGGTAAGTGTCCGTTCTGCGGCTAAGGGAATGGGTGTGGCCATTTCTTGCTCGGTGTGGCGAAGAGTGCAAGTGATGGTTTGACCTACCCAATCAGGTGGAAGGCAAATGGTAATGGTGTCGGTTTTCGGAACTAAAATTAATCGTTTCATCGCTTTGAGTTTTTGAATTTTTTTTATTGAGTTTTTCCATAACGGCAAAAATTATGACAAAAATGGCCTAAATGATGACAAAATATTTGAAAAAGTATCTTTCTTGTAAAAATTAAAAATATTAATTTATTTTGTTAATAATCAGATTGTTATGAATGCAAATATACAAAAAAATTGAAATATTGAGTAATTGGAGAAAAATTTTCTGAAAATTAAATTATTTTACTGATTATCAGTTAAATAGAAAAAATTATAAAAAAAAACGACACAAGGCGTTGAAAGTAAAGAATAAAGTTGTATTTTTGCAGTCCCAAAAAACGGATGTTTCAGTAGCTCAGCAGGTAGAGCACATCCCTTTTAAGGATGGGGTCCTGGGTTCGAATCCCAGCTGGAACACGAAAGCCAAACGAAAGTTTGGCTTTTTTTATGTAAAAGTCACGTTATGTTGAATAAGGCCTTTTTGTGGAAATTTGTGAAATTCTGCCTTGTCGGCGGCAGCGGAATGCTCGTTGACTTTGGCACGACATACGTCTGCAAGGAATGGTTAAAAATCAACAAGTATATTTCCAATTCCATTGGTTTTATCCTCGCGGCCACCTCTAATTTTTTTCTGAACAGACTTTGGACTTTTCAAAGCGATAATCCGGAAATAGGCACGCAATATGTGACCTTTTTTGTAATTTCTCTTCTGGGATTAGCTATCAATAATGCCGTTATTTACTTGTTAAACAGTAAATTAAAACTCAATTTTTATTTTTCCAAATTAATAGCGGTTGGTGTTGTCACTTTCTGGAATTTCTTTATGAATTATTTTTTTAATTTCAAGTGATTCTTATTGTAAGAATAAAATTTGTACATTTGCATTTAATTAAAATGGATAAATTATGGACTTGGAAGAAATAGGATCTCTGCTCATTATGATTGTGCTTGCGGTAGTCAGCGGACTCGTCAAGCGTAAAAAAAAGCAGCGTGAGTCGATTGGAAAAACACACATCGCCAACGATGAAATTGAGGTTGATAATTACTTTGAGGATGATCTTGAAATGGCTCCCGAAGAAGTTGGCCCCACTTTTAAAAATGACATTTTTGACAAAAAATCTTCAAAATCCGAGTCGTATTTTACTTACGAGGAAGTCAGAGAGCGAGAAACGGATTATGCTCAAAAAGAAGAACCAATTGCAAAAAGTGAAACTAAAGATATTTTGCAAGATTCTGAAAATGAAGAAGAAACAAATTTTATTGATTTTTCGGATCCACAAGAATTGCGAAAAGCCGTCATTTACAAAGAAATTTTGAAACGTCCTTATAATTAAAAACTTACATTTTTTTTTAATTTATCTCACATATATATAGTATGATTTTGATTTTTTTTGTAACTTTACCGCCTAAAAAACTAACGAAATTTAATGTTTAATATAAAATAATAGCTATGATGAAAAAATTACTCTTTACACTCGGAGTGATCATCCTTTTTTCTGGCTTTGCCTATTCTCAATCGGGAACGATTAAGGGTGTTGTAACAGACCAGACGGGAGAACCATTAGCGTACACGAACATCTATCTGAAATTGGAAGACAAGGTGGTCAACTACGCAATGGCTGACGCAAAAGGAGAGTATCAATTGTTTGGCATTCAGCCAGGCACTTACGACATTGAAGCCAACGCTGAAATGACTTGTAAGAAAACTATGAAGAAAACGGGTTTGGTTGTCAAGGTTGACAACGTACAATTCGTTGACTTCAAAATCAACTGTGCCACTGACTTGGATGTTGTTGAAGTCACTTGGGAACCCCCTGTGTTTGACAAAGATAACACCACGTCTTCGGCTCGTTTAAGTGGTGATGCTGTTCGTAAAACACCTGGTCGTTCAATTACCGCCGCCCTTTCAAATTTGGAAGGTGTTTCGGGTGTTGACGGTTCTATGACTTCTGTACGTGGTAACCGTTCGGATGGCCAACAAATGATCGTTGACGGTGTAAGAATGAGAGGTAATGCAGGTGTGGCTATGAGTTCGGTTGAAGAAGCCCAGTTGATTCAGGGTGGTATTCCTGCTGAATTGGGCGATGGTACCAGCTTTACCGTTATTACCACGAAACCGGCTTCTAAGGATTTTCACGGTTCTGTTGAGTTACGTGGATCTTTGGAAGGATATAACAATTTCTTGGTGGCCGCTAATGTTTCAGGTCCTATCTTGAAAGGTAAGAAAAGAGACGATCCCGCCCGTATCGGTTTTATGTTGAGCGGTGAAGTTTCTTATTCAAAAGATCCTAGTCCTTGGGGCAAGGGTAGTTGGAAAACCCCAGGCAACTGGCGCGCAACCCCTCAAACTATTTCTATGATTAGTGAAAACCCAATTCTGTATCCTCAAAATGCGTTCGGTGTAACGCAGTTAGCTTCTGAATATCTGGGCTCTGAAGCATTCGTAAGACAGAGAGTGAAAGACCACGCTGGATATTGGAATTACCTGGCTCAAGGTAAATTGGAATTTGTTATGGGAAGAACGCATAATATTCGCTTGGCATTCAACGCTTCTTATGAATATTATAAAGGAAAAAGTTGGGGAGCTTCAAGTGCGCTTTTCAATGCACAGAACAACCCTGAATCTATTTCCAATACTTTGCGTGTAAGTGCCCGTTTGAATCATAGAGTGTACACGGACACCACGGGTGTGGCTATCCTGAAAAACGTGATGTACGATGTTAACTTAAACTACACCCGTAGCAATTCTATCGCTCAGGATGGAACCCATAGAGACAATTTATTCAATTATGGTTGGATTGGTCGTTTCAAATCCCATTTTGCAGAAAAATATTCTGATGTAGAAAGTTCTTATTTGGATCCTGAAACAGGTATTACATATTATGGTAATATATATAGAATGAATAACCGTCTGGATACCCTTCATACTTTTGAAGCCGGTAACTTGAATCCTGGTTTGGTTTTCTATACTCAGAACTTCTATGATATGTTCACTCCCGATTTCATTCATCAATATGATGACGATCCAACCAATCCTACACCATACGATGAAAACCTCTATTCTCAATTTGGTGCCTTGTTAAATGGTCAGACTCCTTCTTCTCCATACGGTATGGCATCATCTCCTGGTATTACATATTCTTCTTATGCAAAATCTCAATCTGATATTATCGGTTTGAAGGCCGCCGTTACAATGAACTTGGCAGATAATGAATTGAAATTCGGTTTTGAATTTGAAAAGATTATCTCTCGTAGTTATAGCGTAGGTGCACGTAGCATTTGGACCTTGATGCGTCAAGTGGCCAATTTGCACAACTCTGAAATCGATATCAATCATCCGGTTTATCTGGATGCAGTAATGCCTTCTTGGTACGATGCTGAACAAAGACAAGACTTTATCAATCAACATTCCATCGATTTCAATGGTTATGACGGTGACATCTATGTTTGGTTTGACCGTGCGTTGGGTGCAGTGTCAGAAGGAAGCTTCGCTCAAAATATCCGTAGCAAACTCGGCGTGGGTTTGAGAGAATGGGTTGACGTTGATGACATTACCCCTGCCCAATACAACGAAATGGGTGGTTTGTCATTATTCTCAACTGAAGAATTGGTTGTGGGTACAGGACACGGCGGTATCGTTTCTTACAATGGTTATGATGCTCTTGGTAATAGATACAGAGGCGGTGCTTCAATTAAAGATTTCTTTACCAAGAAAAATGGTAAGAGAACTTACGAAATCGGTGCATACGAACCAACTTACTTGGCTTTCTATTTGCAAGATAAATTTTCTATCAATAGCTTGTTGTTCCGTGTTGGTGTGCGTGTTGACTACTTCGATGCACATCAGGATGTGTTGAAAGACGGTTATTTGTTCCGCGATGCATATACTGTTAAAGAACTCAAGGCATTAGGATTCAACAACAAGACTTTATTGGAAGGTGCTAATGATGATTGGTACGTTTATGTTAACCAAAGAAGCTATTATATGGATAATTTGAATCCTGATAATTTTGACGCTTCCGTTATCGGTTATCGTAGCGGTGATAATTGGTATGATGCCAATGGTGACCTTGTAACCGATCCCGAAACCGACTTGTCTTTGAATACGGCTGGTCCTATCTTGAAAAACAAATTGGATGAAACAGACATTACAAAAGTAGAAGCCGACGCCTTCACTAAATATTCTCCAAACTGGACTGTAATGCCTCGTATCTCTTTCTCTTTCCCAGTATCTGACAACTCTTTGTTCTATGCTAACTACGACATTGTAACTTCTCGTCCTACTGATATTCAGATTAATCCTATTACTTATATGTTTATTGAAGATTATGCAACAAGTATTATTAGTAATCCTAATTTGAAACCTCAGAGAAGTATTGAATATGAAATCGGTTTCCGTCAGAAGATCGGTGAAAAGTCGGCATTGAGTATTGCTGCTTACTATTCTGAAAAACGTGATCAAATTCAGTCATTCCGTTTTACAGGTGCTTATCCTACTACTTATTATTCATATAAGAATATGGACTTTGGTACAGTTCAAGGTTTTACTATTAGCTATGAATTGAGAAGAATTAAACACGTTTCCTTCCGTGCCAACTATACTTTGCAGTTCGCTAAGGGTACCGGTTCTTCTGCCACTTCAAACTCTGCCATTATCGCTTCTGGTCAGCCTAATTTGAGAACTTTGGTTAATTTGTCATTTGACCAACGTCACGCTATCGGTGCTAATATTGATTTCTCTTTTGACGGTGGTGTTGATTATGATGGTCCTGTTACAAGAACCGTTAAGAAGGGTACCAATACGGTTAAGGAAATCAAGTGGTTGCAAAATGCTGGTATTACCTTGTTGTTAAAAGCTGCTTCCGGTATGCCTTATAGCCGTTCAACTACTCCTCACTCAATTACAGGTTATGGTACATCCCGTTTGCAAGGTACGCTTTATGGATCAAGCAGACCCTGGACTTTCAATTGCGACCTTCGTATCTATAAATCCTTTAATTTGAATCTTTATGGAAAAGACGCAAAAGATAAAGACGGAAATCCCAAAGGTGTTAAACCAGGTTATTTAATGATTTATTTGGATGTTACCAATATTTTCAATATCAAGAACATTCTCTATGTGTATGACTATACAGGAAATCCAGATGATGACGGTTTCTTGTCTGCTGCCGAATACCAAGCTTACATCCAGTCTCAAACTGATGTGAATTCCTATACTAATTACTATAATATGTTTATGCGCGATCCTTCTAATTATAGTAGACCTGCACAGGTTAACCTTGGTCTTCAATTCGGATTCTAATATTTCTTGTAAAGTTTGATAAAAATAAAAAATATATATCATGAAGAATACAGTAAAAAGTTTGTTTTTGATAGCTCTTTTACTTCTGCTTGCAAGTGGAACCATGCAAGCGGAAAGATGGGTCGGTGATCCTGCTAAACGGGCAAAGGCAACTGCTAAGGCTGGTTCAGCCCAGTGTTTGTCTGCAACCAACTCAAATGAGTTAACAATCAATAATGTTCGTGCCTACATCGAAACCAATGGTACAATGTGGAATAAGGAGTTGGCAGAATATGAAGTTCCTAAGGGTTCCGGTAAATGTTCTATGTTCGCTGCCGCTTTGTGGATTGGTGGTTTGGATGATAACAACCAAATCAAGTTGGCGGCCGTTCGTTTCCGTCAGGTCGGTGATGACTTTTGGACAGGCCCTCTGTCAGTAGATGGTTTGGCTGAAATCTCTCAAGAGGATTGTGCTGCTTGGGATAAGATGTTTAAGATGACTCGTGCCGAAGTTGATGAACATATTAATATTTATAACACGCATAATCATTCTGTTCCTAATCCATCTCAAGCCATTAAGAATTGGCCTGCTCACGGTGATTATGATAACAAGAAACAGTCATTCTATTTGGCTCCATTTAAAGATGTCAATGGCAACTTTGAGTATGACCCTGAAAATGGTGACTATCCTTACTACGATATCGACAATGATTTGTGCCCTTGGACAGAAGCTAATAAATCAAGAGCTGCTCACGGTTTACTTCCTGTTCCTTACGAACAAGAACGTATCAATGAATTTCCTGCCTACGCCAATTCAATCGGTATTGATGGTATGGTTTATGCCGACCACGTATTAAAAGGTGATGAAACATTGTTCTGGATCTTTAATGATAAGGGTAATGCTCACACCGAAACAGGAGGTGCAGCTATCGGTTTGGAAATTCGTGCTCAGGCTTTCGCTTTTCAAACTAACGATGACTTGAATAATATGACTTTCTATTCCTATGAAATCATCAACAGATCTACGACTAACTTGAATAAGACCTTCTTCTCACAGTGGGTTGACCCTGATTTGGGTTATGCTTATGATGACTATGTTGGTTGTGATGTCGCTCGTGGTTTGGGATATTGCTACAACGGTTCTGCTACCGATGGTGCAGGTTTGGCTCAACACTATGGTGCCAATCCTCCTGCGGTTGGTGTTGACTTCTTCCAAGGTCCTTATATTGATCCCGACTATATGGAAGATGATTCAACGGGTGAACTTATCGGTCGTGATAACCCTGCATTCGATTTGAATGAGGCCGGTGTTACTGGTACAGTGGCTAACAAGTTGTATTGTGACAAATTCTTGAAAAGTCAATATTCAAATGACCAATTTGCCATTAATGGTGTAAACTTTGGTGATAGTATCGCTAATAATGAGCGTTTCGGTATGAGACGTTTCGTATTCCATAATAACGATAATACTAACCGTGGTGACCCAAGCAAGGCTGTTGACTATTACAATATGCTTCGTGGTTATTGGAGAGATGGTCGTCGTATGACCTACGGTTCATTGGCATACGCTGGTTCTGGCCAGGGTGTTGACGGTCCTGAATGTGACTTTATGTTCCCTGGTACTACCGACCCTTGTAACTGGGGTATCGAAGATCCTGTTCAACGTGATATGTTCAATGCCCAAGATCCTATGTGGGGCGGTAGCCGTGGTTGGGTTGAAGAAACCGTTGCCGATGACCAACCTGGCGACAGACGTTTTATGCAGTCTGCTGGTCCTTTCACCTTGAGACGTGGTGCTGTTAACTACATTACCGTTGGTATTCCTTGGGCTCGTTCCTATTCAGGCGGTGCTTGGCAGTCTGTTGAATTATTGAAGGTTGCTGATGACAAGTGTCAGGCTCTGTTCGAAAACTGCTTCAAGGTATTGGATGGTCCAGACGCTCCTGATGTTACTATCAAGGAATATGAAAATGAATTGATTATGTATTTGACTAATGATAGAGAAGATTCCAACAACAAGGATGAATCTTATTCAGAAGTTGATCCTCAAATTGACGAAGGTTATACCACGGATTCTACATATACGCAGTATTTCTATAGAGAAGATCCTGAACATCCTGGACAGCAAGTTTTGGATTCAGTCACTGCTGTAAAATCTGTTTATATTGAATATCCCGAGGGCAGCAATAAATATAAATTTGAAGGTTATCAGATTTATCAGGTTGCCAGCAAGGATGTTAGTGTTGCTGATATCGGTAACCTTGACAAGGTTCGTTTGATTGCACAATGTGATATTGTTAACTTTAGAAATGATGGCACTCCTGTGGGTCAGCTGGTGAACTGGGAATTTGATCAGGCATTGAATACTAATGTTGCCGTTGAAAAAGTTAATGGTGCCAATGCAGGTATTCAACGTACTTTCAAGATTACGGAAGATAAATTTGCCACAGGTACCAACTCTACTTTGGTTAACCATAAAACCTATTATTTTATGGTTATTGCTTACGCTTACAATGAATATGCCCCATTCTCAATTGACGAGCAAGTAACCGATGGCTTGAAAGGTCAAAAGACTCCATATTTGGCTGGTCGTAGAAATATTAAGGTTATTTCTGCTATTCCGCATAGCCCCAAGCCAACAGGTGTTGATATTGACAAGTTGTGTGCATACGGTACCCAACCTCAGATTACTCGCGTGGAAGGTCAAGGTAACGGTGGTTTCGTTCTTGAACTTTCTGATGAAAGTAGAGATAAAATCTTAGCTGGTAATAGTGGTGATTTCTCTGCTGGTCCTGTAACTTATAAGAGCAACTATGGTCCTTTGGCTATTAGCGTAATTGATCCGTTGCAGGTTAAACCTTTGGATTATGAAGTGAAATTCGTTAAAAATGCTGATGAAGTTAACGACGAAACCAGATGGGTTTTGAGCATTACCGGTGTTAGTGGTAAGAGTTTCTCTTCCCAAGAAGATTTATACGCCTATTTGTTGGATACATTCAACATTTCAAAACCTGTTGATACGTCTAATTTTAATATTAGTGTAGCTACTGAGCAGTTGTTTATGGAATTGGGTTTGTCTATTTCCATTGTCAATAAACCATTTGAAATTTTGGATGATAGTCAATTGCGTTGGTTGCAGCAATGCGGTACGGGTACCGATGTTACTTCTGGCGGTATGATGATGGCCGGTCAAGTTACTTATCTCGGTTCTTCAATTTCATTCCAAAATGAATCTGAACCTTGGTTCTGGGGTCAAATGGATGCCGAAGGCGAATATCCAAGCAACTGGATTCGTTCTGGCACTCAGGCCTCTGGAAACTGGGAGGATTGGGGTGCTCAACAAGACGGTGCTGAAAATGAATATATGAAATTCAGAAATGAAGATGCCTGCGAAATTCTTCCTCCTAACGGTGAAGAAGCTCCATTCAATAGCCAATGTATGCGTGCTTTCAAAGATCCTACAGGTCAATTTGAATCTATGATTTATGGTACTTGGGCTCCATACGTGATTACTTCACCTTATTCGGGCGGTGTGAAGGCATGCTTGGTTAAACCTGATACGGTTTATTATCCAAAGGATGTTTATCCAACACCACGTTATTATAACTTCGCTGAACTTATTAAAACAAATGCTTATACCAACTATGTTCCTCAAACCATTCACGTCTCTAAAGAACAGGAAAGATGGGCTATGGGACATAATATGACGATGACCAACCTCTATTCTGTTGATGTTGTTGTGACTGCCGATAAGAGTAAATGGACTCGTTGTCTTGTATTGGAAGCCGGAGCCGGTGAAGATGGTTATGTTCACACCGAATTTGGCGACAACGTACGTCATGAACCTAAGAAGCATCCTTCTGTTGATAAGAATGGTAATATAGAAGCTAATCCCATTGCAGGCCAAGAAACCGGTTTTGGTTGGTTCCCAGGTTATGCCATCAATATTGAAACCGGTGAAAGATTGAATATTATGTTTGCTGAAAATTCATTGGATACCTTGAATAACGGTGATGATATGATTTTCAATCCTACTACTAATTATGCTTACTTTACCGATCCTGAGACAGGAGAAATTACTATCTTGTCTGAAGCCGAATATACCGCTATGTGGAATTCTTACGCAATGATCGACCATGGTGTTGATTCTCCACACGCTATTTCAGAAATGCCCGAACCTGCCTTTGGCGGACGTCATTTCTTATATGTATGCAGTAGTTCAGGTAATACTGCTCCAATTCAGTATGAAACCAAGTCGGCATCTCGTAATTACAATGATAATGATTCTAAACGTGATGGTGCCGGTAGTGTTTCTGCGGCTGGTGCGCATACTAAATACAAACATGGTGGTGTGATTCGTGACTTCGTTAATGGTGACCAGCCGGTTTATGGATCTGATGGTGTAACAACCTACGATTATTATGAATGTGGTCCATACGATGAATGCGAATGGTTGGCTGCGAAGTTCTCTTCAATTGCTTCAGATACAGTTTTGAGTCGTCCACAACGTAAGGCCGTTAAAATGCAGGTGTTCAATAATGTAATGTGGACATCTATCTCTATGCCTTATGCCGGTTATGAAGATAAGTGGCTTGAACCTGGTAATGACGCTACCGTTAAAATCCGCGTTTCTCGTCCATATATGAGATATAAATCTCGTTGGTTTAGTGATGAACAACGTGCTTTATATGAACAAGACCACGGTACAATCCAAAACGATGGTTTCCCATTGTATTCATTCTCTACGGCTGATTTAGCGCCTGTTATCAATACTACTCAACAATATCATGACGAAATGTTGCAAGACATCAACATTGTTCCGAATCCTTATTATGGATTCTCAATGTATGAACATACTGCTCTTGAAACTTACGTCAAGATTGTTAACTTGCCGGCTCCGTGTGAGGTTTCTATTTACACTTCCAACGGTACACTTGTTCGTACCTTGAGTAAGAAATCTGCTGAAGGAGCTACTACCTATATTGATTGGGATTTGAAGAACCACGCTAATATTCCTGTTGCTGGTGGTGTTTACATCATCCACGTTAAGGCTCCTGGCGTTGGTGAAAGAACCCTGAGATTCTTCTGTGCTATGCGTCCAACCGACTTAAATGCATTCTAAAACGCGTTATCGATAACTTTTAAAAATTATGACTATGAATAGAATATATAAGACATTTATCATTTGCGCAGTTATAGGTCTTCTTTCCTATGCGGGACAATCGTTCGCTGGTAATAGAGACCGTGCAGGTCAAGCGGGTGCATCAGGCTTGCTTATTGACCCTTGGGCAAAAACTAACGGTTGGGGAAATGCTGGTGTGGCAGAAATCCGCGGTATGGAATCAGTTTTCTCTAATGTCGCTGGTATTGCTTTCGTGAACAAAACAGAACTGGGTTTTTCAAGAACCCAGTATCTGGTTGGTTCTGGAGCAGGTATGAATATTAATTCTCTCGCCATTTGTCAATCTTTGGCTAAAAGAGATAAAGCCACGGGCCGTAAAATTAAAGATTTTGGTGTGTTGGGTATCTCTGCTATGATTATGAATTTCGGTGATGTGAACATTACTACCGTTGAACAACCAGAAGGAAATATGGGTACCTTTACCCCCAGTTACTTCAATATTGGTCT
Organism: Bacteroidales bacterium; assembly: GCA_045616665.1. GTDB lineage: Bacteria > Bacteroidota > Bacteroidia > Bacteroidales > WCHB1-69 > RUG11690. The sequence continues at coordinate 21,432 of JAZLHE010000046.1, read as the reverse complement.
TCATTATGCTAAATCATTTAACCAGTATATTCACGGTGGTGTTAGCGTAAGAGTAGTTGATGAAAACATTTCCGACTTGAAGGCAATCGGTGTTGCTATCGACGCTGGTGTTCAATATTTGGCAGGTCCATACGAAAACTTCAAAATCGGCGTTACTTTGAAGAATATCGGTCTTCCTATCAGCTATAAAGGTGACGGTATTATGCAAAGAGCTACGATTACCAATTCAGACCACGAACAAACCTTGGAAACAAGAAGTGCCGAATATGAAATGCCTACCTTGTTGACAATGGGTCTTTCTTACGATTTCTTGTTCTTTGGCGGTATCTACAAAGATATGTCTAAAGAAGAAAGAAAAGATGAAGGTTTGACTCGTAACGATGCAGATCACCGTTTGACTATCGCTGGTTCTTTCACCGCTAATTCTTATTCAAGAGATATCTTTGCTCTTGGTTTGGAATATGGTTTCAAACAATATTTTATGGTACGTGTGGGTTATAGCATTGAAAGCTTTGGCGTTGAAAAAGCCGATGCTGCTCATCCTGAAAGAATCACTGCTATCACTGGTGTAAATCCTGAATCTATCTATGCTGGTCCATCAGTGGGTTGTTCAGTTGGTATTCCATTGGTTAAGAAAGATAAGGGTGATCAGAAATTGTTCATTGATTATGCTTATAGATTTACCAATCAATGGAGAGGTAATCACTATGTCAGCATTAAGTTAGCTTTATAATTTATTCTCAGCAATATTACTTAAATAAAAAGGGGCTTTTAAGTAAGCCTCTTTTATTTGTATAAAGAAATCTAAAATTACTAATATGGATTCGATAAAATATTATTCAAAAGAAAGTCTCGAGCAATTGAAGGAGGAACTTAAGCAGTTGGAAACGGTGGAGAGACCTAAAATTTCAGCTGCCATTGCTGAGGCTCGTGATAAAGGTGATCTTTCAGAAAATGCAGAATATGACGCTGCCAAGGAAGCCCAGGGGTTGTTGGAACTGAAAATCGCTAAATTAAAAAATATTGTTGCCAATGCCCGTATTCTCGATGAATCAAAGATTGACGTTTCAAAGATTTTGATTTATTCGAAAGTGCAGGTGAAAAATTTGCAAAATAATTCTGTGATGTCCTATACGCTTGTTCCGGAGTCTGAATCAGATCTCAAAACTGCTAAGATTTCAGTAACTTCGCCTATCGCAAAAGCTTTGATTGGAAAGCAAAAGGGGGATGTTGTGGAAGTAAAGGTGCCTGTTGGCATTATTAAATTGGAAATAATGGATGTTTCAAGATAATTATTATGGAAGAAACAATTTTTACTAAAATTATCAAGGGTGAAATCCCTTCCTATAAAGTGGCGGAAAACGACAAGTTCTATTCTTTTTTGGATATTAGTCCATTGGCGAAAGGACATACTTTGGTAGTGCCCAAAGTCCAAAATGATTATATTTTTGATTTGGATGACGCTACCATTGCTGAAATGATGGTCTTTGCCAAAAAGGTGGCTCGCGCTGTTGAAAGTGCGGTGCCCTGTAAGCGCATAGGTGTTGCGGTTATCGGTCTCGATGTTCCTCATACCCATATCCATCTCGTTCCAATTAATAATGTGGGTGATTTGGATTTTAAGAAAGAACGCGTTAAATTATCTGAAGAAGAGTTTGAGAATACCGCTGCCGCTATTGCAGCTTGTTTCAATAAATAAACATTTGAGTTATGGCAACGATAAGCGAATTAAAAGATATTGCCGCACAGGTAAGAAGAGATATTATTAGAATGGTACATGCCGTACAGTCAGGTCATCCCGGTGGCTCATTGGGTTGTGCTGATTTTTTGACTGCGCTCTATTTCGAAATTATGGATATTGATCCGCAGCATTTTACTAAAAATGGCAATGGTGAAGATATGTTTTTCATTTCCAATGGTCATTTAACACCTGTGTTGTATAGTGTGATGGCCCACCGAGGTTATTTTCCTGTTTCGGAATTGGCTACTTTCCGTAAATTCGGAACAAGACTCCAAGGGCATCCAACTCCTGCGGAAAATCTTCCTGGAATTAGAATTGCTTCGGGTTCTCTTGGGCAAGGATTGTCAGTTTCTATTGGAGCTGCCCTGGCTAAAAAATTAAATGGGGATAATCACGTGGTTTACGCATTGACTGGCGATGGTGAATTGCAGGAAGGTCAAGTCTGGGAAGCCATTATGTTTGCCGGAGACAAAGGCGTTGATAATTTAATTGCTACTGTTGACTATAATGGTAAGCAAATTGATGGTCCTACGGATGAAGTTTGTTCTTTGGAGAACATTGTTGCCAAATTTGAGGCTTTCAATTGGAAAGTGGTGCAAATGGACGGCAACAAGATGGAAGAGGTCGTAGAAGGCTTGAAAAAGGCCAAAAACGAACTGCATAAGGGACAACCTGTGGTCGTTGTTATGAAAACCGAAATGGGTATGGGCGTTGACTTTATGATGGGAACTCACAAGTGGCATGGAACGCCACCTAACGATGAACAAGCGGCAGCGGCTTTGTCTCAGTTACCGGAAACTTTAGGCGATTTCTAAACTGTTGTTGTGAAAATTGCCTATCGTTATATTATTAGAAATTTTGTAGGACCTTTGGTCTTGACCTTTTTTGTGGCCGTTTTCATCCTTCTTATGCAGTTTTTGTGGAAGTATGTGGATGATTTGGTCGGCAAAGGGTTGGAAATTCATATTCTTTTAGAATTTATGTTTTATGCGGCAGGAACATTGATGAATATGGCCCTGCCGTTGGCTGTGTTACTAGCTTCGCTGATGACTTTCGGAAATATGGGTGAACGGCTTGAAGTGGTCGCTTTCAAGTCGGCAGGTGTTTCCATTAGCAAAATGATGACCCCATTGGCAATTTTAGCGGTATTGATTACGATCTTTGCCTTCTGGTATTCCGATAAGGTTATCCCTGTAGCCAATCTAAAACTGCGCACCTTGATTTATAGCGTTCAGGAGCAAAAACCTGCCTTGAATATTGAAAGTGGCGTGTTTTATAATGGTTTTGATGATATTACGATTCGTATCGGCAGCAAGAAAAAAGATAATCAAACTATAGAGGACGTGCTTATTTACGACCATTCACGACATCAGGGAAATGTTACGATGACCTATGCGAAATCTGGAAAAATGATTATGACTGATGATGAAAAGTCGCTCCTTTTTATTTTGAAAGATGGTTATTTTTGGGATGAGAGTGTTAATATGGATAGTCATACCGCATCAATGCCGCTGAGTCGTGCGACATTTAAGGAGCAATATAAGCGCTTTGATTTGTCTTCTTTTGAATTGACCGCCGAAGATGAAGAATTTTTCGCCTCTTCGCAGCAGACTATGCCGTTAAGAATGTTGGCGGAAAAAATTGATACGCTGCAGGTGCAAGTTCAAAACGCGCAACGTGATGTTTCACGGGGATTTATCGGTAGTTTTTATTATTTTAGTAATCTTGTGGTCGATAGAGATACGTTGAAACCGATAATGCGGGTGGATACGTTGCTCAACTTGACAAAAGAACATCGGGTTGCCGCTTTTGCCAAAGCTAAGGTTAATGCTGAGTCTATGGCTACTTCGGTTAAGTTTGCAAAAGAGGATGTCTATTATAGAAATTTATCGATGTATTCGTACCAGGTGGAATATTACAATAAGTTTACGTTTTCATTGGCTTGTCTTTTATTCTTTTTTATTGGTGCGCCATTGGGTTCCATCATTCGCAAAGGAGGAATCGGTATTCCTTTGGTGATTACGGTGGGATTTTTCACTTTCTATTTTATGTTGTCCGCCTTCGGAAAGAATTTGGCTAAAACAGGGCAAGTCTCTGCTTTCGTTGGCGTTTGGTTGGCAACATTGGTGCTCATACCGATATGTATTGTGCTAACGTATAAAGCCACGGTCGATTCCAGTATAATGTCCGCTGAAACTTATATCAAGTTATTCAAAAAATTTCAAACCAAAATTTCTTCTATTTATAAATTGAAAAAATAATGAGGGTACTGCAATTATGTCATAAACCGCCTGTGCCCCCTGTTGATGGAGGTTGCATAGCCATTAATAATATCACGCGTGGATTATTGAATGCCGGTATTTCCGTTAAAGTATTGGCTGTGGCGACCCATAAACATCCTGCCCGTTTTGATGATATTTCGGAAGAATACTTACAGAAAACGAAGTTTGAAACGGTATTTGTCAATACGAAAGTAAATTTTTGGGATGCGTTGATTTCGCTGATTAAAGGGACGTCGTATCACGTTTTTCGCTTTTATTCCAAAGAAATGGCTCAAAAATTGATTGCCGTTCTTGAGAATGAACAATTTGACATTATTCAGTTGGAATCAGTTTTTGTGGCTCCTTATATTCCTGTTATTCGTCAGTATTCCAATGCAAAAATAGTCATTCGTTTACATAATGTCGAACACTTGATTTGGGAACGCATTGCCCAAAATCAAGGTTCTAAGGCAAAGCGGTTCCTGTTGGAAAAGATGAATAAGCAGTTGAAGTCGTTTGAGTGTTCTCTGATGGACAAGGTGGATGGATATATGGCTATTTCCGAAGTGGATTATCGCTTTTTCCACGAAATCTCACCCAATACGCCAGGTACGGTCATTCCTTTTGCCATCAATATGGATGACTATGATTCAGAGGATGAATACATTCCTTCCGATAATCCTCAATTATTTCATATCGGGAGTATGAATTGGATGCCTAATGTGGAAGCCCTGCGCTGGTTTTTGGACGATGTGTTCCCACTGATACTTGAGAAGTTTCCATCGCTTACGTTTAAGATAGCCGGACACGGTATTCCAGATGAAATTAGATGTTATGCTTCTGATAATGTGATCATTGAAGGAGAAGTCGAAAGTGCCAATGAATTTATGTTGGATAATGATATTATGGTGGTTCCTTTGCTTTCAGGTAGTGGGATCAGAATCAAGATCATTGAAGGAATGGCCTTGGGAAAGACCATTATCACGACGTCGATTGGTGCCGAAGGATTGTCGGTGGAAAATGGTAAGAATATCTTTATTGCTGATACCCCGGAGGAATTTTTGGCTGTGGTGGATAAATGTATTAAGACTCCAGACATTTGTACAATAATAGGCGAAAATGCTCGTAATTATGTGATGTTAAATCATAATAATGAGATTGTAACGCGCGATTTGATTGACTTTTATAATGAAATATCTTAATCATATAGATTCTCCCGCAGATCTCAAGAAATTGAGTGTCGTTGAACTTCCTGCCTTGTGTGAGGAAATTCGTGAATATATTATTGCGGAAACGGCTTCCAACCCAGGTCATCTCGGATCAAGTTTGGGCGCGGTGGAGCTGGCGGTGGCTATCCATTACGTTTTCGATACTCCCAATGATAAATTGGTGTGGGATGTAGGACATCAGGCGTATGCCCATAAAATCATCACGGGACGTCGAGAGCAATTTCATTCAAATCGTAAATATCACGGCATTAGCGGTTTTCCTACGATGAGCGAGAGTGAATACGACGCTTTCGGAACCGGTCATGCTTCCACGTCTATTTCAGCCATTCTGGGTATGGCTCAGGCTGCGCAGTTGTCTGGAAATACGAAAAGAAATCATATTGCCGTTATTGGAGATGCTTCCATTGGTGGCGGAATGGCATTTGAAGCCATCAATGAAGCCAGTATTCGTAATGTAAATATGCTGGTGGTGCTGAATGACAATAAAATGGCCATTGACGACCATAGAAGTGCAATGAGTAAGTATTTACTGCATATCACCTCTTCTGCCACCTATAATCGCTGTAAAACGTCGTTATGGAACTTTTTTACCTCCAAGAAGAAAATCTCCAATAAACTGGTGCGCTGGATGAGCGAAATCGGCAATGGCGTAAAGGGTTTTTTGTTGAGTGGTAGTAATTTGTTCCAAAGTTTGGGATTTCGATATTTCGGTCCCGCCAATGGTCACGATGTGAAGGTGCTGGTGAAAACCTTGAAAAGATTGAAAAACATACCGGGTCCGAAATTGCTTCACGTTATTACGGTGAAGGGGAAGGGATTGAAACTGGCGGAAGAACATCAAACAACCTATCACGCACCAGGCAAGTTTAATCCAGAAACTGGTCAACTTATTAGTAATAATACCACCAATCAACCACCCAAATTTCAGGAGGTGTTTGGTGAAACAATTTTGGAATTAGCACGACAGGACAAGAAAGTAGTGGGAGTGACGCCAGCAATGGCAACAGGTTGTTCTTTGACCATTATGAACGAGGTTTATCCTGAACGTGTTTTTGATGTTGGTATTGCTGAACAGCACGCCGTGACTTTTTCTGCGGGTTTGGCAGCGGATGGTATAGTGCCGTTTTGTAATGTGTATTCAACCTTCCTGCAGCGTTCGTATGACCAAATTGTTCACGATGTGGCTTTGCAGAAATTGCCAGTTATTTTCTGTATCGACCGAGGAGGCGTCGTGGGAGAGGATGGAGCAACGCATCAGGGAATTTTTGACTTGTCTTTTTCACGCGCCATACCAAATCTGATTATTTCCTCTCCATTAAATGAACACGAGTTGAGAAATATGATGTTGACAGCCTATCAAAATGCGTTGGTAAAAGGTTTGCCTTTTGCTATCCGATATCCGAGGGGCAGAGGAGTGCTTACAGATTGGAAAAACGAACCCGAAATATTGGCAATAGGAAAAGGACGTGTACTAAGGGAAGGCAAGGATGTGGCGGTTTTGTCTTTGGGTCCCTTGGGCAATAACGTGACCAGGGCCTTTGAATTGTTGCATTCGGAAAATATCTGTCCTACTCACGTCGATATGCGTTTTCTTAAGCCTATAGACGAGAATTTGTTGGCAGAAGTGGCTGAAAAACATAAAATTTTGCTTACAGTAGAGGATGGTATTGCCAAAGGAGGTCTTTTTTCGGCAGTTTCAGAGTATTTGACAGAACATCATTATTCAAATGCCTTATATCATATCGCCATCAATGATCAGTTCGTGCCTCACGGAGATATTCCATCGCTTTATAAGGAACTTTCTTTTGATGCAGAAGGAATTGCGTCAAAAATACGTGAAGCAGTGAAGGAAAGTCTATAATTAGCAGGGACAATCACGATGGCGTAAATTTACCAGCACGTCAGGATATTTTTGCCGCAAATGTGCTGCTGCAGCTTCGGCAAAGTAAGCCGAACGATGTTGCCCGCCGGTACAACCAAAACTAATCATTAAATGGTTGAATTTTCGTTCGCGGTAATTGTCCACCGCCATATCAATAATATGATTAACCTGTTGCTTGAATTTATCTACTTCGTCATATTTTTCTAAATAGTCTTTGACGCTTTGGTCTTTGCCCGAAAAATTCCTGTATTGAGGTTCCCGTCCGGGGTTGGGCAGACAGCGGCAGTCAAAGACAAAGCCGCCACCATTTTCACTTGGATCTTGCGGAATGCCCTTCTTGAAAGAGAAACTCTGAACTAAAATATGAAGGCGTTGGTCGTCTTTGGCAGGAGCGGTGCCTCCGGTAAAATAAGTCCAGTCAACTTCGGTAAGTTGTTGTAAAATATTTTTCAGGTAGCTGATGTTTTCTGGAAGTCGATTATTCGACAATAAATAACGAATGTTGGTCATGGCAAAAGGAATGCTTTGCAAAAAATGGCTTTTCTTTTCAAAATAGCCGCGATAGCCGTATGCTCCCATTGCCTGCATAATGCGAATCAAGGCGAAACTGTAAAATTGTCTTCTGAAATTTTGTTTGTCAATAGTGATATATTTTTGAATTTCAGAAAAATAAAAATCCAATAATTCTTCACGTGTGTCGAAAGGAATATCGGCTTTTCCGTCAAATAGCAAAGAAGCAATGTCATAAAAATAGGATCCTTTTCTTCCCCCTTGATAATCAATAAAATATACTTTATCTTGATGAATCATAATATTGCGTGACTGAAAATCCCTGTAAAGGAAGAAATTGTTGTCACACCGCAAAAGCTCGTCCATCAGAGTTTGAAAATCATTTTCTAATTTTTGCTCATCGAAGGTAATCCTGCTAAGCTTGACAAAATAATATTTGAAGTAGTTGAGGTCCCATTGTATCGATTGCCTGTCAAAAGCCGCACGTGGATAGGCAACGGAAAAATCTAAATTTTGTTTTGCGCTAAGTTGAATAAGGGGTAGTTGCTGAATGACTTGTTTATAGTAGGCCGTGATTTCAGGTGTAAATTCAGTGCCGTTTCTATGTTTTAACAGGAAAGAATACAAAGTTTCATCTCCCAAGTCGTTCAAAAGGTAATACTGTTGGCTTTCGTGAATGCTTAAGAGTTGGGGAACGTTAATCTGATGTGCTTCAAAAAAACGGGTATAGACGAAAAATGCCGTGTTCTCTGCCACATCTTCATTGTAAACCCCCATAATGGTCGGATGATTCGCAAAGTGAAGTCGAAAATATAGGCGAACAGATCCCGATTGCGGAATTTTTTCAATGCGTTCGCAAGGGGATTGATAATAATCTTCAGCTAAATGAAGAAGAATGGAAGAGTCAAATTTTTGCATGTTATTTTAAAATTGTGGATTATTTTTTGAGCCATTCGGGATGGGCGTAAGGTTTGTCTTCAAGGTTGAATTGTCCTTTATTAAGTCCGTGCATACCAAAATAAAAAGCTTGGATTTTTTCCAGATCTTTTTCATAATCTCCGGTGATATACATAGCGGGTCCGACGCCTGCCCGTTTGCTGCGGTAGTCGAGGTAGCCCAATACCAATGGAATGTCACCTAATTGTGCGATTTTGTAAAATCCGCGTTTCCATTTCTCGACTCGTTTTCGTGTTCCTTCCGGAGAAATGAGGAAGGCAATTTCTTCCTGATTATGGATGAGGTTTGCCGCAAATTCCGGAAAATGGGCTCCGTGCTGGCGGTCTATGGGAATGGCTCCCATTGCTTTGAATATGTATTTTACTGGAAAGAAAAACGCTTCTTTTTTCATCACAAAGGTGGTTTTTACTCCCATTTCTTTCAACGCCATCCATCCGATGAGAAAGTCGCTGAGACTGGTGTGCGGAGCGAAAACGATAATACATTTTTTTATTTCAGCTGGAATGTTCACTGTGTCAATGGTGTAGCCCATTAATCGAAGCAAAATATGACAAAATTTTCTCATCATTTCTATGATTATAGGTTAGAAAGAAGACTACTGGCATCATTGATGTCTAAAGTCATTTGCTGACCAAGAATAAGGGCACGGTTATCACTGATATGTCCCGCTGGAATACCGAAACAAATGGGGAAATCGTATTCTGAGCAGTGTTCGGCAATGATTTCTTCCGCGCTTCGGCCAAAAGGAATGGTGTTGTCGTGCATATCGCTCATCGCACCCACAAATAGTCCGGCCAAATGATCAAATTTGCCATTTCTCTTTAAATTCATTATCATTCGATCAATATGATAAAGATATTCATCTAAATCTTCGATAAAGAGGATTTTACCATCGGTATTTATGTCCGATGGAGAACCTAATAAAGAGTATAGCATAGAAAGGTTTCCTCCAACTATTTCTCCTGTCACTTTTCCGGTTTTGTTAAGCGGATGGGAAGGGCAGGCGTAGGTGATTTTTTTGCCAAAAAGTGCATCTAAAAAGGTGTTGTTGGCAGTAGAGGTGTTCTTGGGTATATTGAACGCAAGGGTGGAATGCAGCGTGGCGATATGACATTGGGTATGAATATGGGAATGAAAAACCGTGATGTCGCTGAAGCCGCAAATCCATTTTGGCTGTTGCATAAATGTGCCAAAGTCCAGTTTGTCGATGATGCGTACCGAACCGTAACCGCCGCGTGCGCAGAGAATGGCTTTGATTTCAGGATTGTCAAGCATAGCTTGAAAGTCTTTTGTCCGTTCTTTGTCGCTTCCGCCAAATTGATTTTCCGCCGCGAAAAGATGATCGCCGAGAGATACTTTAAGTTGGGCGTTTTCTAAAAACTTAATGGCAGGTTCCATTTCTTCTTCGCTCACTTTTCGGGCAGGTGCTACGATACCGATGCGGTCGCCAGCTTGTAGAAACGGAGGTAGTTGTGTGGTGAAATTCGTCATATCTTAGAAATTGAAACCGTGTTTTTGAGTTATTTCGGTCGTGAGTTCGCGTAACATAACGCGTTCCGGACTGTTAAGCAGCGTACTTTTGACCTTTTGCTGCTTTTTATTGGCATAAAGTCCGCCGGTTTTTCCTTCCAATGTTGGATCGAGAGCCAGGCGCAGCATAGTGGAAGCTCCTTGGGTCGGGGTTTTAATGAGAGGACGATATATGATGTCGCAAAGTTTGTCAATCACTTTATTGCCCATTCTGATGATGTTGGTGCTGACAATGCCGGGGTCGGCACAATTGACGGTAATGCCTTTGTCGGCCCACGCTTCGGCAGCATCCATAGTGAAGTAGAAAAATGCTTTTTTTGAGTCCGAATAGGTAACGAAGCGATTGAAGTGTTTATTGTCAACCGGTTGGAACAACGTCGGTTTCAGATGCCCATATCGAACGGTGAGAGAAACCATATTCACCACGCGTGTTCCTTTGCCCATCAACGGAAGAAGGGAATGTGTAAGGACATAATGACCCAAATAGTTGACACCCACTGTTTTTTCATAGTTCTCTGCGGTTTGTTCTGGTTTGTGGCACAATGTTCCTGCATTGTTTAACAATAGGTCGATATGTTGATATTGCTTCTGAAATTCGGCAACGAAATTCTTTATAGACTCCAAAGATGCCAAATCCAATGGCCATAATTCAATATCGCCTTGAGTTTCCTTCTTCAGACGTTCAAACGTGGGCGTGGCCCTTTGAATGCTTTGGCAGGCCATAATAACCTTGAATCCGGCCTTGGAGATGTCTCTCACCAAGGTTGATCCCATACCGCCGTTGGCACCGGTAATGATAGCTATTTTTTGTTCCATAAATAAGATTTTTCGAAAGATTAGGTTTTTTGTTTTTCTTTTTTCGCAGCGGGGAAAAGCACGTTGTTAAGTATCAGTCTGTATCCCGGAGAATTAGGAAAGATGTTGAGGTCCGTGGGAGGGTCGTTGACCAAGTGTTGGTAATCTTCCGGGTCGTGCCCTGCATAAAAAGTCCAGGTTCCTTTTCCAAATTCGCCGTGAATGTATCTGACTTCATCAAAGACCTTGCTTTCGCCCATAATCGTGACCGTGGGTTTCACCAGACTTTTTCTAAATGCAGTGGTCTGTCCCATAAATCCGGGAATCACGGAGGTGTGGTTTTGGCAAAGCATCGTTGGCACGGGATCCCACTTGGCAGAAAATTCAAAAAGCGTGAAAAAGTCATTCTTTTTATTGCTAATATGGACAGAGGGATCTACGTCAATGTCAGAAACCTCATATTTATATGGGTTTTTCTCGATTTTAAAATTGGTGAAGGCAAAAGTATTGTCATAATTGAGTTTTTCTTGGGCATCAGGATCCATAGGGTCACCATCAAACATAATATCGCAAATGTCAACGCCATCGGCGGCTAATGCGATGTCAAAACTATCAGGACCTGAACACATTGCGAAAAGGTATCCGCCGCCAGCCACGAAATTGCGAATCTGTTTGGCAACGGCCAGTTTCATTTGCGAAACTTTTGCGAAACCCAGGCGTTGCGCTCTTTCTTCATTTTCCTTGACATCCTGGATGTACCAGGCCGCATTTTTGTAGCTGGCCCAAAATTTCCCGTATTGTCCGGTGAAATCTTCGTGGTGAAGGTGTAACCAATCGTATTTGGGAAGATCGCCTTTGATGACCTCTTCATCATAAATGATGTCGTAAGGAATTTCAGCGTATGTAAGGACCAATGTCACGGCATCGTCCCAGGGAAGTTTGTTTTTTGGGGAATAAACGGCGACTTTAGGGATTTTTGTCAGTTTGATTTCATTCATATTGTTTTCAACGCTGGCAATTTCCTGTCGTATGGAATTGGCTTGCACGTCGGCAATAACCTGATAAGTTACGCCTCTGACAATACATTCGTCTTCAATTTTGTCGGTATATGAGAACATAAAGCTTCCTCCTCTGTAATTGAGCAGCCAGCTTGCATCAACTTCTTCTTTTACAGCATAATAGGCGATTCCGTAGGCCTTGAGGTGATTTTTTTGGTCCATATCCATCGGAATGAGGATGGCCGTGGCCCAAATGGAGGATGTCATCATCATCAAAAATGACAATGCCAATAACTTGGATAATATATTTTTCATCTTTAATTATCATATTTTACAAATGCAAAGATACAAAACTATTTATAATCTTTCATCCTCAAGAAATGTTTTTATAAAATTGGCAAGATTCGCAAATTTTTCATATTTTTGCAAAAATTATTTTGAATAAAAGTGCATAAGTAAATTGTCTTAAATATGAATATGATTGATTATTTTGTTTCTGAATCTCCGATTACCAATTTGAACGACTTTTTGGGATGGTCTCACGGCAATCCTCTCGGAGTTTCACCTTTGTTTCAAGTGCTGTTTATTTTTGTGGTGGTTGAAGTGATGGAGTTCTTCAATTATCGAATCAGACATAAGGGGAAAGTTCAATATTATCCGGTATTATACGTGTTGTTTGTAGTGGCGATATTGGCAATGAGGTATTATTGCTTCCAAGACGGTCTTCCCCAAATGGAAATCTGGAATGAGGAAACCGGTGTTCGTGTTTTCAGAGATAATATAGGATGGTTTTGCGATCACAGCTATGTAGGGTGGGGTTGGGCTATCGTAGGCGTTTTGGCTACCGTACACGTGGTTTACTGTATGTTGTGCGCCTTGTTCCAGATAATGATGAATATATCCAAACGTGCGGGCATCAAGCATTATCACGAATGGCGCTTTGGTGCGAGTATCTGGATTTTCGGCATTATCCTGTATGGCGTGGTTAATCTAATGGTCATCAATTATCGTTTGGCAGCTTGGGTATTATTATTCTATTTTATAGTTGTCATAGGTTTTACTATTTATAAATTTATTGTGGATGTCAAGCAGGCTCATCAGGTGGGTTGGTCTTTATTGATGGCTTACGTTTTTTATGTTAGTATGGGAACGATGATGGTGGTTGCCATTGAATGTATGAGCAAGGCTATTGTTGCTTTGGTGGCTATTTTGGCCATCTTTATTGCTGCCCGTGCCAAAAAATTCAAGGCTCCCGGTGCTGCCAAATCCGCTGAAACCGAATTGGCAGAAAACAGAATTCATAAGCAATAATCTCCATTGTAACAAAATATTGCTATAAACTCATCGACTGTTCACTGTTTACAGATCACCGATTGCTATTTTTAGAAATCTAAGCCGATAGAGAAACTAAACATTCCCTTTTTATTGTAAATCTTGAAGTCTTCCACGCCCCAGGCATAATCAAAGCGAAGGAAGTAGCCAAATAGACTTACACGCAGTCCTAAACCGAATCCGCCCACAAACGGATCAACCTGTCTTTTGATTTTGGCCGTGATGGGTTCCTTGATCACATAGCGGGTATATAGACAGTTGTCTTCAGAATAAGGGGTTACTCCAGTCCAGGCGGTGCCAATGTCTCCAAAGAGCAAAAGCTGCATTGAATTGAAAAAGGCCATTTTCACATTATGTCCGGCAATCAATTGAACAAACGGAATGCGTAATTCGGTGTTGAATACGACAAAAGAGGTGCCGTTGCGAATGTTTTGTTCAAATCCGTGCATATTGGTGGCCAAGGTTTGGTAGGCATAGTCCTTGCTGAGGTCAACCCACATATCTCGATTGAATTTGGCACCGATCCAGTTGTCAACGCCTCCCATATAATATACCAAACGTGATTTTCCGAAATTGGTACTGGCAGCCAAGCGAGATGCCCAGGTCATGTTTTTGTAAATCTTAACCGATTTTCGAATGTCAAAACCTATGACAAACAAATTCTTGTCTTCTTTGGTCAAACGTTGTTGGTATTCGGCAAAAATCTTGATTTTGCTTCCTTTCCACAGATTGGTGAACAATTCTTTGGAAGAATCAAAAACATATTCAATCTTAGCCCCAGCCCAAGCATTCCATTCGTCTTGAACTTGTAGGGAAATGTCGTCAATACCGCCCATTATGTTACGTTCCAAGCGGCCGGTTAAGGTAAATCGCAGACTGTTGAATTTATCAAAAGGCAATTTGATGATGTAAAACAAGCTGTTGCTCCGTTCTTTAATCAGGTAGTAGTCAGCGGCCTGTATTGCCTGCCTGTAAAAAACAATCTGATGATCAACGCGGCGAGACAGATTTTCATAACTTATCATAAACTCATTGCTCTGCATATCCAGTCCAAATCTAAAACCTCCCGTAATACGATGGTTTTCAAATAGGTCGTGAATACCGACCATAAACATAGCATTGATTCCTGAGTTCAAGTAGATGGGGTTGATACCGCTGGTGAATTGCTGGTACGTGGTATTCAAAAAACCATAGTCTGCTTGTGTAACAAGCTTGTTCACAGTATATTGCGTGTAGTAATTCTTGGCAATGGGATGCGTGTATTCAAAACCTTTGGTGAGAATGTCTTTTTGTACTCCCATCTTGACCTGGGTATTGGTTCCCGTATCCGTGACGGTTATTTCCGCTTTGACCAAGTCACTTTGCCGAAATTGGTAAAAACCGTGTTTGATCGGTGCTGTTTTGACTTGGTTAACCTTTTGTTGAGCGACGCTGTCTTTGGCGTGTCGCATTTTTTGTATGTCAACCTGTATGGCAGACGGGCTGATTTCTTCGGTGACAGGAGTGGTTTCTAAAGGATTAATGTAAATACGTTTCACTTTGTCAATCAACATAATATTTCCCACTTCGCCCGTTTCGGAATTATAGGCCTGTTCAAAAATACTATAGTTGTTGTCTGTCAAATGTTGAAGCTGGGCGTAATATCCGTAGTGGATAATCGTGTCGATTTTGCTGATGCTGCTGTCTAATCTCGCCAATTTTCGGTTAAAAATACCGTTTTCATCACTTAAAAATAGAATTTCTCGAGGATTTATCGCTTTAGCGTGAATTTCATTGCAGTGTTCGTTATGCGTGATTTGCAGTAGTTTTTCATCTCTCTTATCATAGTGATATAAAAATAAATCATAGCCGTCTTTGGGCTTGGCCTGATAAAACGGATCTTTGATCTTGATGGAGTCAATGGGACGATTGGAAGAGAAAACGATTTGTCTTTTATTTAAGAAAATCGGGGCATAATCGTCGTAAAAGTCATTGGTGATATTTTGAAAGGATTTGGCTAAGAAACTGAAAAGAAAGATATCGGATTGCCCGTTTTTAAATCCGGAAAACAATAACATTTTCCCGTCTTCATTGAAGGAAAATTCAGTAATTTTTTCAACATCAACCAAGATGCGTTTGCCTAATTTGTGCTTTTCTATATCGTAAGGATAATAGTAGCAACGACCTTTGTCTTCGATGGTAAATGCCAAAATGTTTCCGTTGGGATGCCATCCCACTTTGGGATAACTCAAGTCGGGATTGTCTTCTGTCTTTTTGTATTTTCTAAAAATGACCTTGGGCTGTTTTTTTTGAGGAGTTTTAAGCCAAATTTTCACCTGTCCGGCTTCATTGGTGGCGTATGCCATATTTTCTCCATCGGGAGAAAAACACAATTGGTTGTAATCCCTCGATTTTTTCGGATGTTTAAGATAACCTTTCCCGTCAGGCGTATAACGGTCAGCGTCCTTGGCATATAAAATGTAGTAATATCGATACCAATTGACCAATAATTGCTGGTATTCCAAGCCGGTAACCAAGTAAAATCCTCTTTCGGAACTTCTGGATGAGCGTGTGACGTGCAGAATGTTGGTAATGGCATTTTCGCCATATTGATCCACGATGAATTTCCAGAAAGAGTGGCCGGCGTAGGTGGCATCAACGGGCGACAGCTCGTTAAAGTCGGCATATCTCTGCGTGAGAATTCCGTCTTTGACGTGCGCGTCAATTTGGCTGTCCCAGGCACGACCGATGTATGAGGAAAGTCCACTGTAGTACCAATTGGGAACCGCTGCAGAGTAACTGGTACGCATATTGGAAGCAGTGGTGGAACCTTCCACCAGCAGGTGGGCGTAGATGTTCATAATTCCTGCCCGAATCATTTTGTCGAAGTTGGCGTGGCTTCCGTCAAAATACAGATAAACCTTGGTGCCGTAAATGTTGGTTACGCCGCCTTGATTGTAAAAATCGTCGTCCTCGTAGGCGAAGTTGGATTCGCGGAAATCGGCCTGCGTATTATAAACAATGAATTGAATTTTTTTGTCGGAAGTAAAATTGAGCATTTTCTCAATTTCTTCAATATATTGGGGTGCTTTGAATTTGGTATATTCGGCAAGGGCTTGGCCGGTTGGGTAAAAATATACGTCGAATTGAGTCGTGCGGAAATATTGCCAGTTGAACTTTTGATGTTGAACGCGGTTTTTCCCGAAACTGAGTTGAGAGCCGTTGTAAAATTGGGCATGAAGCGGAAATGCCGATAAATTCAGCATAAGGACGATTATAATATATAGACTCCGTTTCATTCAATTCGTTTAGCTGGCAAAGATACAACTTTTAAACTAAAAATCGCTTTGCAAATTTTTGCCGGATTCTTCATTTTTATAACTTTCTTGGTTGAACTTATAATTACGAAATTTTTGTATTTTTATAGTTTATATGAAAAAAACTGTCGATGTTGTACAGATATATTTGTAACCTATTGGCTATTAGTATTTTACCACCACCGCCAGTCAAATGCGCCGCTTCTCTACACCAATCATACATTCGTAATTTAACAAACAATCTTTCCATTTGTTAAATTTAATTCATTATCAATCTGAATATTAGCGAAATAAAAATTTATCAACAATTGCATAATCGTGTTGTTTTTATGTTTATTTTCGCAACGTGATAACAAAAATAATAATTATTATTTTTAACAATATTAATTATCAATGCTAAATTTATGAAGGAAAATACATTTGAAGAACCGATTTGCTACATTGACCCGCTGTCCGACTTCGGAAACATTATTTCCGACAACCCTACGTTTTGTATCGTAGAATTAGGTATCTTTGCACGCGAAAAGAAGGTCCCGAAGACGGAACAGGAAATCTTGGCGCACGTGTTCAACAACATGCGCAAGATGACGGAGCCGCCGATGCAGGCGAGTGGAAATTCCTTTTTCGAGACCATATTCAGGCGTTGCAACTACAAAATATTCGGCGATATGGAAAAGGACGAGTACAAGAAGAGCATTTGGGAATATGCCGACGTGCAGAGCGGCATGGAACTGGTTCGTGATGAGGCGTTTCAGGATGGGATGGAGAAAGGAAGAGCAGAAGGTAAGGCGGAAGGCATGGAGAAAGGAATAGCTGAAGGCGAAGCCAAAAGCAAAACACTTATTGCTCGCAATATGCTGTCTGAAGGTATTGACATCGCTTTGATCAGTAAAATCACTGGTCTTACGGAGGAGGAAATCAAGGGTTTAGGGTTTAGGGTTGAGGGTAGAGACGTGGTGAGTCTCTACACCTTCGCGAGTTGCGTCTCTAATACCTCGAAATCATATTTGTACATCAATTTAAGTGTATTGTTTTTTTATGTATATTTGCAACGTGCAAATACAATGTTTGCATTTTATATATTAACGCAATGTGTATTCTTACAGTAGATGACTTTTCGTTGGAATTTCGAAATGATGATGAATGGAAACCCATCCTTCACCATATTTCCTTCTCGTTGGAAAAAGGTCAAGCTGTGGGAATTGTAGGTGAGTCCGGTTCTGGAAAATCAGTGACTGCCTTGTCAATTATGCAGTTGCTGAATCATAAAAAATCAAGAGTAACCTCCGGTTCTATTCTTTTTGAAGAACAAGGAAAATCGGTGAATTTATTGTCACTTTCCGATAAACAAATGCAAGCGATTCGCGGAGCCAAGATTGGAATGATTTTTCAGGAACCGATGACTTCGCTTAATCCGGTGCTGAAATGTGGCGAACAAGTGACAGAAGCCATTCTGCTTCACAATAAAATTTCCAAGCAGGAAGCGAAGGAACAAGTGATTGACCTGTTTAAGGAAGTTATGCTTCCTCGTCCCGAGAAAATTTTCGATTCGTATCCGCACGAATTGTCGGGTGGACAAAAGCAGCGCGTGATGATAGCGATGGCGATGAGTTGCCATCCCAATATCTTGATTGCCGATGAACCTACCACCGCATTGGATGTGACGGTGCAAAAAAATATTTTGGAACTGATTAAAAATCTGCAGCAAAAATATGGAATGAGCGTGATTTTTATTACGCACGATTTGGGTGTGGTGGCTGAGATTGCAGAAAAAATTATCGTGCTTTATAAAGGAAGCATCGTGGAAACCGGTGCGGTCCAGGATATTTTTAAATCGCCCAAGCATCCTTATACGAAGGGTTTGCTGGCTTGCAGGCCGCCGTTGGACATTCGTCCGAAACATCTTTCCACCGTGGATGATTTTATGCGTAGTGCGGAGGAAAACGCAGTGCCTGTGGTAGATGTCATTTCTCCGGAAGAGCGACGCGATTTTCATCGGCGACTATATGCCGATGAACCTTTGATAAGCATCAAGAACTTATTTAAGACGTATCCTATTCGAAAACGAAAGTTGTTTGAAAAACAAGAATACGTGAATGCGGTTCAAGATGTGAGCCTGGAAGTCTATGGGGGCGAAACCCTTGGCTTGGTTGGCGAATCTGGCTGCGGAAAAACCACGCTGGGACGTTCTATGATTCGTTTGATCGAACCCACTTCGGGTAGCGTGACATACAAAGGCCGCAATTTGCTGGATTTGTCCAAACGCGAGATGATGCGGCAGCGTAAGGATTTGCAAATTATCTTGCAAGATCCATATTCATCATTAAACCAGCGTGTTACTATTGGCGCAGCCATTATGGAACCGATGCAGATTCACGGACTTTATGCCAATGACCACGAGAGAAAAATGCGGACTATCGAGTTGCTGGAACGGGTAAGTTTAAATGAGTCTCATTTTTATCGTTATCCGCACGAGTTTTCGGGAGGACAACGCCAACGTATCAGTATCGCCCGTGCGTTGGCTGTCAATCCGCGCTTTATTATCTGTGACGAGTCTGTCTCGGCTTTGGATGTGTCGGTTCAAGCCCAAGTGCTGAATTTACTTAATGAATTGAAACAGGAATATCATTTAACCTATATTTTCATTTCCCACGATTTATCCGTGGTCAAGTTTATGTCAGACCGTATGGCAGTGATGCAAAATGGAAGAATTGTTGAATTAAATGATGCCGATGAAATTTATTTCAATCCCCAAACCGATTATGCAAGAAAATTAATTGGAGCAATTCCCAAAGGGATAAATTAAAATATGATATGAAAGCGAAACAGGTTATTTTATTGACTCTTAGACTTCTTATAGGATTATTTTTCATTACGACCGCGGTATTGAAACTTTTTTCATTGGACGAATTCGAAGTTTATATTTACAGTTTTAATATTTTTGGATTTGTTTTTTCCACGGTGGTGGCCCGTTTGGTAATTATGGCAGAATTGCTTTTGGGTATTTGTTTGATGTCGAAGATGTTGTATAAATATGCTTGGTGCCTTACCCAGTTGATGCTCTTGGGTTTTACCTTTTTGCTGATTTATATCGCTATTTTTAGAAATGATACGAATTGTCATTGTTTTGGCGATATTGTTGAGTTGAATCCAGTGGCTTCCATCATAAAAAATTTGGTGACGATGGCTTTGTTATTTTTGGTGAAAAATGAAGGAGATTATCAATTTAAAGGTAAAAAATGGGCCTTGATAGGAGCTTTTGTGGTGGCTTTTGCCGTTCCTTTTTGTGTATTTCCAATGGATGTTGTGTATAACAAATTTGTTTCACCGATTGATCAAATCAACAAAGAGGCATTTGCCAATATTCAAGTTGACAGTACGATGACCGATTTTGACATCAGTAAGGGAAATTATGTCGTGGCGGTTTATGCTTCGGGTTGTAAGTATTGCAAAATGAGCGCCAAGAAATTAAATCAAATGTTGGAAACAAATCAGGTGGAAGCCGATAAATTCCAAATTTTGATTTGGGGAGATACTGCTCATATCCAGCAGTTTAGAGAGGAAACGAAGTGTGAGCGTTATGCGTGGCACGTCATTCATCCTTACGTTGCCATAGATATGGTTTATGGTCAGTTTCCCACGTTTATCCTTACGCACGATGGAAAAATCGTCAAGGCCTTTGACTATCGTGGAATGGATGAAAAAGAATTGTCCGAATATCTGAAATAATTTTATCTGCAGGTACGGCCATTGTTGGAATAGTTTCCACAATCTTCGTTGTATGCGATTTCTATTTCCTGGTCCGGAGTGATATTCGGGTTGGTGCAGGTGCAATATTTGCTGCAACCGCAGCAGCATAATGCTAATAATGCTGAAAATAAGAGTATTTTTTTCATAGTTTTATAATTTGTGCCATCGAATAAAATTTCTTTGGCAAAAGTATAACTTTTTTTGGAATTATCCACGTTTGCCTCGATTTATGACGTAATTCGCTTAATGGCGAAGGATATAATGTACTGCGGGTAGGGATGCATACATACATATAGTGTGGGAGGGGATGTGAAAAGGTGTCGGCGTAAAGAACGCTGACTGTTTGAGTGGGCCGAGCGTGCGAGACTCGCTAGTTTCAGCGTTTAATTGCCAACTGCCCGATTCGTAAAGATGTGGCGTGCCGCATCTCTACACCAATCATACATTCGTAATTTAACAAACAATATCCCCGTTTGTTAAATTTAATTCATTACCAATCTGATTATTAGAGAAATAAAAATTTATCAACAATTGCATAATCGTGTTCTTTATTTGTGTATTTTTGCAGTCGAATAACAAAAATAATAATTATTATTTTTAACAATATTAATTATCAATATTAAATTTATGAAGGAAAATACATTTGAAGAACCGATTTGCTACATTGACCCGCTGTCGGACTTTGGCTTTAAGCGGCTGTTTGGCTCCGACGGCTGCCAGGAGGAACTGAAATACCTGCTCAACCTCTTCCTGTCGGAACGTATGGGCACGATTTCTGAAGTGGAATACCTTCCCAACGAGGTCGTGGGCTTGGCGGAGAACGAACGGAAGGTGGTGTTTGACGTGCTGTGCAAGAACAAGTCCAACGACTACTTCGTGGTGGAAATGCAGAAGGTGCGGCAGCGTTTCCCGATAGAGCGTGGGCTGGCATACGCCAGCCGCCTCATCAGCAATTCCATTACCGTCGGGGACAGGAAATACCATATTGCGAAGGTTTGCGTGGTCTGCATTATGGAACACCCCGACAGATTAGCCCTGAAACGCAACGAAAAGGTGTGGTTTGTGAACTACAAGGACGACTTCGGCAACATTATTTCCGACAACCCGACGTTTTGTATCGTAGAATTAGGTATCTTTGCACGCGAAAAGAA
>JAZLHE010000045.1:0-69296 GCA_045616665.1 Bacteroidales bacterium | reverse complement strand
GGTCTGGACATTGTGCGTTTGTTTATTTAATTGTACAAATGTACAAATTAAATTTAAAAGAAACAACACCTCAACCGAATAAATATCAACCGTTTATTGTTGAATTAGCAATTATTTGTACAAATTGGTTTGAAACTCACGTTATAAGATGAAAATGGAAAATTGATATTTTTCTCCCAAAAAGTAGTTTGGATATTCAATAATTTATTATTTTTGCATACTCGATTGGTGTTTATCGTAGCATCAACTTGGTCATAACAAATTAAACATTAGTAACTTTTGTACAATAGGTATAAAAATAAAATGTTTATCAACAACCACTTGAAATAAAGTTTTTGAATCTTTTACACCTGCAATAAAGCAACAATATTTATAACAAATTTATGAAAAAATACATAGTAACATTGTTTTTTATACTTACTGCCAGTATCGTTTGGTCTAATCCCATTGATTCTACTACAGCAAAAAAAATTGCAACAAATTTTTACAAACAAAATAATGTTGTTGGTGTAAAGAATGGTATTCCGATGAGAATAAAAAAATCAGATAAAGAATTTCACAATATTTCTAGGAACACAGATTTCGATCACATTTATATTTTCAATTCATCAGATGGGAATGGTTTTGTTATTGTTGCAGCAGATGATAGAGTTACTCCCATTTTGGGATATTCAAATGTTGGGGCATTTCGTACTGACGACATCGCACCCCAAATTATCGATTGGCTGGAAGACTACGACAAGGAAATCGAATATTTGATTTCAAACAATATCCAAGCCTCCGACGAAATCTCTGAAGAATGGCAAAATTTGCGAAATGGCAGTCAATTACAACCGAGGGATACAAGAAGTGTGTCACCTTTGATACAAACCTCTTGGGACCAATCTCCCCTATATAATTATTTGTGTCCCTATGATGAAGCAACTGGAGAATATACCCTTACAGGTTGTGTGGCAACAGCGATGGCCCAAGTTATGAAATATTGGGAATATCCCAATATAGGAACCGGAACTCACACTTATTACGATTCGCATTATGGGATTCAGCATGCAAATTTTGAAACAACATTATTATGGAACGAAATGCCAAATTCTCTCAATTCATCTAGTTCAATAATGCAAATAAATGCTGTTGCAATGTTGATGCGTCTTTGTGGAGTGAGTGTGGAAATGCAATATGGGATTGCCGGAAGTTCATCAGATGTTCTGCAGGAAGCAGAAGGCTTAAAAAACCACTTTAATTATTCACAAAATCTTAATATTCTTAATAAAGATGACTATTCCAGTTCGCAATGGATATCAATTTTAAAAGCGGAATTGGATGCTGGTCGGCCAATTTTATACCAAGGGACAAATAGTCAAACAAACATTGGTCACGCATTTATATGTGATGGATACGATAACAATAATCGTTTCCATTTCAATTGGGGATGGAGTGGTAATAGTGATGGATATTTTAATGTCTCCAATTTGAATCCAGGGATAGATAATTACTCAACTAATCAAAGTTGTATTGTCGGGGTTGAACCAGCAGAACCAGTGACTCATCCGAATTACGACCTTGTTATGACATCCAATTTGACAACCAATGCTTCAACTTATAATTTTGGCGATAACATTGTAGTTTCCAAGTCAATCAAAAATTGCGGTTCGGCTAATTTCAGTGGGTGGATTATCGTTATGGTTGCCGATTTTGATGGAAATGTCATTGCACAAAAACACAACTACGCCACAATCCCAACAAATCAAACGAATACGACATCTGTTCTTTTTAATGGAGGGATGCCTTTGGTACCAGGTGATTACATGGTTACCGTTTTTACAATAACCGATACTAATGACCTAAACACAATACGGTTTGTCCGAGACAATTCCCAAAATCAGAATCTTGCACAATTTTCCATCACATACTCATCTGACATTGAAACAAATTCAGATTTTTCTTTCTCAACAGGAGAAAAGCTTTATTCAAATAGGCCTGCAACCATCAATGTTGACATATTAAACACCAGTAATTCAACTTTCACAGGCAACGTGGGAGTCGCCATTTTGGACCTTAACGGAAATATACAACAAATTGTAGCTCAGCAAACAATAACAAACGGGTTACAACCTTATTATCATTACACAACTGGACTGAATTTCACAGGAAACATTTCTGTTTCCGCTGGAGAATACTTTCTCATGCTACTCTATCAATACCCAAATGAAACAGAATGGATTTGTGCTGGTAGTTCTGAATACAGGAATCCTATAAGATTTGTCGTTACAAACCCTCCTACACCAGATATTTATGAACAAAATAACACGATTTCAACTGCATACACATTAACTCCTAATTTCACGAATGATTCTTGCGTGATTTCAACCTTAGGTTCTATTCACATTCCAACAGATATCGATTTTTACAAACTAACATTTCCTGCTGGATATAATTATGAAATATATACTTATCTTTTTGATCGCGATATTGATGAACAAAGTTTTCCTGTGGACTGTTTTTTTTCAATTTATCCAAGTAGTACGAATGTTTGGTCTGAAATTTGTGATGGAGTGAATGGTCTCACGGCATTCCTTTCTAACGGAGGAACCATTTATTTCAAGGTTAGTCCTTATTCTGATGATGAAATTTTGGGCGAATACTTGCTTCGCATACAAATTGTACGTCATATATTACCCGACCAATACGAACCTAATAACACAGTTAATTCTTCCTACAATATAGCTACAGTCAACACCAATTCAAAAACCATTGATGTTAATGCCAATTTTCATATTAATACAGACAATGACTACTACAAAATTAATCTTCCATCAGGGTATTCATACACCATTAATGCAAACATATTAAATAGTTACAATGATAGCAATTATACTGCGGATGCCAAATTTGCCACATCATTGAATGGGAATTCTTGGTCTAACAATTATGGTAATTCAATGCCTGCTTTAACAGTAAGCAATGGTGGGACCCTATATCTCAGAGTACTGCCCTATACCTCCAATGAAATTGGTACATATTCCTTGCATATCACGATATCTCGACAAGGAGGAATTGAAGCCGATGTTTATGAACCTAACAATTCCCCTTCAACCGCTTATATTTTCGACACAATCAATGGTTCTAACACAACAATCAACGCAGATGCCAACTTCCACATAACAAGCGATGAAGATTACTATAAACTCGTAATGCTTCCGGGTTTTAGCTACACAGTAAATGCAACACTATATGACAGTAACAATGATAACACACATACAGCAAATGCTAAATTTGCCGTGTCTCCAGATGGGTACCACTGGTCTGAATTTTATGATGTTGATGTTCCAACCACGACGTATGACAATGGTGGAAGAATATATTATCGTGTTATTCCATACCAAAGCGGCGAAACTGGGACATATCGCTTAAATGTAATTATTACCGCTTCAACTGCAGTGAAAGAGTATGAAAAACCATCAGTTCATTTATCTCCTAATCCCGCATCTGATTATATACATATTACTCTGCCAACAAATATTTCAATCAACTATTTGGAACTTCTAACTATAAAAGGACAACTCATCAAAATCATCAATGATAATATTACATCAATTAATGTATCGGATTTATCAAGTGGCATATATGTTATTCGGATATATACTGAAGACAAAATCTTTATTAGCAAATTTATCAAAAAATAATTTTTTGCGTCTTATCAAGGTAATTTAACATACTATCCACCAAATCTTACATTAGTACCAATTCCATCATTATCACAAAATTCAAATAAATTTGATTATGTTCAATTTTCATTGTTGTTTTTGTATGGAACATAATTACCACTTAATTTGACAACATTGACACTGCCCCAATTCTATCCACCAACTCCTCCACATCAATGCTTTCGCCTTTTACGGTGAGGTGCGCCTGAAGATAAAAAGGTTCACGCACGGTCAAAGTGCTGTCGATATATTGTTGGAGCTCGGGCGGTGTCATATTCTGCACGAGCGGCCGGACACGCTTGGCGTGACTTAGGCGGTGAAACAACGATTGGGGCGCCATCTGGATATAGACAGATGTGCTGTGGGCATTAATCAATTCCATATTTTGATGAAAACAAGCTGTTCCACCACCGGTGGAAATGACGACATTGTCCTCTAACAACTTGTTTGTCAATACTTTTTGTTCGCAAGTACGAAAAGCAGGTTCACCGTATTTGGCAAAAAATTCAGGTATCGAGATATGGTATGCTTCTTCAATGGCATTGTCCAAATCGACAAAGCCGTAGGAGAGCTTGGCGGCTAATTTTTTCCCCACCGTAGATTTTCCACAGCCGGGAAACCCAACGAGAACGATTCTTCCCATTAAAGATTTTCAAGAATGGCTTTAATCAAATTGTCGGCACAGTCGGCAATGTCGGCAATGGTGGCGGGAAGCATATAGCAAGGCGTGGTAAACACCCTGTTTTCCTTGTCGGCAATCACTTCCGTCTGTTGCGTGTTGATGTGTTTGGCACCGAAACTTTCCACATCGGCAATGGTTTTTTCATCCACGCCCACGGTGATGGTGACATTGCCCAAAATCTTGGCAATCATAACGGGAGCGATGCACAAGGCACCAATGGGTTTGTGGGCAGCGTAAAATTCTTTCACCACCCGTTCAATTTCGGGAATAACCACCGCTTTCGTGCCTTCGAGGGCGTAGGTAAACAGATTTTTTGCGGCACCGAATCCTCCCGGGAACACAACGGCATCGAAATCACCGGCTTTCAACGCGGTCAGAGGCTGAATGTCGCCGCGGGCAATACGGGCGGCTTCTGCCAGCATATTCCGCTTTTCGCCGGTGGCTTGTTTGGTGTAATGATTGATCACGTGATATTGGTCGGCGTCGGGCGCGAAAATCGAGTACTGGCATTCGTTTCTGTCAATGGCCAGTAAAGTCATCACGGATTCGTGAATTTCAGAACCGTCGTAGCAACCGCAACCGCATAAAACAACTGCAAATTTCTTCATAAATCAAGTATTAAAACATTCTTTCTTTAATCATCGTAATGATTTCCTTCGTATAAAGAGGAAATTCGGCATTCATCATCCAGGCATAATAAGACGGTTCCTTGCGGAAAACGCTTTCCACGGTTTCGCCTTTGTGCTTTCCAAAATTGAAGACCTCTTCGTCATTTTCGTTGAAAACGATGTGGTTGGCGAAATCCACGGAACGTCCTTCCGTTGAGAAGCTGCTCAGCGCCTTCACGTCATTTTGGACAGGAATGGATTTGATGCCTGTTTTTCGGTCTTCATATTCTGTGTTTTGATATTTTTCGATTTGCGCTTTCAGTACTTCGTAAGTAGCCTTGGTGTCGGCTTCGGCATGATGGGCATCGGTCAAATCCTTGTTACAATACAATTTATAGGCGGCTATCAGGTTACGGGGTTCCATTTTATGGAAGATGTTTTGCACGTCAATCATACGACGATTGCGGAAATCCAGGCGTTTGCCACAGCGCAGAAATTCTTCCACCAATAATGGCACATCAAATTTATTGGAATTAAAGCCTGCCAAGTCGGCATCTCCGATAAAGGCTAAAATTTCGTCGGCCACCTCTTCAAAACGGGGTTTATCCTTCACATCGCTATCATAAATACCGTGAACTTCGGAACATTCGGCAGGAATATGGCATCCCGGATTGAGCAGCATCGTTTTGACGATTTCTTCACCGTCAGGCATGACTTTCAGCAATGAGATTTCGACAATTTTATCTTTACCGACATTGAGTCCGGTGGTTTCCAAATCAAAAAATACAAGGGGGCGTTCGAGTTTTAGTTTCATATAGTTTTATCGTTTAATGATTTTCTTAACGGCGGTCTGATGATCAGACTTAAGCTGAAGCAGGTACATTCCGCTGTTAAGATGACTGATATTGACTGTGTTTTGATAATTGTCGAGCGTAAATTCTGCCACTTTTCTTCCGGTCACGTCAAAAATGACGGCTTCGAAAGCCATTGGACCATAAGAATCCTGCAAAATCGTAATTTGATCCGTGGCGGGATTGGGATAAACCTGAAAATCAAATGCAGCGATCTGCGGAACAGATGTCTTGTCGAAATCTTTTCCCAAAACAGGCCGAATCATTGGAGCACCCAAGAGGAACGGTTCGCGCCATTCACCCGAAGTGCTGTACAACCAATGGGCTCGGGCATCGTTATTCTGGTCAAAACCGATGTTCAACGGCACATTGTGATTTTGGTATATTCCCACATAGAAGGTAGTTGGAACCACAATGGGTTCATCCAAATAATAACTTACAAAATCGAGGGGATTGGCAGCGTGATCAGGATATTGGTCAGAGAGCGCCGCAATGACATCTCCGGGAACGCCGCCCATATCATTCCAAACCATCAGTGTAAATCGTTCAATATTAGCATCTTCAAAAACCGAATTGAACCACATTCGCACGCCGCGCAAGGTATCGCTTTGAGCCATATTAAAGCGCATTGCCAGATAAGTTTCCGGATTGGTCAAGGTTGAAATCAGGGAATAGCCGGCTTCTGCCGTTCCATCATCGTAAGCATAATAGTTGTAAAATTTCTGATAGAAAACGCAAGTATCGTTTTCCTCGCAATCATCGCCCCAACCCGTAACGTTGAAGACGTGCGTAATCTTGAAGACCGCACTGTCTTCACCATTGGATGGAAAGACAAACGCTATATCGGGCTGCGTATGCACAGGATTCACATACAGGCCATTGTTGTAATACGGATAAGCGTTTTCTGAAGTGGGCTCAGTCTCCGTCACCAAGGCACCTTCTTCCGTAGTCACGCGATAGTTGTAAGTGACATTTTTTGCCTGTGAAGAAATGTTTGCCAATTCATTAGCAAACTTATCTTTCATATCGGAAGATCTATACTGATTCCACGGCATAGACTGATATTCTTTCAAAGCGGAAGTGGTAGGAGAAACAAAGGTCACATCGTCGGGATAAAGGTCGTGGCAGGTCATATTTTCTTCCAGCATTACATAATCGATGTGCCATTGATCTGCATTAGAAGCCCAGGCAGCATAGCCATTGGGTTCCAAACTGGCATAATTTCTAAATCTGAATTGAAAATCGTCTCTGAAATAATCCGGATTCGTGATGGGAATCATCACTTTTTTGAAATAGGTCAAATGATGTTCGTCTTCAGCCAACCAATCGTCCACCTTGCATCCCGGCGTTGCCCAAATATGATCCCAATGATATTCGGGGGCCCACAAAGAATCACAGGGAAGCATAATGGACTCGCCTTCGACAGCATAAAAATCGAAAACAAAATAAACCGTATCGGGAAGCAAATAGGGATTCAGCAACGAATCGCCGACATTGTATGTGCGGGTCAATTCATAATCGCAATAATCATATCCGACGAACACGAAACCGCCGGTAGGATAACCGAATTCCAAAATCAGGGAGTCGCCGGATTCCGGTTTATCGCCAATGCGTTCCCATTCCACGGGAGGATATTTTTTTGAAGCGCCGCCCGGCTGATAATAGAAACTGAAATAGATAGAATCAGAAGGATAGTATGGATAACCATATTCATCCGTGGCCAAATTAATGGGAAGGGAAGTCAAGGTATCAGCACCAAAAGGACGTGTTTCGGCGTGAGCGTAAATAACGCCATTTTCGTCAAGGGCATCCAGGGTGACCGCCCCGATAGAAGGCGGATACACAGGAAAAGAATTATTGACAAATGCCTGATTATCACCCCATAATGATGATTTCGGATAACCTGTATAATTAGAAAAATCATCAAAAAAAGGCAAATAAATGGGACTTGTGCTTTTGGCTTTGTTTTTTTGCTTGGTCATCAATACCGGATTGTGGCTCAATCCAGTCAGGATTTCCTGGGCAAAAGACAAATTGACACCTAAGAGTGCCACAAAGATTATCAGGAGTGTTCTTCTCAAAAATTTCATAAGACAAGTTTGCTAAACTATTGTAATTCAGTACTTAGAGTATCTCCCATAGGCAATTCGGAAATATCTCGGCCCACCACCAGGGTAATTTTGTCGCCCATTTTAATCTCGGTACCTGCCGCAATGACACGACCGTTGTGCAACTGTTCCAAAACCGCATTTTCGTATGGACTCGGTTTGTAGATCGTACCGGCCAGCTCAAGGCCTAAAGCGTTCAACATAATTTCCGCCTGCCGAAGAGAAACATCGCGAAGTTCGGGCATAATCACTTTGGGGGGTTCGGAAGTGGCCACCGTCAAATATACCTTGCGGCCTTTTTTGACTTTTTCGCCAGGTTCAGGATTCTGCTTCAAAATGGTTCCCGGTTCCATCGATTTGTCATATACTTCGTCGGTTACCACAATGATATAATCAGACGGAAGCAGGGTATCGACCAGCGCATTGCAATTCTGTCCAATGAAATTAGGCATATCCACTTCTCTTCCGTGACGCGTATATGACCTTAGGAAAATGAGACAAATAATCACAATTGCAATGGTAATTCCCACTGCCAGAACAAGATGGAAACCCAATCGCTGCGGTCTGAAAAAATCTTTAATATCGCCCATATTTCAATTTATGCATTTTTATCGCTTCTAATTATAAACTGAATTTATCACAATCTATTATTTGTAATAACCGACAAAAATACAAAAAAATTGTCATATCAGCCTAATTTTGACTTATAATCTTCATAAGTCCCAGGTTGGGCGAACAAAATGAACTCTCCATCTTTTTGAATCATACCGATTGCGGGATGCGGAACCCCGTTGAAAAAAGTCGTTTTAACCATCGTATAATGAATCATATCATCGAAGACGATACGGTCGCCGATTTCCAACGGTTCAGGAAAAGCAAAGTCTCCCATTCCGATATAATCTCCAGCCAAACAGGAACATCCGCCCAAGCGATAAACATATTTACTTTTTTCGTCAGGGTCTTTGGCTCCGAGAACCAAAGGTTTGTACGGCATTTCGAGACAATCGGGCAGATGGCAAGAAAATGAGATATTCAGCATAGCAATTTTAATCCCTTTATTTTCCACAATATCTTCCACCGTAGAGACCAGTACGCCCGTTTGCCAGCCCACGGCTTCTCCGGGTTCCAGAATTACTTCTTTCAAATTAGGATATCTGCTTTTGAAATTCTTCAACAACTCAATCAAATGTGGAATGTCATAGTCTTCCCTGGTAATATGATGTCCGCCGCCAAAATTCACCCATTTGCATTCTTTAATGAGATGTCCGAAGCGTTGTTCGAAATGTTCCAGACAATGCTCCAGCGCATAGCTGTCGTTTTCACACAAAGTATGGAAATGAAGTCCTTCAATGCCTTCCGGCAAATGCTCCGGCATATCTTCAGACAAAATTCCCAAGCGAGAACCGGGCAATGCAGGATTATATAAATCGGTCTCAATTTCAGAATATTCAGGGTTAACGCGCAGTCCGAAACTCACTTTTTTAGGGAATTTCAATGCCACATCTTTATATTTCGTCCACTGGCTCAACGAGTTAAACGTCAGATGACTGCTATAGGACAATAAGGTTTCAAATTCTTCTTCGCGATAAACGGGGGCAAACGTATGAGCCTCACAACCCATTTCTTCCACAATCAGACGGGCCTCGTTGACCGAACTGGCCGTTGCTCCCGCCAAATATTGTTTCACCAAAGGAAACGAATGCCAAAAAGCGAAGCCTTTCAAGGCGCAGATGATGGACACGCCGGCTTCCTGTTGGACAAGGTCAAGCAATTGCAAATTAGCCTCCAAGGCTTCTTCATACATGATGTAGCAGGGAGATGGGTATTGTTCGAATTGCGGAATCATATTTTTTATTGATAAAATTTCGTTTTTATTTTGAGTGCCATAATGCACGATTATCTTAATTTGTTTTTCAAAAAACTTTGGCGCACGTAGGCGAAGAAGGCGATTACCCCCACCAGATTAACGATCCAGGCCGTCCAAAAAGCCCAATGATAGCCTATGTTTTCAGAAATCACGCCACCGACGAGAATGCCTAAACCCACCCCAATATCCCAACTGATGAGGACACTGGAGTTTGCCGTACCTCGTTGGGTATGAGGTGCCAAATTAATAAACATCGTCTGAAAGGCGGGCCACATGTGGCCGTTGCCGAGACCAATGACCAATGCAGCACCATAATAGCCAATAGGATTGTGAAGGGCGGCAAAGAGCAAGTAGCCGCAAAGGGAAATACATATACCAACCGAAGCGTTCTGGACAATCTTGCCCTGGCGGAGCGTGCGGCTTCCAATGAGACGAGATAAAATCAGTCCGATAGAAAGCAGCATAAAGAAAAAGCCGGTACCTCCCGTAATTCCGAGTTCCTCTTTGCCATAAATGGCAACGTAGGTGGCAAGCACGCCGTACGAAAATGAGTAGCAGATCATGGCGGCGCCCTCACTCCAACCCTTCAGCAGGAAGAATCGGTCGAGAGAAATTTTGGGTTTGTCCTTGATTAATTCGCGCTCGTTGAGTTTTAAAGTAGAATTGATGGCAAAACCGATGCCCGAAGTAATGAGGGAGAGCCAGAATAATAATTCGTAACTATTGGTGAGATGCAAGATATAAATGGCCAAAGCCGGAGCGATAGCTGAAGCAATGTTGTTGCTCAATCCGTAATAGCCAATTCCTTCTGCTCTTCGAGAAGGATGCAGCACATCGATGGCCACGGTACTGTTGGAAACCGTCGTCGCACCAAATGGTGCCCCGTGCAGCGTACGCACAATGGCAAACAGCAGCAAGGTTCCCGCCATCAGATAACCGCCAAAAAAGATGCAGAACAGACCATAAAAGATCAGCAGGACTTTCTTTCGTGGGAAACTATCTACAAAAAATCCGCTAAACGGTCTGATTATCAATGCCGTGAGCGTATATCCAGACAAAACGATGCCTATCATTTGCTTGTTGGCATCAAAGGTTTCCTTCAAGTAGAGTGGCAGCAAAGGTGTCAGTAACATAAAGGAAAAAAAGATCATAAAATTAGCAATCCACACTTTAAGGTAGTTGCTATTCCAAAGTTTTTCCTGAGGTTGACTTTCTTCTTTCATTTATTTTTTCAAAAAGCTTGCAAAAGTACAATTTTTTTTCGTATTTTTGCAGCCGCAAATGGGACGTTAGCCCAGTTGGTTTAGAGCGCTGCCTCCACACGGCAGAGGTCATAGGTTCAAATCCTATACGTCCCACCAACTTTTCATATTTTTGTGGGGAAAAGGATTTGTTAGATTTTGGCAAGTCCTTTTTTTATTCTTTTTCAAAGAAATCATCTTTTTCTTCGCAACAAATATAAATCCCCGTCCGTATCCAAAATCTCAAACTGCGAAGTATCGCTGATCATCATCGTTATTTTTTCCATATCGCCTTCAGCATAACACCAATGTTCTTTTTTCACCAAGAAATATTCGGCTTGATGATGAAGACCATACGGAAACATATAAATACTGTCTCGCAAGGCCAAATGGGGAGTGAAGAATGTCGTAGCACATACCGAAGCATCATCGGGAATTTGTTGCAGCATTCTGCGAGCCACCTTCATATCAAATTCATTCTGCTGGTAATGGGAGGCCGAATAGATTCTTATTCGCTCCCGAAAAATGGGAGCAACGGGCGTATCGACAGTGTATATGGTTGTACCCGTACTCAGCAGCACCGTCGCAACGGCAAGGGCGGTTTTCCACTTTTTTTGATTGATTTGTGCAATGACAATAAAACTGGCAACAACTAAAACAGGGGCAAATTCCACTCCATATTGAAGTATAACACCCCAAAACAATTGGTCGCTGGACAACATTTTCTGCGCAATCAAGGGCACCAGCATAATCAGGTAGTTTGGCTTGAAACAGGTGAGCAGCAAACCAGAAGCCAATGCGCAAATGTAAAATTCAACTTTAAGACTTCCATTACTGCCAATCCCAAACAAATTTTGGATTGTTTCTATCGGATGAGATAAAATCCACAGGGTAATTTCCTTAAAATTAGAACCCATATACTCGTAACGCCAAAAACCGGGACTACTTCCTTGATTAAAATGAGGCATCACCCACAAAGTCACAACCGACAAATAGATGAAGCAGAAAACAGTGTATGCTCCCAACCACGCCATTGCCTTTTTGTCATTGCGATAATCCCAAAGCAAGGCGATAAAGACGAAGCAAAGCCACAATGGTATGGTTTCTTTGGCAATAACCATCAACAGCAGCATAAGTGACGATTTTCCATAGCAACGAGATTTGAAAAAATACAACAACCACGGCAAAAACATAGTAGCCACGACATTGGAATGGTAGTCGAAAGACAAAGCGTGCCAAATTCCAAAAAAGGACAGGAACGAGAGCATCGCGGCAAACGGTATGGTTTCGGTATCACTATAAAGATGAATCAATTTATAAATGCCCACGGCACCAAACAATACCGCCAGGATTTGTACGATGAGTAGCGTCAACGGACCGAACAACCACACCAAGGGGAAAAAAATCATTAAATACAAATCAAAATGATCTCCTAACAATACTATAGGCACCCATTGGAAAAAGCTGCTATCGCACAGCCTGAAATGCGCATAGTCGTATAGGGCTTTTGTATAAATGCCAAGATCCAGTCCGTATGTTCTAAAAGTAAAGTAATTCGTAATGGAAAGCAATGAAAACAACACGGCAAAAACCACTACAAGCGTGATAAAAATGGTTTTGCGATGTCGTTGAAAAAATTGCTCCATAAAAACACTTCATTTTGCTCACGACAATGAGTCAATGTGAAAATTTTAAGCTTTTGCAAAAATACATCTTTTGTTTGTATAAAAAAAACGAAATCATCATTTCTCTATTTTCGTGATTTTCTTTTCAAAAGAACGAAATTTTAGATTCAAAACACCTCACCATACAATTTTTATGTTATCTTTGCGTTTTCAATCAAAAAATAATTAGAAATGAACAATAAAGCTTCCATTTTTATCGGTAAAATCAAAGAAATAGGCAAAAATCTGCTGCTGTCCGTCACCAAACATCCGGTTGAATTTGTTTTACTGCTCTATGCAACCATCGTATTCATTTTGGGCGTGACAATTGATCACGAGGGAGGATGCTTTTACTATCCAATGCCCCTCATTCCATTTTTAGTCATCACCGCCTACTCGCTCAGCTTTTATCAGAAAAGAAATCGACTTTTTTTTCTGCTTTACCTCTTGCCGATCCCTCTTTGCACTCTTTGCCTACTATTTCCCCAACTTCCTGAGTTTGTCGATAGTTATACCTACTACATTCTGCTGATTGTCTTCTTTCTTTGGATGTTTATTCGAGCTTTTTTGTCTCACAATGAGGACTTTATCGAGCGCAATGCCGTCATGGCACGTTCCGCCGTTTTGGCTGCTTTTTGCGCAGGGGTCATTTATCTGCTCTACTTCTTAATCATTAATTCTTTCATTTTTATTTTTGATTTACCCGGAAATAAAGAATATACCATGTCAATCAGCATGGCCTATATTGTCTTTGTATTGATTATGCCGATGCTGTTTTTCACTATGGAAGATAGCGCCAAAACATTTCAAATGAGCAGGTTTCTGAAAGCCATCCTGAATTGGGTACTCACCCCTGCCCTGCTTATCTATACTATCATTTTATACGTTTACGCCGTCAAGATATTGGTAACATGGACTTTACCCAAAGGAATGATATCCATTATGATATTCATCTTCGGCCTGGTGGCAATGTTTGGCCAGATGATGCAGCATTTCTGCGACAAAAAGCCATTTCATTGGTTCTACCGGAATTTCAGCTGGTTTGCACTGCCACTTCTGGTAATGTTCTGGATAGGCACTGCCAGGCGAATTTCCGATTACGGACTCACCACATGGCGTTTTTATCTCATAGTCTGTGGTTTACTCATGACATTATACTTTATTCTATTCTTATTTAAGAATAAAAAAGGATATTTTATCCTCACCCTGAGCGCTGCCATCCTCTTTTTGCTCAGCATCTGCATTCCTCCTATTTCCGCCAAACAAATTGCCCTTTACTCGCAAGTGGAACGCGTTCGAAATACCGCCAAACAGATTGGCATGTTGGATGACCACAAAATGCTGCGAACAGACCTGAAAACAGCTGACGACACACTGCATCTCAAAGAACATCGAACTATCTATCAATCATTAAGGTATATTGAGAAAGAAGCGGACTTTGAAAGTGAAAAATCCCTGGGTAAATTCTTCAATATTCGGTCCGCTGATGATTATTTGAAGAATCTCAGTCCAAAGACCGTGGCCTATGCAACCCAATATTCCGAACCTGCCATCAATGAAGAAGAAGACCAGACAAAATTTTGGGTAAACTTGCCCTCCAAAGACTATAAATTACCCATCGAAGATTATCAGTACCTTATCGCAAGTAATGATTATGGACCGAGTTTTGCTCACATTGAGCAATTCAAGGATATGAAAACTAATCAGATTCTGGATCAAATCTTGGAAACCCAATTAAAGAAATGCGGATACGTACCGGGGACTCCCATTACCGAAGCCTGGTGCGATTGTCATGCCGAAGAATTGCTCATTTACACAACAGACAGCGCCTGCATTGTCTTTTCTTCTTGGTATCTTAATGTAGAAGACGACCAGATTCACATCGAAAATTGGTTTATTGACTACACTTTGGTAAAATAATTTCAAAAATTCAAAGATCTAATTTTATGTCTATCAGCAAAGAAGAAAAATACAAAGCCTTACTTCCGATCATTCAATCGTTATTGGAAAACGAAACTGACGAAATCGCCCAAATGGCCAATTTAGCCGCCATACTCCATCAAGAATTTGGTTTTTGGTGGACCGGTTTTTACCGAGTAGTGGGCGAGCAGTTGGTATTAGGTCCGTTTCATGGACCGATTGCCTGCACCCGCATTGCCCAAGGCAAAGGCGTTTGCGGCACGGCGTGGGCAGCGGCACACACCATCATCGTGCCTGATGTCGAACAATTTCCCGGCCACATTGCATGCTCTTCCGAATCACGTAGCGAAATCGTGGTTCCCGTATGGAGAAATAATGAAATTGTCGCCGTGTTGGACATCGACAGTCGCAAACTTAACACCTTCGACGCCATCGACGAAAAATACTTAGAGCAAATCGTCAGCTATTTGTACCCTGAAGAACAAGACATTTGGTTTGCCGCTGGCTGCTTTTGGGGAGCGCAGAAATTTTTCAAATTGGTAAAAGGCGTCATTTTTACAGAAGTCGGATTTGTCAATGGAAACACCGAAAATCCCACTTACAAAGAAGTCTATACCGACACCACAGGCCATGCCGAATGTGTGCATGTACGCTACCTGCCAAAAGTGGTTTCGTTGGCAGAACTCACCCAACTATACTTTAAGATTATCGACCCATTGAGTTTAAACCAGCAAGGCGAAGACAAAGGAACTCGCTATAGAACAGGCGTTTATTATAAAAACGACAAGGATCTGGCCATCATTAAAACTATTTTTGAACAAGAAGAACGCTCATTAGGGACAAAATTGATGGTCGAACTCCTTCCACTTCAATGTTTTTATACTGCTGAAGAATACCACCAGGACTATTTGGACAAAAACCCCAATGGCTATTGCCATTTGAGTAGTGGTATTTTTGAATGGATAAAACAGCGGCAATAGGAAAACGTCACTATAACGCGACAAATCGTCATTGTTACACTTTTATTTGTAATTTTGCATCCTAATTTTCAATGAATGATTTATCCTGCGACATTTGAAGAAAAAATCGGCTTCGACCATATTCGGCAATACATTAAATCTCACTGTATCAGTGATATGGGAAAAGAACTGGTAGATCAGCTTTCTTATTCTGCCTCTTTTGAAGAAGTGGAACGCTGGCTGCAAGAAACCAATGAATTCAAGCAGGTATTATTATTTGAAGACCCATTTCCCGCACAAGACTATTACGACCTTCGTGAAGTTTTGTCACGCATCCGGATTGACGGCACTTTTATTGAGTTGGATGAATTGGCCGCATTACGCGCATTTATCAATGCGATAATTCAGATTTTCGTCTATTTTAAAATCAGAAAGGAAGACAACAAATTTCCGAGACTATGGACTATCTGCCAAGACATTATGCCAGAAAAAGGCATAGTGGAAGCCATCAATAAAATTCTTGATCCCAAGGGTCAGTTGCGCGACAATGCCTCTGATGAACTTCGCCGCATCAAAAGTGAAATCAACCGTATTTCCGGCGAAGCAGACCGCCGGATTCGTAAACTGCTGAATGCGGCCAAACAAGACGGCATCACGAAAGACGATGCGGAAATGACCGTTCGCAACGGCCGTCTCTGTATTCCCGTATCGGCACAGTTTAAGCGCCGGCTCAAGGGTTTTGTCCACGATGAATCGGCCACGGGACAGACCGTTTTTATTGAGCCCGCAGAAGTTTTTGACGCCAACAACGAAATCAAGGACTTGCTCAACGCCCAACACCGGGAGATTATCAGGATTTTAACGGAAATCACCAATTTCATCAGGCCTTCTATCGATAATCTTTTATGTGGGCATCAATTCATTGGTCATATCGACTTCATCCGTGCCAAGGCGTTGTTTGCCATTGACATTGACGCCAACTTACCGCACATTTTCAACCATTGCACAATCAACTGGCATAACGCCATTCATCCGCTACTGTTTCTCAATTTCAAAGGCACGCCTAAAAATGTACAAGCATTGGACATCAAATTATCCGCCGACGAACGTATTCTGATTATTTCCGGACCTAATGCCGGCGGCAAATCTGTTTGTCTGAAAAGCATTGGCTTACTGCAATATATGCTGCAATGCGGTCTGCTGGTATCTATGTCTGACACTTCCGATATGGGTATCTTTCATCATTTTTTCATTGATATGGGTGACGAGCAGTCCATCGAGAACGACCTCAGCACGTACAGTTCGCATTTGACCAATGCCAAAGTGATGGTAGAGCAATTGGATGATAAGTCGCTG
The DNA here is from genome assembly GCA_045616665.1 of Bacteroidales bacterium. Classification (GTDB taxonomy): domain Bacteria; phylum Bacteroidota; class Bacteroidia; order Bacteroidales; family WCHB1-69; genus RUG11690. Next base: position 52,336 of record JAZLHE010000045.1, on the reverse strand, counting down.
TTTTTAATTGACGAATTCGGTTCCGGCACCGATCCGCTTCCCGGTGGAGCAATGGCAGAAGCATTGCTGGAAGCAATGTACGACAAGGGTTCTTTCGGCGTCATCACCACGCACTACGGCAACCTGAAACTCTTTCCCGACACGCATAAGCAGGCGGTCAATGGGGCAATGATGTTTGATATGACTGCAATGAAACCCTTGTTTAAGCTGAAAATGGGAAAACCCGGCAGTTCTTTCACTTACGAAATTGCCAGAGCCATCGGTTTGCCACAAGCAATCATCGACCAAGCCGTCAGCAAAACGGGAACGGCACAAATCGATTACGAGAAAAAGTTGGAGCAGATTGACAATGAGAAAATGGAAATCGACAAAATGCTGCGATTGGTCAATTCCGCAGACGACCAACTGGCCCAGATGATTACAGAATACGGTGAAAAATTTTCAGAATTGGAAAAACACCGCAAAGACATCATCCAGAAAGCCAAAAACCAAGCCAACAGCATTATTGAAAGTGCCAACAAAGTCATAGAAAAAACCATTCGCGAGATTAAGGAACACAAAGCCGATGCCACGAAAACCAAGCAGGCACGCCAGAATATTTCCAAACTGAAAGAGGAATTTTCTAAAGAAGTGGAATCCATCGAGAATGAAGAAGTGCTCAAACCCATTGTGCCTATTCATAAGCCAAAGCCTCAAGTCAGGAAACAGGAAGTTATCGAAGACAACGCACTGCATGTGGGCGATTCGGTATTTATGGCAGAAACGCAGATTGTAGGCGAAATTACACAACTCAACGGTGATGATATCACCATTTCGTTCAATTCTGTCTCCTTCCGAACCACCAAGGACAAAGTGACGAAAATCAGCAAGCGGGAAGCTCGGAGCGTCAAACGGACGGGCGTACGTTTGGACGGCGGTTCGTTAGCCGACGCAATGAACAAGAAAGTTGCCCAGTTTGACAGCACGATGGATATGCGCGGCATGCGTGCCGACGAAGCCATTCAAGCCCTGGAACCCTATTTGGACGAAGCCGTATTATTAAGTATTCATCAGGTTAAGTTATTACACGGCAAGGGCAACGGCATTTTAAGACACGTCATTCGCCAATATCTGGCCAAACGAAAAGAAGTAAAATCATTTAACGACGAGGCCCTGGAACTTGGAGGCAGCGGCATCACCGTCGTTTCTTTATAATTAAAATCATTTAGAATGAATCGAAATATCTTCTTATGCCTTTTATTAATCGGAATCTTTGTATTAGGAGCTTGCGAAAAGAAAAATAAAAACATTGCCCCTAAGCCCAAGGGATATTTTCGAATTGACTTGCCCGAACAAACCTATCGGACATTAGACACCACCTTGCCGTTTTCTATGGCCATTTCGGAATTTGCCAATGCCATCATTACACCAAAAGACTCCGGAAAAATTTGGATAGACCTCAATTATCCCGAATTTTCCGCAGAACTTAAAATGACTTATTTCCCTATCCATCAAAATCTTAGAGAAAGAATGATTCAAGAACGGAAAATGGTTGAATTTCATTATGTTAAAGCTGATGATGTGGAATATTCCATTATCAACGATCCTGGCAACAGGATGTTCGGACAAATCTATGACATCAAAGGTTCGGATGTAGCCACTCCCTTCCAATTCTGGGTCTGCGATAGCACCCACCATTTTTTAAGGGGCTCATTATATTTCAGTTATCCGCCCAACAACGATTCCATCCAACCTGTAATTGACTTTCTGCGCAACGACCTTTTAGAATTGGTCAACACCCTGGAATGGAAATAAGCCTACATCAGCTTCCGTAACGCAGCGGTAATTTGGCCTGCAGCATTCCCGTCCCCATACAATGATTTAGGGAAATGTTTAGACTGCGAACGCATTTGTCGTACACAATGCAGAATAAATTCCGTTTGAGTTCCGGCCAACACGTTCACGCCATTATCCACCAACTCCACCCATTCCGTTTCATTACGCAAAGTCACGCATTTTTTGGCAAAGAAATAGGCCTCTTTTTGCAAACCGCCGCTATCAGTCATCACCAAAGAGCAATGCTGCAGCAAATAAAGCATTTCAAAATAGCCGACAGGATCAATAAAGGCGATTTTGGATGTCTGAAACGGATAGTCCATCGCCAATAATTTCACCTTTGTGCGAGGATGAAGCGGCATAATTACTTGCTGATGACGAGACAGTTCTTCCAACGCCATAAAAACCGACTGCAGAATCTGCTGATTATCCGCATTTTCAGCCCGATGAATGGTCGTGAGAATAAAATCCGAAGACAAATCAAGCTGTGGTTTTCTTGCCGAAGAAGCATAAAACAAAGCGGCGTCATACATCACATCGCCGCAAAGGATTATCTTTTGCCCTGTTTCTACGATATGTTCCTTTTTCAGATTCTCAACCGCAGTTGCCGTAGGGCAAAACAATACATCACTAAGCCGGTCGGTATGGATTCTATTGTATTCTTCCGGCATTGCATTATTGAAAGAACGCAAACCCGCTTCCACGTGAGCCAAACGGATTCCGAGCTGATGTGCCGTTTGGGCGCCTGCCAATGTGGAATTCGTATCTCCAAAAACCACGACACAATCAGGAGATTCCTCTCGCAAGACAGGCTCTAAGCGCTCCATCATCAAGGCCACCATATCCTGATTCGCCATCGTATGAATTCCCAGATTATATTTGGGCTGAGGGATGGACATTTCCCGGAAAAACAATTCGGACATATTGTCATCAAAATGCTGCCCCGTATGAATCAAAACTTCTTCCACATCTGGATAGTTAACCCACTGACGGCTGATTGCTGCCGCTTTCACAAATTGCGGTCGCGCACCCACAATAGAAACCACTTTCATCATCAATTATTTTTAATTTGTGAAATAAACCACGACAAGTCGTCTTGATATGTAATTTTTTTATTGATTGATTCTCCTTTCACAATAGCGATGGGTTCATTCGGCAAATACTTGAGTACCACGCCACTATCGTCAGTCGGATTGAACCCTGCATCCCGCAAACCTGTTTCAAAAGCCTGCTGTATGGTTTGCTGACGAAAAGCCTGAGGTGTTTGCGCATAATACATTTGAGAACGGGGAGGTATTTCTGTAACGCACTGATTATCTTTTGAATACAAAACGGTATCGGTAGCAGGAATAGCCACGACCGCTGCATTATGCGTTTTCATTACCGCCAACACATCACTGATAAGCTGATGAGAAACCAACGGTCGTGCCGCATCGTGAATCAACAGGATGGCATCCGGCTGGTCAGCATAATGACGGATTGCCGCCAAAGAAGACTGATAACGCTCAGCTCCGCCCAACAACACGGTCTTCAATTTGGAATAGGTGGGATTGGCTTTGATATCATTGACAACATTGATAAAATCGGCTGAAGTTACCACCGCAATTTCATCAATATCAGGATGTTGCTGAAACTGTGCAATAGAAAACTCGATGACCATACGATGACCTACGGTCACAAACTGCTTGGGGAGTTCTCCGCCAAGCCGTTTTCCGCTTCCTGCTGCCAAAATCACTGCAATATTCATTGAAGATGGTTTTTATATCAGATATTGAACAAAAAACGAGAGCCCTGAGCCCTCGTCTGTCGCCTTGTGCGGATGGGGGGACTCGAACCCCCACGGCTCACACCACTAGATCCTAAGTCTAGCGCGGCTACCAATTACGCCACATCCGCTTTCATTTTGCGACTGCAAAAATACAAAAAAAATCATTCTATTGAACAGTGCTTCCTGCTTTTAAATCTTTGGCAGGCTGTATCAGCGACAATTCCCCATTGGCATTCTCCGCCATCAGAACCATTCCGTGCGACGCAACGCCCTTTATCTCCTTCGGTGCCAGGTTGATCAGCATCAGAACCTGCTTTCCTACCAATGATTCTGGCTCATAATATTCCGCAATGCCAGAAACTATTTCTCTTTCATCAACCCCGGTATTTACTTTGAGTTTCAATAATTTCTTGGTCTTTGCCACTTTTTCCGCAGCCAACACCGTACAGATTCTCAAATCCATCTTTTGAAAATCATCATAAGTAATGTCTGCTTTGGCTTCTTTGGCAGGAGCATTATTCATCATATTCGCCTTCTTGGCATCTTCCAACTTCTTCACTTGGGCAGCAACGGCTTCATCCTCAATCTTGACAAAGAGATATTCTGCAGGATTGATTTTATCGCCGGCCTTCAACAAATCACAAGCACCTCCTTTATTCCAATCGTGAACATTGATATTCAACATCTGCTGCAATTTCTGAGCCGTGAAGGGAAGGAACGGTTCACATAAAACGGATAAATTGGCACAAATCTGCAGTGACAAATGCATCACCGTCTTCACGCTTTCAGGATCTTCCTTCTGTTTTTTCCAAGGTTCCATATCCGTCAAGTACTTATTTCCCAAACGAGCCAAATTCATCAATTCGGCCTGTGCCTCACGGAAACGGTATTTTTCGATAGAATTTCCAATCAATGCCGGAAATTCCTTCATCTTTTCAATCACTTCCTTTTCATAATCTGTTACAGTACCCATTTCCGGAATAACGCCATTGTAATATTTATGCGTCAAAACAACGGTTCTATTGACCAAATTTCCGAAAATAGCCAATAACTCATTATTATTTTTTGCCTGAAAATCTGCCCAGGTAAAGTCGGCATCCTTCGTTTCAGGAGCAATGGAAGTCAGCGTATAGCGCAAAACATCCTGCTTTCCAGGAAAATCTTCAAGATACTCGTGCAACCACACGGCCCAATTCTTGGATGTTGAGATTTTATCTCCTTCCAAATTCAAAAATTCATTGGCCGGAACATTATCGGGAAGAATATAACTTCCGTCTGCTTTCAACATACATGGGAAGATAATGCAATGGAAAACGATATTGTCCTTGCCGATAAAATGCACCAATTGCGTATCCTTGTCTTTCCACCACTTTTCCCAGTCTTCATTATGAGCGGCCGCCCATTCTTTCGTAAAGGAAATATAGCCGATAGGGGCATCGAACCAAACGTAAAGCACTTTTCCATCGGCCTCAGACAACGGCACCTTCACACCCCAGTCCAAGTCACGGGTGACGGCACGCGGCTGCAGACCTTGCTCAATCCAAGATTTGCATTGTCCGTAAACATTGCTTTTCCAATCTTCTTTATGTCCTTGAAGAATCCATTCTTTCAGCCAGGGTTCGTATTCGTTCAAAGGCAAATACCAATGTTTGGTTTCCTTCATAACAGGGGCGTTGCCACTCAATACGGACTTAGGGTCAATCAAATCAGTAGCATTCAAACTGGTACCGCACGCCTCGCATTGGTCACCGTAGGCCTTTTCGTTACCGCAATGGGGACAGGTTCCCGTAATATATCGGTCTGCCAGGAACTGCTGTGCGCTTTCATCATAATATTGCTGGCTGGTCTGTTCGATTAGTTTGCCACTATTGTATAATTTTGTGAAGTATTCGGAAGCCGTCTTATGATGTTCCGCACCAGATGTTCTGGAATAAATATCAAAAGAAATGCCTAATTCTTCAAAAGACTTCTTGATAATATTATGATAACGATCCACGATGGCCTGAGGAGTAGTATTTTCCTTCTTCGCCTTCAGGGTAATAGGCACGCCGTGCTCGTCAGAACCTCCAATAAACAACACTTCCTTGCCGTTTGAGCGCAGATAACGCGCATAAATATCGGCCGGCACATAAACACCTGCCAAATGTCCAATATGAACAGGACCGTTAGTATAAGGAAGGGCTGAAGTAATTGTGTATCTTTTCTTATTTGAATCCATTATTATATATTTTTAATCAGAATGCAAAATTACATATTTTTTTTAATCAACTGACCACAAGCCGCGTCAATATCTTTGCCTCTACTGTGTCGAAGATTGACCACCATATTTCGCGACTCTAAGAACTGAATGAAACGCCGTACGTTTTCGGGGTCACTTTTTTGGAATGGCGAATCGGTCGCGTTAAATTCTATCAGATTGATTTTCACGGGGAAGGCGCGACAATAAGCTGCCAACACCTCCGCATCTCGCTGGCTGTCGTTGATGCCATTCAAAAGGAGATATTCAAATGTAACCCGCTCACCTGTTTTCTGATGATAATATTTCAAAGCCGACTGCAGTTCATCCAAAGGATTATGCTCCGTCACGGGCATCAGGTGGATACGTTTTTTCGGGTCAGCACTATGCAGCGACACCGCCAGTCCGGGTTTGAAATCCATATCCGCCAATTTACGGATACCCTCTGTGATTCCAGCCGTGGACAAGGTAATTCGCTGCGGAGACAATCCCTGACCGTCCTTGGATGTCAGCAACTCTATGGACCTCATCACGTTCATAAAATTAAGCAACGGCTCGCCCATTCCCATATAGACGATATTGGAAATAGGATGCCCATAATATTCCTGCGCCTTGGCATTCATTAAGATAAACTGGTCAAAAATTTCCGAGAAATGAAGATTACGGATAAAGCCCATCTGCCCGGTGGCGCAAAACGCGCAGTGCATAGCACACCCCACCTGCGTAGAGACGCAAGCCGTCACTCTGTCACCAGCCGGTATCAGCACGCCTTCTATCATTTTTCCATCAAACAAACGGAAACCGAACTTTACCGTTGTATCGCTACTTTTTGCTTCCACCTCGATGGCAGCACGTCGAAAAGAAAAGCTACTAGACAACTTTTCTCTAAGTGTCTGAGAGACATTGGTCATTTCGTCAAACGAACCCACGCCTTTCTTCCAGAGCCATTCGTTAATTTGTTTGGCGCGAAATGGTTTTTCGCCCGCCGACACAACAAATTGCTGCAATTCCTCGAAAGAAACATATCGAATATCATCCATTTTAACGAGAAGATTTAGAAATTATGGTAGATTATACTAATACACAAACGGAAATACCTTTTTCAGCTTTCTTTCTTGCATTTCTTCTGCAAATTCTTCCTGATAATGCTTATAAATGGTTTTCGTACGAGGCACCAGATTGGCAAATGTCCAGATAAAGAACACCAAACCCGCCAGCGACCAGGTCAGAATGGCAAAGCCCAACCATTCGGTCAACTCGCCCAAATAATTGGCCGATGTAACGTATTTGAACATTCCACCCTTCGGAAGATAATGCTTGGTATCATTATCATCCTTCCTCAAATGACGAATGATATAATCAGACTGAAGATTGATGACAAATCCTATGAAGAAGATAATCGTTCCAATGATGAATTGTGGAGAATACAACCAAGCCAGATCGGTATAATGCAAACCTCCCACGGCATAGTTTTCATAAAACGATTCGTAGAAAATCCAATAACCCTGCATCAACGCATTCAAAATATTAAAACAGATGCCCATAATCATAATGCTGATGGGCATTTTGCTTTTTCCTTTCATCAGCCAGGGGAAAATTAATGAACGCTGAAAATAATGCAGTTCAAAAATCAGGAAAAATATAAAAGGCACCGTTTCAAATTTGTGAGGCGAACACAGCCAAAGGACTATCATCACCAAAAAAACGGGTACTTCCATAAAGAACCAGGCGACTTTGTTATTGATCGGTGGGCCTAACTTTACGGTATTTTTGGTATTTTTTGCATACATCATACCATAACCGGCATTAAAAAATTGCAGGGCGATAAAAACAACCACCGCCAAACCTATCATTACCCAAAGGTAAATATGAAAGGCATCCGATAAAAACGCAGCATTCATTATTCAAACTGTATTTGCATAGGCATCAACGCCTGAATTCCCGTAGCTCTCTTGATTTGATTCAAACCTTCATAAATATAATATTGATCTCCCAATTCACTTCTTATGGCTGCTTGAACCTTATTGTCATTACTGCCCTTTTCCAACAATTTAGCCCAAAAATCTTTCTTTTCAGGATAATAGGTGACCTTATAATCTTTAATTTTGGCCAATTCGGCTGCCTTGGCAATGGCATCGTCAATGTTGCCCAATTGGTCAACCAAACCAATTTTCAACGCATCGGCACCAGCCCAAACACGACCTTGACCTATTGAATCCACCGCACTCTGCGTCATTCCACGTCCATCGGCCACGCGCTTGGTGAAAATGCCGTAGAACTCATCGACAAAACCTTGCCAAATATTCAATTCTTCTTCATCCAAAGCGCGGAAACCGGAAGCCCCGTCGGCGTGTTTATTGGTTTTTACCACATCAATGGTAACACCCAATTTGTTTTTCAAGGCTTTTTCAAAAGATGGAGCCATCCCGAAAACGCCAATGGAACCGGTTAAGGTATTGGGTTGAGCTACAATAAAATCAGAATTGCAGGAAATATAATAACCACCTGAAGCGGCATAATCACCCATTGAGGTGACAACTACTTTTCCCGCTGCCTTGGCCAGTTCAATTTCGTGCCAGATGATATCGGAAGCTGTTCCGTCGCCACCGGGAGAATTGACACGCAAAACAATGGCCTTCACATTTTCATTCTGATAAGCTTCGCGAATCAGTTTCACCATCGTTTCAGAACCCATAATATCCTTGCCTGATTCACCATCCATAATTTGTCCGGCGGCATAAATCAAAGCAATTTCATCAGTTGAAGAAGACGATTCCTTCTTCAAGCACTTACTGTACTCGGAAATATTTACCAAGCGCAACGCTTTAGCATCGGCAACGCTCACCAACTTCATCAAATCTGCCGTAACATCTGATTTATAGCAAGTTTTATCAATCAATTTTTTCTCCAAAGCTTTGCTGGCCGTTCCAAAAAACAGTTCATCAGCAGCCAAATTCAAATCTTCCTTGGAAATTTTTCTTGAAGCAGCCATATCTTTCACCATCGTTTCCCATAATGTATTGGCCAACAATGTCATTTGTTCGCGATTGGCCTCACTCATCTTATCCATCAAATAAGGTTCAACGGCACTCTTGAATTTTCCGTGACGGATAACCTGAACATCAATGTCCAATTTATCCAATAATCCTTTATAAAACATCACTTGCATAGCCATTCCCTTGAACTGCATAATGCCCGTGGTGCTCATTGTCACCTTGTCGGCCACTGAAGACAAATAATATCCGCCTTGCGTATAATTATCGGCGTAGGCGTAAATAAATTTGCCTGATTTCTTGAATGCCACCAATGCGTCACGAATTTCCTTCATCGTGGCTGGAGAAGCCCCCACTCCCGGAGAACTAATGTAAATGCCTTTAATTTTTGGGTCGATGGCTGCCGAATGAATACAGGCCAGCACATCGTCCAAACCTATCGTTGACTGATAATATTTGGAAAATTCATCGCCAAACATATCAAAGGGATTATCCTCAGCCTGTTCCACAATCGGCTTCTGCAAATCCAACTTCAAAATAGAATTGTCCTGAATCACTACCGTTTCGGTCTTGCCCATTGTCGCAATCATCGCGACAAACATCAATAAGGACAAAAATGAAGTAATAATGGACATAAAAATAAAACCGACCATTGTGCCAAAAACAATACGCCAGAATTTTCGTGCATTCGTCTCTTTTTTCTTGGGTTTGATAACAGTTTCTTGTTCCATATTGAAAATAATTTAAATTTTTACCCTAATGTATATTATTTGCAAAAATACAAATTTTTTTGAATTGCGAAAAAAATTGTACTTTTGCATTCAGATTTATACTAAAATGAAAAAAATATTAGGATTATTATTGCTTGGATTGTTGCTTGCTTCGTGTAACGGAAGATATGAGCATAGCACCATTCCCAATGTGGATTTACAATTCACCATTTATCCGAATAGCGTAACTTATTCTGAACTAAATCATTACGGCGGATATCAATATTTTACGGGCGGCGTCGCGGGAGTCATTGTCTATCGTTTGAATGAAACGACATTTTTCGCTTACGACCGTGCCTGTCCCTACGATTGGGAAAACAAAGATTCCTGGCTTTGGGTTGATCCGGGCGGATTACTCATTGTTGATGACCACTGCGGAGCAAAATTCAGCATCTTGGATGGCAGTCCCGTCGAGGGTCCCACCTCACTTTCGTTAAAACACTACAAATGCAAATATGATGGCGTAGCCTTGCTGGTTTACAATTGAGGCATCATCTCATAAACCAACTGCACCATGTGAGGGCCTGCTGCTGCTGCGGCTTTCAGCACCTCATCGTGCGAAGCCCGCTCTACAACTCCCACAATACCCAAGTCGGTAATGATAGACAAGGCAAGCACTTCCATTCCACAATGACGGGCCACGATGGTTTCAGGTACCGTTGACATACCCACCGCATCACCACCCATAGCGTGGTACATTCTATATTCCGAAGGCGTTTCAAAACAAGGACCTGTCACACCGACATAGACTCCTTCCTGTATATGGATATTCAACTTCTTGGCCGTTTCAAAAGCAATATTTCTAATTCTTTTGGAATAAGCTTCACTCATATCCAAGAAACGCGGTCCCCACTCATCGTAATTCTTGCCAATCAAAGGATTGTCGCCAAATAAATTGATATGGTCACGGATCAGCATCATTTCCCCAATCTTAAATGACGGATTCATTCCCCCTGCCGCATTCGACAAAATGACAATGTTAACACCGAATTCCTTAAACACGCGAATAGGAAAAGTTACCGTTTTCAGATCATAACCTTCATAGTGATGAAAACGTCCGTTTTGGACAATCACTTCCACGCCATTCAACGTTCCATAGATCAACGAACCCTTATGGCCACGCACCGTGGAAATAGGAAAATTGGGAATTTCCGAATAAGGGATTTCCTTCTCTATCTTCAAACAATCAACCAAGCCGCCCAAACCCGAACCCAAAACGATGGCAACACGAGGATGACCTGTAAAACTATTTTTCAGAAAAGCTACTGTTTCTTTTATTTTATCTATCATGGCAATTCTATTTATTTCGCAAAATTAATAAAAAGTTCAATATAAATTCCTACTTCAACAAATTTCTATGCTATCAACCTAAATATTAAAACAATAAATGAAAATATATTTAAAATACTGATTACAAATTACTTATGATTATTTGATCAAACTTTTCCTTATCGGCAAATAAAAATTCGACTTCGATGGGAATGGAAAACAAAGGCATCCGGCCGACATATTCACCCAATTCTTGATATAGCAAACGCATACTGTCTTTTTCGGTCGTTAACAAAATTCGATTTTCAGAATTATTTGCAAAGTATTGATTATAAATATTTTCTATTTCATTTTTAGAAAAATAGTGATGATCGGGAAATTGAAAATGCTTGACCAGCCTATATTTTGAATGCAAGTATTCGCACAAGGGTTCCGGATGGGCGATAGCTGTCAGCAAAACCACTTCTGCCTTAGATTCAAACGGTTTTTGACGTGCCATTTCGGTCAACGGCTGCCATTCGCCATATTTCATCGCGGTAAAAAACAACTGCTGATGTTCTTGCAAATCCAATCGTTTTCGCCAAATTTCCTTTTGATCAAGCGGCAATTCTGCCGGTGATTTGGAAACGATGACCATATCCGCCCAACGGGCTGCGGATTTAAATTCACGAAGTCTTCCCATCGGAACGGGAAAGTCATCGCAATATGGTTGATGGAATTCCGTGAGCAAAATTCTACATTTTGGCTCCACCTGCAAATGTTGGTAACAGTCATCCAAAATGACGCATTGCAGCTGTGGAAATCTCAAATGCAATTGTTGCAATCCGACTTTTCGCTGTTCCGCCACCGCCACTTTGACATTGGGGAACTTCGTATAAAACTGCAACGGCTCGTCGCCAACAGTTTCGGCCGACAAGTCAGAATCGTCAATGTCATTTGCCAGGACAAAGCCCTTGGTTTTGCGTCTGTACCCTCGACTCAAGGTCGCAATTTCAAATTTATCAGACAAAAGTCTAATCAGGTATTCCACATGAGGGGTTTTTCCGGTGCCACCCACGGACAAATTGCCCACCGCAATGGTCTTTACGGGTGAAACAAACGATTTGAGCAATCCGCAACGATAGAACCAGCGCCGCAATGCCGCCGCCACCCCATAAATCCAGGCAATCGGGAAAAGCAAATACCTACTTGTCTTCACCGGTTTCAAGCTCCTTATTTTTTGCTTCCTCCCACTGCTCATATCTTTGTATAATCTTGGTAACCAACTGATGTCTGACGACATCTCCATTATCCATATAAATAAAATCGATTCCTTTCACCCCTTTTAACACGCGTCCGGCATTCACCAAACCCGATTTTTGATGTTTGGGCAAATCGATTTGGGTAATATCACCTGTAATAAAGAATTTGGCATTACGTCCCATACGGGTCAAAAACATCTTGATTTGGCTTTCGGTAGCATTTTGCGCCTCGTCCAAAATCACGTAGGCATTGTCCAAGGTACGACCACGCATAAAAGCCAAGGGAGCAATTTCAATGGTTTTGTCATCCATATATGAAATTAGCTTCTGCATCGGCATCATATCCCATAACGCGTCATAAAGTGGTTGCAAATAAGGATCTAATTTATCACGCAAATCGCCGGGCAGAAAACCTAAATTCTCGCCTGCCTCCACGGCGGGACGAGTTAAGATAACACGACGTATCTGTTTGTTTTTCAAGGCACGAACGGCCAATGCAACCGCCGTATATGTTTTTCCGGTTCCCGCGGGTCCAATGGCAAATACCATATCATTTTTTGCTGCACTTTCCACCATTTTCCGCTGATTTGGCGTAATAGCCTTGATAACACGACCTTCGCGACCGTGCAAGATAATATTATCTACAATACCGCTGCTGTCCATACGATAAAAACTGTCATCTTCAGAAGCGGTAATATTTAGAATGTCGGTTTCATCAATTTTGCCAAATTGTTCATAATGCTTCAGCAACAATTCAAAACGTGCAACAAAAAGCTCTACCTCACTGTCTTCTCCCGTCACCTTTACCTCATTTCCCCGCGCGGTGATTTTTATTTTAGGATAAATATTGCGAAGCAAATCTATATTGGAATTGTTATGTCCGTATATGCCTATCACATTGGCTGGATCAAGCGTAATATTATTTTCCATAATGGATATTATTTAATAACGATATAATCCAACGGATTAACAGGAAATCCGTTGTACCACAATTCAAAATGCAAATGAGGACCTTTTATGTCATCATTGCCACTCATTCCCATCTTGGCAATGGCTTCGCCCATAGTCACTTTCGTACCCACCGACTTAAGCAACACATCCGCATGCATATAAATGGAAATGATGTTGCCTGGATGCTGCACGACCAAGGTATTTCCACTAATAGGATCAAATCCCGAATAAATAACAATGCCGTCGGCCACACAAGTAATAATCGTATGCCTTTTATTCTGAATATCAATGCCATAATGATTGCTGGCCATATCAAAATTCTTCACAATCATTCCGGTTGTAGGAGTATAAAGTGTGATATTACTGATATTCGCCCGATGCGTTACGGGAATTTTGCTGTTATCCTCTTCCGTCCTCACATTATTTGACAACAGCATATTTGCCTGGTTATCGACTTCTTCCATAGCCTCTTTCTGCGTATTGTCCCGCTCTGTCAAATCGTGGCTGGCAGTTTGGGAACCTTCGCCGTCCATACTATTTTCATCTTCCTCAATCTGATCATTCAAAATATTGTACAAATTGTCTAAATATTGCTGATTTTGTTGTGCCAAAAGAGACATAGAATCCACCTGAGCCGATACATTCAAGTATAACTTGTGTTCTTCCAAGGTAGTATAGCCCGGAATGTAGTATTTCAAGGGTGTTACGCTGATAATCAAAGCGGTTAGCGCAATGAGGAAAACCGCCGCCGACCCCACAATGACGAAAATACGCTGCGGGGTCAAGACAAGCGAAAACTTCTCTGCGTGGTTTTCTTCCGTCTTAATCGTCAAGCGATAGTGTGTCTTCCAATTGGCAGAAATATCCTTAAAAAGCTGCTTGATTTTTCTATAAAAACTTTTGAATTCCATATTCGCAGATTTTTAAGACAACGCCTGGTTAACAATTTTAGAAGATTCAAGAATGGCGTCATATTCTTGAGGAGTGATATCGTCAAAGAAATAATGGACAGGGTTCACTTTTACGCCGCCCTTGATGACTTCATAATGAAGATGAGGTCCAAATGACAAGCCCGTATTTCCCACATAGCCAATCAGTTGTCCGCGTTTAACCTTTTCGCCAGGTTTTACCACCTTTTTAGACAAATGCGCATACAACGACTGATAGGAATAGCCGTGATTGATAACCACCGTAATGCCATATCCGCTACCGCCCGTTTGACTTGTGACACGGCCGTCGGCAGTCGCATAGATAGGCGTACCCTTGGGTGCGGCAATATCCACGCCTGTGTGCATTCTCATTGTTTTCAAAATAGGATGATAACGGCGACCAAAACCGGAAGTGACAGAATGGATGTTCTTCATAGGACGAATAGCCGGAATGGACATCAGCATATCGGATTTTCGCTGTGCCACGTCGGCAATTGTATCAAAAGAACGCGATTGGGCCGACAACTGCACAATAAGTCGATCAGCCTTATCAGAAACGCCCTTCATCAATTCAAAAGCGTCGCCGTTGTCCAAATGGGTGTTTTTTTGCGCATACAATTGAGGATAACGCTGCTCGGCCGGCAGCGGATTGGTTTCAAAAATGACACGATAAATATTGTCATCACGATTTTCTATATCCGCCAAGGCATCCGACATCACATCCAGGCGTTTGTCCAGACTTTTGATTTGAGCTTTCAGTTTTTCGTTCTCCTGTTGAAGCATCTTTTCCTTTGGAGAATCAATCAAGTAAAAAGCTATCCAAATAAAAATGGCCGCAAAAGTCAAAGCACTGGCAAAAATCCACAGCACACGCCTGACTATGTCTTTTACACTCAACTTAACCTTTTCAAACGAAAGGGTTTTCGTATTAAAATGATAAAAGGTTTTGGCCATTTTCCCTGATTACTTACAATCAACGCAAATTAACGAACCCGCGACAAAACCGCCATCAGGCTGTTTATTGCGTTTCAGTAACAATTTTAATTGAATCGCATATTTTTGTGACAAATACCTAAACGAATCACCATAATCCAACTTATGGTAGCTCACCTCTGACTTTGTATTTTTCAATTGCAAATATACGACTTCGCCTTCCAAAGGTTCATAGTTTTCAGAAGCATCATTGTACGTGCGCAAATCCGATTCCATCAACCGGGTTTCGTATGCCAACTTTGCGTAAGTGTCACCCTTGCGTGCGATAACAAACTTAATTTTGTTGTTTTCATATACATCACGCTGCGTATTTGGGAAATAACTCACCTTATATTCATTGTCTTTAGCCGTGAAAACATTCATATTAATGATGGGTTTCGATTCCGCCGCATTACTATTGGGAGCTTTAGCCGCCTTTTTCGCCTTGACGCGGTTAATATAGATTTCAATTCCATCAATCACCGTATCCGGCTTTACCGTTTGATTATCTTCAATTTTTGTATTTTCTTTCTTTTCCGGAAGAGAAGCTGGACTTTCAACTTTGTCAACCGCCGGCTGAACTTCGTTTTTAGGTTCCACCTGGGCTTGCTGAGGTTCGGTTGGAGTCGCTGCTGCCACGGGAACAACCGCAGGAACAGCCACTTGCATAGCCACTTCAGGTTCTGCTGTTTTTTCTATTTCTGCCGGCCGAACCGGATTTTCGGAAGTTCTATCAAAACGAGTCAAATTGTATTTTTCAATCAGATTGATTAAACGCTGCGCATACTCTGGGTTAATTGAATAGCCGCAGGTCTGCAAGCCATTGGCCCAAGATCTGTAATCATCGGCTGGAAGTTCAAATAAAGCCGCATAGCGTGGACGAGTCGTCAAAAACAAATTATGGTCTTGAAACGATTCTTCCACATTATTGTACAAGCGGTAGCAATTGCCACTTTTGTCGGAAGTTTCATAATACATTTCGCCCTTGTATTCATTGTTGCACAAAAGTCCAAAATGATTCAAGGATTCCTTCGCCACCTTACTTTGTCCCGCATTGGAAGAATAGATGGCCTGCGCCAACTTCACGCTGGCAGGAATATGGTACGTCTTCATTGACTGCACCGCCAGGGAAGAATATTTGTCAATATAGGATAAAACATCTTCTTCCGTATATTGAGAATATGCAAAAAAAGTTGAAAAACAAGCAATTAATAAAAATATTCTTTTCATAGTCTTAATGTTTCAATATAATGATATCGTTTGGATGAATAACTGAATTTTCATTCAAATTATTGTATTTAAAGATAAAATTCAATCTAATACCGTATTTTTGAGAGACATAGCGCAAGGTTTCCCCGGCTTGAACCAAGTGATTTTTTTCTGTAGCGGTCTTGCCTTTAATGCCAAGATAAACCACTTCGCCCGGTTCCAACTGTTGTTTAGAATCTGTGACATCGTTGTATTTTCGAAGATTTTTTTCAGTATCCTGAACATCTTTGGCAATGGAGGCGTAAGTGTCATTTTCCGCCGCAATAACAAAATAGGTCTTATTATTGGCAAAAACTTCCCTATCGGTAAACGGACATTTCACTTTCGGAAAATCCGTGGGAGTGGCCGTAAACACCAAGCATTTTGAAGTAGCCGGTGTAACTTTTTCCACATTTTTCTTAGGAGTAACCACACTGTCCTGCTTGATGGCAACGAACTTTGGCGATGGTGTTTTTTTCATTTCTGCTTGAGCCACTTCGTCCTGTTTTCTGACATTTTCGTCAGTAAACCAGTTACTGGCCAGACGCTGTTGATACAAAGTATCATATTGGGCAATATTGAACCGCTTAATCAAATCGATCAGGCGGTCGGCATATTTGGGATTCGTCGCATAGCCGGCGGCCTTCAAACCCCTTGCCCAGGCTTCATAATCCATCACGTCCAATTCAAACAGATTGGCATAACGTGAACGCGAAGTCAAAAACAAGGAATGGTCATTATAAGATTCTTCGGGAGTTGCGTATTTTCTGAAACATTCCTGCAACTCATCATCATCAATTCGCAAAGTGTCTCCTGTCCAGGTGTTATGACACTTGATACCAAAATGGTTATTGCCTTCACGAGCCAAGCGGCTGGTTCCGCAGGCACTTTCAAAAACCCCTTGCGCCAAGGTAATGCTGGCCGGAATTTTGTATTGATACATCTTTTGAATCGCCAAATCCTTATACTGATTCAGGTAATTGACGATATCCTGGTCTGTATATTGTGCTGACAATTGCAGACAGGCAAAGCATAAAACTAAAAATGTGATACGTTTTTTCATTCGGATTATTTGTTGAGTGCATCTAAAACGACGCCTGTGTAAAAATCTTTTAAATCTATTTTATTGTATTTCACTTGATTAGGAATGATACTCATTGCGGTTTGTCCTGGAATCGTATTGATTTCCAAGAAATAGGGCGTTCCTTCCGGCGTTATAATAAAATCGACACGCACAACCCCCTTACAGTTTAAATGGTGATAAACTTTTTCAGAATATTTCATCACCAAATCATAATTTTCCTTAGACAGGCGTGCGGGAGTAATCAAATCGTGCAAGCCATCGGTGTATTTAGACTGGTAATCATAAAATTCGTTCTTGCTGGTAATTTCAGTCACGGCCAAAGCACGCAATTGACCATCCACGGTAGCCACACCGCAAGCCAGTTCCTGACCTGAAATCAACTTCTCAATCATCAGCTGGTCATCGTACTTGAATGCTTCGGCAATGGCGGCTCTCATCTGATCCGCATTTTGCACTTTCGTCACACCGACGCTGGAACCCGAATTGCACGGCTTGACGAAGCAGGGAAAACCGCAAACGCTTTCAACGGCAGCCTCATCAATAACATCATTGCGATAAAAATGGAGGGAAGGGGAAACAGGAATGCCGATCTCACGCAAAACAGCATTGCAGAAATATTTGTTGAAAGTCAAAGCCGAGCAGAAACAATCACAACCGGTATAAGGGATGTCGAGCATATCAAAATAGCCCTGAAACTTTCCGTTTTCTCCCGGATTTCCGTGAATAGCAATGAACACGACATCAAAAATGATTTTCTGACCGTTAAGCGTTAACGAAAAGTCGTTTTTATCGATGAAATATTGATGTTTTTGCTCATCGCAATAAGTCCATTCGGTACCCTTAACGTGAATAAAATAAGGGTTGAACAACTTTCTATCCATCTGATTCATTATATTCTCACCGGTTTTGAGAGAGACTTCATATTCGCCGGAATTTCCACCGGCCAAGATAGCTATGTTTTTCATTTCTATATTATTATGTAATCTCGCAAAAATACTAAAATCGATGTCGTCATTTTTCCCATCATCAATAATTTTTTGAACATCAACAAGTTAATTTTAAGACAAGATTTATTACGTTTTAAAATTTGATTTAGACAGATAAAAAATCCAAAAATTTTTGTAAGTTTGCAACCTCATTAATACATTGGAGAAATAATGAACGATTTATTAGACAAACTGGCGATTATACATCAAAGATGGCTTGAAATCGGGGAAGAAATCACCAAGCCGGAAATCATTGCCGATATGAAGAAATTCATCAAATTGAGCAAGGATTACAAGGATTTGCAAGCCGTGGTGGAAGCCTATAAGAAATACAAAAACATTGTGGAGAACATTGCCAATTCCAAAGAAGTCATTGCCACTGAAAAAGACGAGGACTTTCGTGAAATGGCGAAAGAGGAATTGGACAATTTTCTGAAAGAAAAAGACAAAATGGAAGAAGACATCCGCTTGTTGCTGCTGCCTTCCGATCCTCAGGACAGCAAAAACGCGCAAGTGGAAATCCGTGCCGGCACCGGTGGCGACGAAGCCAGCATCTTTGCCGGGGACTTATTCCGTATGTACCAACATTACTGCGATAAAAGAGGCTGGAAATACGAAGTGGTTTCGATGACCGAAGGCACCGTCGGCGGTTTCAAGGAAATTGTCTTCACCATCAGTGGTGACGGTGTTTACGGCCTGATGAAGTACGAATCAGGTGTTCACCGCGTACAGCGTGTTCCGCAAACCGAAGCACAAGGACGTGTTCACACCTCCGCCGCCTCCGTGGTTGTTCTGCCCGAAGCCGACGAATTTGATGTGGAACTGAAAATGAGCGATATTCGTAAGGACACCTACTGCTCATCCGGTCCTGGCGGCCAGTCCGTCAACACCACCTACTCTGCTGTTCGTTTGACCCACATCCCCACGGGTATCGTAGTCGCTATTCAGGATGAAAAATCCCAGTTAAAAAACCTCGACAAGGCGATGAGCGTATTGAGAACCCGTCTTTTTGAGCGTGAATACAAGAAATATCTTGACGAGGTGGCCTCCAAGCGTAAAACCATGGTATCTACCGGCGACCGTTCGGCCAAGATTCGCACCTACAACTATCCTCAAAACCGCGTTACCGACCACCGCATCAATCTTACGATGTATAACCTGGTCGGATTTATGGATGGCGACATTCAAGAGACCATCGAGGCCCTGCAAGTGGCAGAAAATGCGGAAAGATTAAAAGAAGCCGTTGAAGTTCAATAAATTCAATAAAAAAGAAATATTATTAATCATTAAATACACAAGAATATGGCATTAGAAATTAATTCCAGCAATTTTGAATCACTGGCAAGCGGTGATCAACTAGTAGTCATTGACTTTTGGGCTCCCTGGTGTGGCCCATGCAAGGCTTTAGGTCCAACTATTGAAGAAGTGGCTGCCGAATACGAAGGCAAGGCCGTCATCGGCAAATGCAATGTGGATGACAACAACGACATCGCCATGCAGTTTGGCGTTCGCAACATCCCTATGATCGTTTTTCTGAAAGGTGGTGAAGTTAAAGATGTGAATGTGGGCACTTTGAAAAAAAGCGAACTCACCGCCAAAATTGACGCTTTGCTGTAAATTCCTTTGACAATTTAGTATTCATTAAAATTATATCATTATGTCTTTAATTAAAGAACTTTGGAGTGCCAATACCCCAGTATTCATATTGGTATGCATTCTCATTGTGGTCATCCCGTTTCTTGTTTTCTATGTTGCAAAAGCAAAAAAGGAACACCCAAAGGGTCTTATCGCCGCCGCATTGAGTAACATGGGCGAACGCTTCGGTTATTACATCATGAATGCCGTGTTGCTGCTTTTTATCTGTTCAAAATTCGGCATTTCAGACGATGCAGCGGGTTGGATTTATGCTGTCTTTTATTTCTTGATTTATGTTTTGAGCTTACCAGGTGGTGTTATTGCTGATCGTACGCAAAAATATAAAGGAACCATCATCTCTGGTCTTTTGGTAATGGCTTTGGGTTATGCAATGTTGGCAATTCCTGTTTTCGGTACTGTTCCTGTTATATCTTCACTTCCTCAAGTGACTTGGATTCTGGTATTTACTTGCTTTGCCTTATTGGTCATTGCTTTTGGTAATGGTTTGTTCAAGGGTAACTTGCAAGCTCTCGTAGGTCAGATGTACGACAATTTTGAAGCAGAAGCTGCTGCAAAGGGTCCTGAAGCGTTGGAAGAAGCTAAAAAGAAACGTGACGCTGGCTTCCAAATATTCTATGTATTTATCAATATTGGTGGTGTTATTGCTCCTTTTGTGGCTCCCGTCTTGAGAAGCTGGTGGCTGCAAACCAAGGGCTTGCTATATAATTCTGACCTTCCTCGTCTTTGCCATCAATACATTGAGAACCAGTCTTCTATGAAAACTGTTGACATGAATAACCTGACTCAGTTGTCAACTGAAGTTAGTCAAGGTGTTGTTGTTCCAATGGAACAGATGGCCGATTTTTGCGACAAATATTTGAATATTTTCAATACAGGCGTCCACTTTGCTTTTATTGCTTCCGTAGCTGCCGTACTGATTTCTCTGCTGATTTTTGTCGCCACCAAAAATAAACTTCCAAATCCTGCCAAGAAAGACAAAAAAGCTGTTGAAAGTTATACTGCAGAAGAAAGAATTGCTAATGCAAAGGAAATTAAACAACGTCTGTTTGCCCTGTTTGCAGTTTTAGGCGTAGCCGTATTTTTCTGGTTCTCATTCCATCAAAACGGACAATCATTGTCTGTATTTGCTCGTGATTTCGTCAAGACCGATGCTATTCCACCTGAGATTTGGCAATGTATCAATCCTTTCTTCGTCATTGTTTTGACTCCTCTCATCATGTTTATTTTTACTTCATTGGCACATAAAGGAAAAGAAGTTTCTACACCTCGCAAAATTGCTATCGGTATGTTTATTGCTGCCTGTGCATACATTTTCTTGACAATTATTGCGGTGGTCAACAACTATCCTTCAGGTTCCGAATTCAAAGGTTTGGATGAAGCTATCAAGGCAACGATGAGAACCAGTCCTACAGTGCTGATTTTGACATACTTCTTCTTGACAGTTGCCGAATTGTTCATTTCTCCTCTCGGTTTGTCATTTGTTTCTAAAGTTGCCCCAAAGCATTTACAAGGTATTTGCCAAGGTTTGTGGCTGACAGCAACCGCCATTGGTAACCTATTTATTGCATTGGGTGTGACTATGCTTAATAAATTCCCAAATCAATGGATGTGTTGGGCTGTATTTGCTACCTTCTGCCTTATCTCCATGGGTGTGATGCTCGGTATGGTAAAATGGCTTGAAAGAGTGGCTAAATAAAAACTCAATCCACAAATCATAAAAAAGGCTTCCTTTATGGAGGCCTTTTTGGTTTTTATCAATATAGTATAGATAAAAATGTTATCTTTGCCAAAATTTATTATATGGCTTTAAATACTATCAATGTTGCTGATTTTGAATGGCAGATTATCATGAATCCCAACGCCTGCGAGCGAAGGAATTTTGATGAATGGCCTGATATTATTGCCAAATTGGAGCAACATCATATTCAATATAAAATTCACTATTCCGACGGAAGCCACGCAGGTATCAAAATCACGAAGAATCTCTGCCGCGACGGACATCGGTATTTTATTGTCGTGGGTGGCGACGGCACCATCAACGAAGTGGTCAACGGCATTTTCTGTTCCCGCGTGAACACCAACGAGGTCTTTTTGGCAGTCATTCCCCACGGACGCGGCAACGACTGGGCACGAACCCACCATTTTCCTAAGAATCAATTAGATACCGTTGACGGATTCCTTAAAGGAAATTTCACGACGCACGATATCGGCTTGACAAAGGTCTTCCAAGAAGGAGATATGCTGGAAAAACGCTATTTTCTCAACATCAACAGTTATTGCTACTCTGCCGACGTCATTTACGAAACCATCTATAATAAACCTCTATTCAAAAAGATTTCCGTCTATCTTTTGCGAGCCGTCACCACTTTATTCAAATTTAAATTCAAAAAGACTACCATTAAATCTGAAGAATTTCAATACGAAGGGTTGCCCTTTATGATGGTGGTTGCGATTTGTCAATATAATGGAGGCGGTATGCGTCAAGCACCTCAGGCCCAATACGATGACGGACTTTTTGATGTCATCATCATTCCTAAAATCAGCAAACTTACGGTCATCAGAAAGATCAAATACATTTTTACGGGAGAACACCTCAAAATGATTGATGGCGTACAATTTTTCCGTACCAACAAACTGGTCATCGACTCCACTCCCTACATTCTAAGTGAGATGGAAGGCGAACTTTTGGCTCAAGGGCGTTATGAAATAGAAATGCTGCCCAATTCTCTTAATATTTTGACTTTCAACCAACAATAAAATGTCCAACACAACCATTGTCGCAGGTCCTTGTGCTGCTGAATCCCACGAGCAGCTGTCCCTTACCGCCAAAGGGCTGGCAGAGGCATTGGCTGCCCAAGGGCGACAACTGGATTACTTCCGTGCGGGCGTGTGGAAACCCCGCAGCCAACCGGATGCATTTGCCGGTTGCGGAGAAAAAGCACTGCCCTGGCTGCAAAGCATTCAAGAACAATACGGAATTCCTGTCTGCGTGGAAGTCAATGCACCCGAACAATTGGACCTTTGCGAAGAACATCATATCAAAACAATTTGGATTGGTTCTCGAACTGGCGTCAATCCTTTTGATATTCAGGAAATTGCCTCGGCAGTGCAAGGTCGTGACTTTACCGTGATGGTCAAAAATCCTATGATTGCCGACCTGAAACTGTGGATTGGCAACATCGAGCGTTTCAAAAAAGCAGGCATTACCCGACTTTTTGCCATTCATCGCGGTTTTGCCGACAGTAGCGAAAGCGTCTATCGCAATCGTCCCGGTTGGGAAATTGCCATCGACCTGAAAGTCCATTTCCCTGAAATGCCCATACTCTGCGACCCATCACACATCGCCGGAAACAGAAACTATATCGGACAATTGTCTCAACTGGCTTTGGATTACGGTTTCGACGGCTTGATGATTGAATCTCATTATCAACCGGAGAATGCCTTGAGTGATGCCGCACAGCAAATCTCCCCGCAAGAACTCGCCCCTCTTCTACAACAGCTCAACTTTAAAAACAGCACCTCCTCCCCTGCCGAGATCGAATTGAGAAAACAAAGAACACAAATCAATAATATCGATACCCAACTCAGCGTATTACTCCGTAAACGTATGGAAATTGTTGATACGATCGCACAAATCAAAAAAGTACACAACTTGCCCGTAGTTCAACCGGAACAATGGAAGAAAGTGGTGGACCTTTATCTTAAAGAATCATTACAAGATAATGATTATCAAGATTTTATCAATAACTTTTTAGAATTATTACATCAGTCTTCCATCAAACGTCAAAGAAAATAATTATGAGTGAACCTAATTTCACCGAAGAGAAAAGCTCGCACGGAGAACACATCCGTATCTTTTTCACTATCTTGATTTCATTTTTAGTGGGAATGACCGTGGCTGTATATTTTCTTCCCTCCAAGCAAAAAGGACTATCGCATTCGCAAACCAACAAATTGGATGAAGTCATCAAATATGTCAACGCCTATTATGTCGATACGGTCAATACCGACAAGTTGTTTGAAAGCGCCATCACCTCTATGTTAGCGGGACTGGACCCCCACTCCACCTACGCCAATGCCGTGGACAACAAGGCAATGATGGAATCTTTAGAAGGTTCGTTTGAAGGCGTGGGAATCCAATTTAGTATTATGAACGACACCATTATGGTAGTTTCAACCGTTACTGGCGGTCCGTCCGAAAAACAGGGCATTCGTGCTGGCGACAGAATCGTGAAAGTGGATGGCAAAAAAGTAGCGGGCATCGGTATTCAAAATGAAGATGTTATCAAAATGCTTAGAGGAAAAAAGAAATCCACCGTCAAAATCGGCATTATGCGCGATGGATTTAATCAGGTTTACGACTACATCATTACTCGAGATGTTATTCCGACCTATACTTTGGACATTGCCTATATGATTGATAACCACACCGGATATATCAAAATCAACCAATTTGGTGCCACGACGGGGCAAGAATTCAGTGATGCCATCAGTAAACTCAAAAAACAGGGAATGACCAAAATGATTTTAGACCTTCGAAGCAATTCCGGAGGATTTTTAGACGCCGCCATTCAAGTTTGCGATGAATTTTTGCCGAAAGGCGAGATGATTGTCTATACCGAAGGTTTGCGCGTGCCCACGGACAAAATTTACGCCACGCGATACGGCAATTTTGAAAAAGGAGAAGTCGTCGTCCTCATTGACGACTTCAGCGCATCAGCAAGCGAAATCGTGGCCGGTGCCATCCAAGACAACGACCGGGGCATCGTCATTGGCCGCCGCTCCTTCGGCAAAGGCCTTGTCCAACGCCAAATCGACTTGTCCGACAAGTCCAGCATCCGCCTCACCATCGCCCGCTATCACACGCCTTCAGGCCGCTGCATCCAACGCGAATACGGCAATGGTACCGAAGCTTATTACGAAGACTTCATCGACCGCTTCTATCGCGGCGAAATGAGCCATGCCGACAGCATCAAGTTTGATGAAAACCAAAAATTCAAAACCAAAAAAGGCAGAACTGTTTATGGCGGAGGCGGCATTATGCCAGACTATTTCATTCCTTTGGATGAAGACAGCACCCTCAATGCGTACTACCAAGTGCTCAACTCGTCAGCCATCATCCAATTCGCCTTCAACTATGCCACCGAAAATAAAACAAAACTGCTCCAACAATATCCTACCGCCAAGGATTACATACAAAAAATGACCGTCAGCAACGATTTGCTCAAACAATTGCTGAATTTTTATACTAAGAAAAACGGTCAAGCGGTTCAAAATCTCACTCCTGAATCCATCAACGAGCTAAAAATATGGCTGAAAGCACTGATCGGTCGAGACGTTTATAAAGACGAGGCCTTTTATCCCGTCATCAACAGTAATGACAAAGCCATCTTGAAAGCATTATCCATCAACAAGAAAAATTAATCAGTCAATATGAAAAATTATCGCGAAAATCTGAAAAATATCACAACTTTTATCTTCGATTTTGACGGAGTTCTTTCGGATGGAAAAATCTGGGTGCTTCCCGATGGTGATCAAATCAGAGCCACGGGCGTCAAAGACGGTTACGCATTACAGTACGCCCTTAAAAAAGGCTATCGTGTAGCCATCATTTCAGGCGGGATTTCTGAATCTATGCGACTGCGATACAAAAACTTCCCTGGTATGGAAATCTACCTCAGCGTACACGACAAGACGAAAGTTTTTGAGGAATATCTGGCCAAACACGACATCACGGAAAAAGAAATTCTGATGATGGGTGACGATATTCCGGATTATGAAATTATGAGACGCTGTGGCATTAAGACTTGTCCCGCCGACGCTTCCCAGGAAATAAAAGACATCGTGGACTACATTTCTTTCCAAAATGGCGGACAAGGGGCAGCTCGCGACGTGATTGAACAAACACTGAAAGCACAAGGCCGCTGGTTTGAAGCTGACGCCTGCATTTGGTAACGCCATGGAAAGCTGTATTCTTCTATACAAACAATACATCAAGTTAGAACGGTCATTGTCGCCCAAAACAGTGGAGGCTTACCTGCATGACATTGAAAAATTAAACGATTTTTTGGCAGGAAGAAAAAAACTTGAAGAGGTACAATTAGAAGATTTACAGGATTTTATGGCTTCATTATACGATGATAAGATGTCGGCGCGCAGCCAAGCCCGCATCATCTCGGGACTGAAATCTTTTTACCATTTTCTACTCTTCGAACATCATATCACGCACGACCCGACAGAGTTGTTGGACGCTCCCAAAATAGGCCGTCACCTGCCCGAAGTCCTTTCTTTGCCCGAAATTGAAGCCATCATCAACACCATTGACCTCAGCACTGCGGAAGGACATCGCAACAAAGCCATCATCGAAGTGATGTACGGCTGCGGATTGCGTGTTAGCGAAGTGGTAAATCTCAGATTATCAAATCTTTATTTTAGAGACAACTATATCCGCATCATCGGTAAAGGCGACAAGGAGCGCCTGGTGCCCATCGGCCAAACTGCCCAACATGCTATCATTTTATATGTGGAAGGACAACGCCAGCAACTGAAAATCAAAAAAGGCGAAGAAGACTTTGTTTTCCTCAACCGTAGAGGTGCACGACTCTCACGGGAAATGATTTTTATGATGATTAAAAAAGCAGCGGAAGATGCCGGCGTCACCAAAATCATCAGTCCTCATACCTTCAGGCACTCGTTCGCCACGCATTTGGTCGAAGGCGGTGCCGACTTGCGAGCCGTCCAAGAAATGCTCGGCCACGAAAGTATCACTACTACAGAAATTTACACCCATCTCGACCGCGAATACATCAAAAGCGTCATTGCAGAGTTTCACCCGAGAAAATAATCCTATCAAATATTCATACTATGAAAACAATCAAACAAATCATTATTCTACTTCTTTTCACAATGACTTTAATCCCTCTCACGGCTCAAATAACCGTTCGGCAAAAAGACCAGTGGGGAACAAAATTATATTATATTGATAATCAGATTATTAGACAGAAAGACCAATGGGGTCAAAAATTAGTGTATTTTGACGGAAAAACCGTCC
Organism: Bacteroidales bacterium; assembly: GCA_045616665.1. GTDB lineage: Bacteria > Bacteroidota > Bacteroidia > Bacteroidales > WCHB1-69 > RUG11690. Next base: position 25,367 of record JAZLHE010000045.1, on the reverse strand, counting down.
GGCACAAAGACCAGTGGGGCGAAAAACTGCTCTATATGGATGGGAATACCGTGCGTTTAAAGGACCAATGGGGTGAAAAACTGCTGTATTTCGATGGCAACAAAATCAGACAGAAGGACCAGTGGGGAACGGTGCTGTACTACATCGACGGCAATTACATCCGTCAAAAGGACCAATGGGGCGAGAAATTATGGTATTTTGACGGACATCTGGAAAAATGGATGATTGCCTGCATTGTAATGTGAAATTAAATGTATTTTTGCAGCAAATTTATGAGATATGAAAAAAATAAGTTTAATTATTTCCGTGATTATCATCAGTCTTACGGCCTGTCAGCCAAAAACTGATAACCAAAACGACAATGCAGAAGTTGCCATTGACAGCACCAATGTCAATGATGAATATCATTTCCAATTTGATGATTTTGAACTTTGGACGTTGCAAGACAAAGTCAACACGATGTCGATGGAATTGTTTGCGGATGCGGATCCGGCAATAGTCAAGGAGTTGGTGCCCACGGGTGAAGCCGCCGCAGCCATCAATGCCTTTCTGGTGAAGCGAAACGGGCAATACATCCTTTTTGATGCGGGCGTAGGAACTGACAATGGAGGTGCGATGATTAAAAAATTACACGAAATCGGCGTCAACGAAAGCAACATCAAGGCAGTCTGCCTCACCCATTTCCATTTTGACCACATTGGCGGTCTATTGACGAATGGGCAGCCTACCTTTCCGAATGCGGAAATCTATTGTTCTGCCAAGGAATTATCAGCATTTAAAGATGATAAAAATGTCCAATCCATATTGGAAGCCTATCAAAATCGCACACATACTTTTGCCGACAACGCCGTAATTTTGGACGGCATCACCACCATTCCGGCTTTTGGACACACGCCAGGCCACAGTATGTACCAGATTGGCAATGTATTGGTGATTGGCGATATAATTCACGCCGCGGCGCTCCAGATTCCGCACCCTGAATTTTGTGCCCAATATGACCAGGACAAAAATCAAGCCATTAAAACACGGCAAAACATTTATCAATACATTCGGGACCAGCATCTTATCATTGCCGGTATGCACTTACCCCAAAATGGCGTGATGACGGAATTTCCTAAAAAGTAGCGAAGATTATTTCAAGCCCGCATGTCGATTTGCCCAGCGTTCGGTGTAGAAATCGTAGTAGGATTTTTCGGCAGGACGTTTGCGGTTATACCACAGCAAGTGCAGTACCGATGGCAATCCAATCACCAAAAGATACAACGGACCGAAGATGAGGGAATCAACGGTATGGCCGTCAGCCTCGTGGCGGATGGTATGTTCATCGTGAGCAAGTTCTGGACTCACGAAAGCGAAGTTGCCGAGCGAGATACCCCCTGCCCCCTTCGGCAATTGGGCAGAGAAAACAAAACAATAGTGCCGACAACCTATTTTCTGGACATTTCTGGAGCATAACAAGACACCCAGCGCCACCAGATTTTGCGGCAGCTGCCAGAGGAAAGTGAGGGGGAAAAGGATATAACGCATAGTGGAGGATTCGTCTTTTATTCTTTCTTATCTTCCGTCGGCAACAGATAATCGCTCGCCTTTGAGGAAGAGATGACGGATTTACCTGTTGTACTTTCCAATTGTTTGCGCGCGACATTTGCCACGTTTCCGCCTTCTTTGGCTACCCGCGCCATCCAGATTTTGACCGGTTCAGCCTTTGGTGATGGGATGGACTGTATAAGGCGGAAAAGTTGTTCTACGGAAGCGACATCCGTATTATATTTTTTTCCGTCTTTAGGTGAAACCATTTTCAGTTGGTTACAATTTGTAACCAACTCGTTTCCCTCCTTTAGCAACCTGTGTTTCAGCACTTTCCAATAGTTTTTTGCATGGTCATAATCCTGTTGATTGGTAAGTACATTACACACGTCAACGACAGAGAAGTACCATTGCTCGGTCTCAGAATCCCAAACAGTGCGGACTTTTTTCTCTTCAAAAAGTTTTATTTCTTGTTTTGCTGTCATGGTTAATAATTGATAAGTTCCTTAATTTCAAGTAAAAAGTATATCTTGAAACGAAATTTTCAAGGTCGCAAATTTACTCAAAAAAAGCAATAAATTGCTTACGAGCACAACAAAAAAGGGCAGCTTTCGCCTGAAACATCCAGTCCCCGTCAGCCCTTGAGTTTAGCGTGGCGGTTGGCCCGTCATTCGGTATTGAAGTCGTTACAAAACATTATCACATTTCGGGCAGCGACCTTTTGCGTCGGCATCGAAAGAGCCGCCGCATTCGCAGTCGGGCAGCGGTTCCCAGCCCAGACTAAGGTCAACGAAATGGGATTTTCCGCATTTATTGGTAATATCCCTAAAAGTGTGTATTTTTGTTTTTTCATTTTGTATTTGCAAAAGTATTCATTTTTTTTGATTTAACGTCAACTTGAAAGTTTTCGCCTGAAGCGGGGCGTAGCGGAGTGAAAGCCTAAAACTTCATCGGTCAAAAGTCCCACCTGAATCTTTGTTTTTCATAACGGAATGCCGTTACGGGAAACAGGTATGTCTGTCTTGACATTGCGACATGCCCAAGCAGCAGGATTGTCGGTAGTATTACCAAAAGTGCGAAATTTCTGTAAATTGGTTACTGTTTGTTGAAACGAGGGTGAAGAAAATGTTTTTTTTCTCTCTGACATTTTAATATTTAAGCTTCTTTCAGATAATGGAGCAAATATAAAAATGTCGTTGAGGACTTGTTAATCGATTACTCTTTTCGTGTGGTACGTGCTTGTTGCAATGCCATTATTAGATTTGTTTCCAATTCCGATATATCCTTTTCTCAAATTTTTTCTATTACCGTTTAACATCAATAATCATTTTTTAATGGAATTTTTGCTATAGCATATTGGGTTCAATTATTTATTCCGAAATGAATACCAAATTGTATCATACAATTCATTACTCATTTTCTCTTATTCCCCAATCACTTATTTTCTTTGTCTAACCGTTTGACTTTTGTTCCTTTATTTATTTTTTTGGTCTGTCTTGTCAATGTGTTGCGTTTATGGCAATTTGTATCACATTATAATCTTATATTGTATATATAAATAAACAAATCAAAATTCGTACATCAGACGCCTATTATTGAGACATTTATGTTCTTATTCAAAAAAAAAAGTTCGTAAAAAAGATTTTTTTTAAAAAAGTTAGTTTTGTTATTTGTTTTTTTGTATTTTTGCAAATTGTAATGTAAAGTGTAGTGTAGTATAGAAAAAACATATAGAACATATTATTAACCAATTAAAAACTAACTAAAATGTCAAGAAAATCAATGAGTTACAGGAATTTTATTCGAAAACGAAAACAATAAATAAATATAAATATATAGTAATAATTAAATTCAAAACAATGAAAAAATTTATGATTTTTTTGCTCATGGCGTTCCTATATCTTGGAACTTGCCAAGCTAGTAATGAATCTGCGTCATTGTCGAATGATGTTGGAAAATCATTACGTCATTGGATTGCTCCTAGCCTGAGTTCCTCAGCGGGTGATGAACTTAACCTCCCAGAGGTTAGGTATTCAATGATGCCTGCGGATAGTGCTATCCGTGTTATGCTCATTGGACCTTCTTCTGCTTGTGCTGGTCAAGTGATTACACTGACTGCGGTTGTGGAAAACAACTACTTAGGTGAAGTGAGTTATCAATTCCGTAGAAACGGTAACTACATCACAGAAGGAGTGGATCCGGTTTACAAGAATCGTATTCAGGTAACCGTGCCAGATCTAGGTGGTTTGGATTCCCTCATCCAGGAATATGATGTTACCGTTACGCAAGGTTGTCATACCGTGATTTCACCCGTACATTATTTGAAAGTGAACAGTATCAATGTTCTTTTGGATAGTGTGTTGGTATGTGACGATGACAGCAAAGGTTTGATGTGCGCTCAGGTGTTCAGCAATAATGCTGAAGCTCCGTACTCATTTGTATGGTATCAAAACGGAACAGCTTTTGATACTACTTATACTCCTTGTAAATTACTCCCTGTGGGTGATGCTTATTCTGTAGAACCTCATTTCACTTGGAATGGCTGTGTCGCTCAATCAAATGAAGCAAAGGTTAAAGTAGGTGAAGGTCCTGCTGATGATCATTTGAAATTGGACGGACTTACTGCTGTCGCTTGTAATGGAAATCAGGTTGTCGCTACTTTATCTGGTTTGTCAAAGAAATATGGCCAGCCAAGCATTACTTGGACTTTGAATGGACATACTATTTATACCGCTCACGATTCTGTGGTTTCGTTCTCCCCATTGGCTATTGCTGGTGATGCAACTGATTATATCTTGAAGGCTACGGTTTCTTATGCTAATTATGATTGTAAAGAATATACTACTCAGGATACTATTTCAATAGTTTCAGATCCTACTGTTGCTATTTATGGTGATGCTGTGATTTGCGGAGGAACAACTCCTGCATTAACTGCTGTTTTGAATGGTTCTTTGACAGATACTACTTATATTTGGAAAGTTGATGGTGTTGTTGAAACTACTCAGAAAACATCTACTTTCGCAAAGGTATTGTCTCAAAGAAATTATCCTTATGAAATTTCTTTGATTGTTACTGATAGCGCTTCTTGTACTGCTGTGAGCGAACCGTTTATGTTGTATGTTGACACAGCCAACACGGTTAAGCTGTTATCTTCCGTTTCAACCGTTTGTAAAAATGATGGTTTGGTAACCCTTGCAGCTAATGTTGCAAATACTGATATTCCTGGTTTAACTTATCAGTGGTCCAAAAAAGTAGGTGATGGTGCGAAATCAGTTATCGATAACGCAATTACTTCAACCTATACTACAACTTTGACTGATACAACAAAATTCTATGTTGCTGTTACTACTTCAGCAAGTTCTTGCACTGCAAATGATTCTGTTACGATAAATGTTTATAAAGACGCTCCTGCTGTTAAGCCTATCGTACTTAACACAAGCAATGCTTCTATTTGTGATGGCGGTCAAGTGATGTTTACTCTGGTAGATACTGCAAACTTAAATCAATACCCTGGTGCAATCGCTTCTTATCAGTGGATTGTTAACGGTGTTGAACTTCCGCTTGTAACGGGAACTACTTATATGGCTACTCCTGTTTCAACAAGTGCAGATACTACAATATATAATATAAGAGTAGTGGCTCAATATACGACAGAATGTAGTTTAGTTACTGCTTCTGTTGATACGGTTGTTAAAGCTTATCGTCAACCTTCAGTTTCCATTTCTGGTGATCCAATCGTATGTGATGGTGCTGCAATGAATTTGACTGCTAATGTTCATAATAATTTAGCTGCAGTTACGTATTTATGGAAAGTTGATGGTGTTGATTCAACGAAGTCTGCTAATTTTACTGCTAAGTTGAAGTCGAGAGATTATCCGTATGCAATTACGGTGATTACTAATCCTAGTACTGCCTGCGAAGCTGTGAGCGATGTTTTCTATGCTTACGTTGGTGCTAATGCAAATATTTATCTGACTGCAAGTGCTGATTCAGTTTGCAAAAATGGTGAAGTAACCTTGACTACTCATATAGCTGATGGTAATATGCCTGGTTTGACTTATTCTTGGAAAAAGAATGGTGTAGAAATTCCAGGTGCATTTGAGTCAAGTTTAACTGCTACTATTTTATCAACCGATACATTTAGAGTAGCTGTTCAGCAAAATAATACTGAATGTGTTATTGATACAGTTAAAGTTATTAAGCTGATGAATGAAATCCCTGCAGATCATATCACAATGACTTTGAGTGATAGTGATGTTTGCAGTGGTGCTCAAGTAATGGCTAAATTGAATGGACTCAAGACCAACTATGGTGCTCCTGAAATTATTTGGAGTGTTAATGGTATTGTCTTGGCTACTAACAATGCCGACTCAATTTATATTTCACCTGATGCAGTACAAGGTAATGCTACCAGCTATCTGGTAAATGCAGATGTTACTTATGCAAATTATACTTGTACAACTTTCAATGCCAATGCAACGGCTAATGTCGTTGCAGCTCCTGAAGTTGAAATCTATGGCGATGCTATTGTATGCAATCCTACTGGCAAAATTGATTTGTCAGCTGTTGTAACAGGTGCTTACAATGGAAAATATACTTGGAGAGTGGATGGTGTTGATTCTGTAGTGGCTGGCGAAGCTAACTATATCGATACCCTTCCAACCAGAGATTATCCATACGAAATCACAGTTGCCCTTAATGATACTGTTACGGGTTGTACTGTAATTAGTGGTCCTTTTATGGTTTACGTTGGTTCTAATCCAGTGGTTGAAGTTACCGTTTCTGCTGATACGGTTTGCCAAGGTAATGAAGTTGTTGTTACTGCTAATGTTGCGGACATCAATACTCCTGGTTTGACTTACACTTGGTCTAAGAAGGATGCTGATGATTCAACTCATATTTTGGGTGCGTTTGGACCATCTGTTACTTATGCAGTTGAAAAGGACACTAAATTCTTCGTTCATATTCAGCAAAATCATACTGGATGCACAGCTTATGGTGAAGATTCAGTGAAGGTTTATGAAAAGGCACTGCCAGTTAAACCAATTGCACTTGAAGTAAGTAATGCTTACGTTTGCTATGGTGGACAAATTGAATTTACTGTAATTGATACTGCTAATAGAAAACAATATTATAATGATTTGTCTGTTGCAGGTACTTATGCTTGGTTTATGAATGGCGTGAGATTGAATGGCGTTAGTGGCGACCATTTCACCTTCTCTCCATCAACCGTTGACAACGACACTACTAACTATTTAGTAGAAGTTGTTGCTTCATACGAACTCCAATGCGAAACTTTGACTGCTACAATTGACACAACTGTCACTGTTCAGGCTAATCCTACTATTGTTATTTCTGGAGATCCTATCGTTTGTGATGGTAGTGCTTTGAATTTACTTGCTACCGTTCACGACACTTTGATTCCTGTTATTTACAAGTGGAGAGTTGACGGCGTTGATTCAACTACTGGTCCAACCTTTACTTCTGTACTTGATCAAAGAGATTATCCGTATAACATTACTGTTGTTGTTAATGAAGGTACTGCTTGTGAAGTCATCAGTGATGTATATCAAGTATTGATTGGAATTAACCCAACTGTTGAAATCGGTGTTAGTGCTCCTATCGTATGTAAAAATGACGAAGTTACCTTAACTGCTCACCTTGGTGATTACAATATGCCTAACTTGACTTACCAATGGTATGAACAAGTTAAAGGTCAAACTGATACTACTACTATCTTAGTTGGTACAAGCAGAGAATTGACTATTCCTGTTACAGACACTACTAAATATATGGTTAAGGTTTCTCAAGTTAATAGCGAATGCTTTGCTTGGGCCGATACCGTTATTTACGTTTATCCGAAAGCACCTGCTGTTAAGGATATCGAACTTGTAACAAGCCAAGCTGCTGTTTGTTTCGGTGGTCAAATTGAATTTACTGTAATTGACACTGCTAACAGAAAACAATACTTTGGTAGTGATACAATTCCTGGTCTTTATCAATGGTATAAAAATGGTGTGTTGATGCCTCTTGCAACAACTGACCATTATACATTCAGTCCAGATGCAGTTGATGACGATTCAACTAATTATTTGATTGAAGTTGTTGCTACTTATGTTTCTGATTGTGAAACATTAACTACTTCAGTTGATACTACTGTTACTGCTTATCCTAACCCAACAGTTGTAATTGCTGGTGATCCATTTGTTTGCGATACTAATCTTGTTAAGTTGGTTGCTATTGTTAGCGATACCTTGATTTCTCCTAAGTATTTATGGAGAGTTGACGGTGCTGATTCTTTGACTTTCACTACTGATACTTTTGAAACAGAATTGCCATACAGAGATTATCCATACGAAATTTCTGTTGTCGTTAACCAAGGCAGTGCTTGCGAAGTTGTTAGCGAACCTTATTTGGTATATGTTGACACTAAGCCAGTTGTTGTTGTAACTGCTGATTATGATACAGTTTGCCACGATCAAGTTGTTACTTTGACTGCTCATCTTGGTAACTATAACCAAGAAAACCTTACTTATCAATGGTATGCTGACGAAGTAGCAGTTCCAGAAGGTACTGAATCTACTTTGGCTTATACAATTACCAATACTGATTATACTGCTTTCAAGGTTGTTGTTACTCAATTGAACAGCAATTGCCAAGGTACTGGTTTTGACACAGTTGTTACTGCTGTAAATCCTCAGTTTGATACTGTTTTGATTACCAACCTTCAAGATGATATCTTCACTATTGTTGATGGTGATACCTTGAACTATCATCGTTATTACAATGAACCTGCATACGATGTTTGTGAAGGTGCCAGCGTTCAGATTACTGCATATATGAAGGATGCTTCTGGAAACAGATACATTGATACAAACGTTACCTATAATTGGAAGCGTAATGGTGTTGAAATCGAAGGTGTACATGGTGCTTTCTTCCAAGAACAATTAAGTATTTTGGATCACGATTTGTACAAATATATTTATACTGTTGAAATCGCTGAACCAAGATATCCTAACTGTTATGCCGAACCAGTTTCTGCTTCTTCTGATACTTTGCGTGTTCGTCGTAATCCTACTGTTATTATCGGTGGTCAACAATTTGTATGTTACCAAGGTCCAAGTTCTAATAATGTTTTATTGCAGGCTTGGGTTAATGGTGCTGTTGATACGGGTGCTGTTTATCGTTGGTATAGAGATGGTCAGTTTGAGGAAAATCCTGTTAATGCTAACCGTGGTGCTATCTTTACCGGTATGTTCCCTCCAAGATATGGATACAACTATACCTTCCAAGTTGAAGTAATTACCGGAAGTGGTTGCTCAAGCATCTCTGATCCATACGAAGTTACTGTTATGGCTCCTCCTGTTATTACTATTACTCCAAGTGCAGATACAGTATGTAGAGGCGGAAGTGTGGCTTTGGTTTCACACCTTGATGATTACAATGTTCTTGACTATGAATTGCAATACCAGTGGTATGCTAATGAACTTTCTAGTGACAACATCGTTCCTGGTGCTACTGAACCAGTGCTTACTATCGATGTTGATGAAACTACAAATTATATTGTTGGTGTTGAATATTTGACTGAAAATCTTAATCGTCCTTTCTGTATCGCTGCCGATACAATGACCGTTACCGTATATGACAGACCTCAAATTGACAGTATTATTATGTCTTTGACTGAAGTATGCGAAGGTTCTCAAGTTGAATTGACAGCTGTAATGAACGATGTTTATACAGGTGTTCCAAATGTTCCTTATGTTTATGAATGGTACAGAAATTCTGAATTGTTGCCAGGTAATGCTGCAACAATTTATGATTCTCCTGTTACTGTTGATGGCAATGAACAACAATATAACTATAGTGTTATTGTTTATCAGTATCCTGAAAGAATGATGTGCGAATCACCTCTCTATGTTTCTTCTCAGACTTTGACTGTTTATCCGAATCCTATCGTTGCTATTTCTGGTGATCAACACGTATGTCATACAGATACTATTATCTTATCTGCTAACTCAGATACTATTTCTAATCCTGTTGGCGGTTTACATTATTACTGGTTTGAATCAGGTGCCCCTATTGACAATTTGAATGGTGACAGCGCTATTTTGAAATATTATGGTGCTGCTCAAGATGAACCTTATAGATTCACGGTTCAAGTTGAAAGAGACAATGCATCTACCGGTTGTCGTGCATATTCATACGAATACGATGTATATGTATATGAATCTCCTGTTGTTAACGTTACTGTTGTTGACGAAAACGTTTGCGAAGGTGCTGAAGTAACTGTTACTGCTCACCTCAACCAAAACGATCCTGAACAGACTAACCTTGAATTCCAATGGTTTACTAAGACTTCAGCTGACGCTGATTACGTTCTTGTTCCAGGTGCAACTGCTTTGACTTATACAACTACTATTTTTGATACAACTGAATTTATGTTCAAGGTTGTTCACACTTTGACTGGTTGCTTCGATACTGATTCAAAGACAATCAATACATTAGAAATTCCAGTTGTTACCAATATTACATTATCTGACACTACAGTATGTGAAGGTTCTGCCATCACAATCACTGCTTTCATCGACTCAACCAAGGGTATTGAAGGTTTGCCATACTTCTACGAATGGAGAAGAAATGGTGAATTGATGCCGGGTAATACTAATATTATCCACGATACTCCAATGACAGTTGACGGAACTACTGAATCATTCGTTTATAGCGCAATCGCTTATCAAACTCCAGAACGTTTGGCTTGTACTTCAGCTTTGACTGAATCTGCTCCATTGATTGTTTTGGCTGATCCAAGAGTTGCCATCAGCGGTGATCAAACCGTATGTCATACTGACCACATCATTTTGAACGCTAATGTAGATACTTTCACGAATGTTGTTGGTGGTTTACATTACACTTGGTATGAATCAGGTAATATGATTGAAAACCTCAATGGTGACAGTGGTATTTTGGATTATGTTGCTCCAGTACAGAATGAACCTTACAGATTCACAGTTCAAATTGAACGTGAAGATGCCGAAAGAGGTTGCCGTGCTTATTCAGAAGAATATGATGTATATGTAATGGATGCTCCAGAAGCTAATGTTACTATCGTTGACGAATATGTATGCGCTGGTGCTGAAGTTACTGTTACTGCTCACTTAGATTTGAATGATCCAGAACAAACTAACTTAGAATACCAATGGTACACTAAGACTGCTTCTGAAACTGACTTCACTGCAGTTCCAGGTGCTACTGCAATGACTTATACTACTACAATCAACGAAACAACTGAATTTATGTTCAAGGTTGTTAATACTTTGTCAGAATGCTTCGATACTGATTCTAAGACTATCAATGTTCAACCTATCCCAGTTGTAAACTACGTTTCTATGAGTGATACTAACATTTGCGAAGGTGCTCAAGTCACTATCTATGCTGATGTTGAAGCTACTGCCGGTGTTGCTAATCAACCTTACTTCTTCGAATGGAGAAGAAATGGTGAACTTCTTGAAGGTAACACTCAAACTATCACAGATTCTCCTGTAACTGTTGATGGTAATGAACAATCATTCGTATATAGCGTTATCGCTTATCAAACTCCAGAACGTTTGGCTTGCTATTCACAAACTGTTGAATCTGCACAGTTGAATGTTTATCCTAACCCACGTGTTGCTATCAGCGGTGATCAATATGTTTGCGAAACTGACAGCGTATTCTTGTATGCTAATGTTGATACTATTGGTCGTCCTGTTGGCTTGTTACATTATACTTGGTATGAATCAGGTCGTTTGAGAGACAATATGGCTTACGGCTTGGCCGATAGCAGATTCTTCTCAGAATACTTCTATCCACAAGATGAACCTTATCGTTTCACTGTTGAAGTTCAACGTGATGATATCGCTGCTGGTTGTCGTTCATATTCAGAAGAATTCCTTGTATGGGTATATAAACAACCTGTTGTAAACATTACTGCTTCTGAAACTACCGTTTGCGAAGGTGGCGAAGTTACCTTGAGAGCTAATTTGAATAATTACGAATTTGATTATGCAAATGACGCTCAATATCAATGGTACACCGTTGACACTGTTCTTGATATAAGACACATTGGTTGGGATTCTGTTGCTCAACGTTACATTGACGATACACTTAGAATTGTTGAACATAATGCAATTCCTGGTGCTACAATGTTAACTTACAACGCTGTTATGACAGAAGGTCAGGTATTTGGTTTCACAGCTACTCATAACCTTTCTGGTTGTAGCGATTATGATGAACTCGCAATTAATGTTCTTCCAAGACCTATTATCGATTCAATCCACAATGTTACTGGTAAAGACACAATTTGTCCTGGTGGCCGCGTAGAATTGGTTGCTAGTGTTTCTGGTGGCGTTGCTGGTGGTGAAGAATTTATTTGGACACGCAATGGAATTGTTATGGAAACTATTGGTAATACCTTAATTGATTACCCAATGGCTATCGATAATGATATTACTAAGTACGTATATGCAGTAGTTGTTCGTCAAGCTGGTGCTGGTTGTGTATCAGAGTTGACAGAATTATCACAATACACTATGTGGGTTGTTCCTAATCCAACTGTTGAATTAGCTGGTGATCCTATCGTATGTGACACTACTGATAACAACATCGTTATTACTGCAAACGTAGTTAACTATCTTGATACAACTGGTCTTGGTTTGACTTATCAATGGTATGAAAATAATGCTGCCCTTGAAGGTGAAACTGGATTGGTATTATCTGTTCACAGAGGTTATAGAGATTATCCTTACAGCTTCAACTTCGCAGTTCAGAATGAATATGGATGTACTGTTAACAGTGAACCATTCTTGGTATATGTTAACGATAATCCTGTTGTTCATATTTCTGCTACTGAAACTGAAATTTGTACGAATGGTGTAGTTACTTTGTCTGCTGATTTGTATGATCAAAATGCCGACAATTTAGTATATCAATGGTACATTAATAATGAACCTATTGAAGGAGCATTTAATCCTACTTATACTACTGCTTTGACTGAAACTTCTACATTCAAGTTGTATGTACATCAAAGAGATTCTCATTGTGCTGCATATAGCAATGAAGTTACAGTTAACGTTAACGATATTCCAGTTGTTACTTCAATTGACGTATTATCTGAATCTACTGAAATTTGTGAAGGTCACGTTGTTACTTTGAAGGCCAACATTTCTGGTGGTGTTGCTGGTGGTGAAGTTTACACTTGGTACAAGGATAACGAAATCGTTTCTGGCGTAACTGGTGATACTTACACTGATTACCCAATGACAAGCAACAATGCTGTAACTACTCACGTTTACAATGTAACAGTTGCCCAAACAGCTGCTGCTTGCGAATCTGTAGTAGATGCTGCTAATGCTGTTTCAATCAAGGTTATTCCTAATCCTTCATACACAATCTTTGGTGATGCAAGCGTTTGTGAACCTATTAATGGTGAAAACAACATTACTCTCGAAGGTATTACTAATGATCCTACCGTTGGTACTAATCCTACTTATACTTGGTATGAAGCTGGCGTTGAAATCGCTGGTCAAAACACTAGTGTTCTGTCAGTATTTAAAGCATACAGAGAAGAACCTTATATCTTCAAACTGATTGTTACTAATGCTGCTACAGGTTGTACTTCTGAAACTGCTGAATTTGCAGTATCAGTTTCTGCTAAGCCAATGGCAAGCATCGTTTCTGATCAGGATTCAATTTGTGCTGGTGGATTTGTTACTTTGACTTCAGCTCTCGTAGATAGCGAAGAAGCACGTCTCACTTATCAATGGCAATCTGACGCTAATGGTTCTTGGGAAAATATCCAAGGTGCTATTACTCCAGTTTATGTAACTCCTGCTTTGAATGCAACTACCAACTTCAGATTACACGTGACTAACTTACTTACCGATTGTGAAAACAACAGTAATGAAGTTACTGTAACTGTTAAATCTGCTCCAGTTGTTGCTATTACCAATATTAATACTAATATCGTTTGCAATGGTGGTGAAGTTGTTTTGAAGGCTACTCAACCAAGCGAATATCAAGGTCTTGGTGAAGTTTCTTATCAATGGTTCAATAATGGTCAAGCAATTGAAGGTGCTAATTCAGCTACTTACACTACTTCTCCATTGACTGTTGAAGGTGATATGACTACTTATACTTTCGGTGTACAAGTAACGATGACCAATTCTGGTTGCGTTTCTAATGTTGCTGAAGAAGTTGTTACTGCATACGCAGATCCTACTGTAGTTGTTACATACAATAATGGCTTGACTTTGTGTGAAGGTGGTCAAACAGTTTTGACTGCTAATCCAGATCACGCATACTTTACTGATTTCGATTATCAATGGTTCTTCCAAGGTCAACCTATCCAAGGTGCTAACGAAGCTACTTACACCGTTGAAAATCTTCGTGCAAGCCAGAATCCTTATGAATATGCCGTTGAAGTTAAGGTTAACAATGGTACTACAAACGGTTGCTCAGTTGTCTCTGAACCTGTTTATGTAAATATTGTTAAGGATCCTACTGCTTACATTACAGTTAACGAAGGTGTAAATGCTATCTGCGAAGGTGGTAACGTTACATTCACCGTTAATGTAAACGATGGCGTTGCTGATACTTATAATCCTTACACTTATGAATGGACAAGCAATGTAACCGGTGAAGAAATTCTTGGTACTGATGCTTCATTTACTACTTCTACTAACGATCCTGCTAACCTCTATGTATATTATGTAAATGTTGCTTCTGCTTACGGTTGCAGTGTGACCGTTGCTGATACATTGAGAATCGTTGAAGATCCTTCTGTAACAGTATCTGTGAAGTTAGGTGCTGATCAAGTTGTATGCGAAGGTGGTTTCACTACTTTGATTGCTACAGTTGAAGGTGGTCTTGGCGAAGCTTCTTATCAATGGTATAAGAATGGTTATGCTATCGAAGGTGCAAACAGCAGAGAACTTGTTACTGAACCATTATTCGTAAATCAAGCTGCTGCTTATACAGTTTCTGTTGCTCAAAGCGGTATTGCTTGTACAGCTACTTCTACTCAATTCAATGTTCCTGTTTACGAAGCTATCGAAGTTGCTTTGACTGCAAACAGCGAAGTTAACTGTGTTGGTGGTAGTGTAATTTTGACTGCTACTGCAAACAATGGTATTCCTGGTGATCAATTAAGTTATCAATGGTATCGTAACGGTAATCCTATCAACGGTGCTAATGCCGCTACTTATACTACTGACGATAATTTGATTGCTGGTCTTTATGAATATCAAGTTGAAGTTGCAAGCTCAATTTCAGGATGTCACGTTGCTCAATCTGGTACTATTGGTATCACAGTTGAAGCTGAACCTACTATCGTGATTACAAGCAATGCTGGTAATTCTATCTGCGAAGGTGGTGACATTACTTTGACCGCTAATGTAATTTATGCAACTAATGCTACCCAGCATAACAACGTTTACAATTACACTTGGAAATGGTATGAAGGTACTACCTTGATGTCATACGTTTCTTCTGAACCTCACTATACATTACCTGCTACTATGACTGCCGGTACTTACAATTTCTTTGTTGAAATTTCAAGTGTAGATGGTTTAGGTTGCGATGCTACTTCATTAGCTAACAATAATAACTTCTTCACCGTTGTTGTGAAACCTGTTCCTTCAGTTATCTTGACTGCTAGTTCAGACGCTTCTTGCGAAGGTGGTGATGTTACATTCAACGCTGTTGTTGTTCCTACAAACTTGACTGGTGCTTATTACTGGAATGTAAACGGTACAACTACTGTTTCTAACAGCAATAGTATCACTGTTAACAATATGGTTCTTGGAACTAACAATATTTCTGTTGTATTCACTCCAAACGATGCACAAGTTGCTTGTGGTACAGCTTCAGTTGCGATTACTCATACGGTTAACGCAGCTCCAGTTGTCACTGTTGCTGCTACTGACAACAATCGTTTGAATATGTGCGTTGGCGGTACGATTGCTTTCAATGCTACTGCTACTGGTACTGCTAATGCTTCTGATAATTACGTATGGACTGTTGACGGTCAAACCCAAAACGGTAACAATGGTACTTCATTCAGTACTCAGATGAATACCCCTGGTATCCACACTGTTTCTGCAATGGTTGAACGTACTATGGGTTGCAGCTCACAATTCTCAACTCCAGTTGTAGTTGTAGTTGCTGAACAACCAGTTGCTCAATTGACTCAAACTGCCGGTTATACTGAAATGTGTACTGGTGGCGAAATCACATTGATGGCTAAGGTTGCTAATTATGCTACTGTAAACAATGGTGTTACCAACAGTTCTGTACACGGTACATACACTTATTCTTGGAATCGTGACAATGCTAACATCCAAACTACTACAAGTACAACTGACAATTCTCAAATCACAGAGACTTTGAATGCTGATGCTTCTTATTCATACTCTGTAACGATTACTCCTAGCGGATTCAATTGCCAAGCTGCTACTGCTACCTTGGATCACAGCATTATCGTTGTTCCAGATCCTTCTTGGTCTGTTAACCAGGTTAATCCTTCAGAAATGTGTCTTGGCGGCATCGTTACTTTGAATGCAGAAGTAACCGGTGGTGTTCAGAGTCAGCAAGCAGGTCGTATCCAATGGTACAAGACATTCAACGGTGTTGAATCTGAAGTTTCTGGTCTTGGTGGTTCCAATACTGACGTTCCTGAAGCAGCTGGTGTTTACACATACGCTCCTAAGTATATCGATTACATCGGAGCTGGATGTAACATTGCTGACGCTATTGCTACTCAGGTAACTGTTAATGCATTGCCAACTGCTCAATTCACTTCAGGTCACGGTTCAGTTATCTGCGCTGGCGATTATCAAAGCTTCGCTACTTTGGAAATCACTTTGACTGGAACTGCTCCTTACACATTCACTATTATGAATGTAACTTCAGGTGAATCACAGACTATCGTTACCTCATTGAATCCATATTATTACAATGTTAATCCGACTGTTACCTCTATCTACCGCATTATCTCTGTAAGCGATGCTAACGGATGTATCGGTACGTTAGACAATGTTGCTGATGTTGTTGTTAATGTTTCTGATATCACAGTCGCTGCTTCTTCAGTTATTGCTGATTGCGAAACTTGGATCGCACGTATTCCATTACATATCAACGCTGCTACATCTAACACTTTCGTTGCTACATTACCAAATGGTGCTACTCAAACTGGTACTCTTATGTTTGACTCTTATACTCAAATGCATTATGCTGAAGTTAATATGAGTGGATATACTCCAGGTGCTTACAATGTAACAATTACTGTTGATGGATGTTCAGGTCAATGTGTTGTTAACGTTCCTGCTAACGATGCTTCATTTGGTGATAATGTTAAACTTGTTGATCAAAGATGGGATGACGTTGTGGTTGTCAACAATAATCCTGCTAACAATGGTGGTTACAAGTTCAGTACTTATCAATGGTACAGAAATGGTGAACTTATCCCAGGTGCTACTGAACAGTATTATCAAGAAGAAGGTGGTCTTGAAGGATTCTACGCTTGCGAACTCAATGGCGTTATGGCTGATGGTACTCGCGTACACTTCATCACTTGTGAAAAATACTTCTCAGGTCACGCATCAATCAGAGTTTACCCAGTTCCTGCTACAACTGCTCAAGACGTTACTATTGAGTTGAATTTGACTGACGAAGAGCTTGACGGTGCTATCTTAGACATCTATGATGTTAAGGGTGCTCATATCCGTTCACTTTCTAACTTGACTCCTATCACCAAGGTTGGCAACTTCGGCGCGCAAGGTACATACTTCGGACGTATCATCACTGGTACTAATGAAATTAAGACTGTTAAATTCATTATTGTAAAATAAAGTAATCCCTAATTAGCGGTCCCTTTCGGGACCGCTAAGAAAAGGGGTCAATAATAAATGAATAGAAAAAATTAAAAAAGTTATATTATGAAAAAAAGTTTAATTATTATCAGCCTTATTTTCGCCTTGTTTGCCACTTCTTTTGCACAAGAAGTGAAGGACGAACCGACGGATGCGAAAGCTACTCAGGAAGCTGCGGCCGATAACAAAGATGGTAAAGACCAGATTTGTCATCACCGTATCAACATTCACTTGGGTGGTGCTTGGAATAATAATATTTATCACAGAATGCCTATTTTCCGTGAAAATTATTCTTTAAGTGCTATCTTTGATTTTCAATATGCTTACTTCTTTAACGAACATTGGGGACTTGGTTTAGGCGTATCTGTTTCTGATATCTTTGCCAAAGCTACAATGAACGTTGAAAAAAAGATTGATCAGTATGAACTTGATCAAGAATTTAATCACGGTACTACTCTTTATGACCTTTATATTAAAGGTAATGATATTAAGGAAAGACAGAATGTCTTGGCTTTGGAAATTCCTTTGCAGGCACAATTTGAATGGAAATTCAACCAAAAGGTTGGTATCTATGCAGCTTTGGGCTTAAAAGCTTATATTCCTTTGTATGCAAGAAATAGAGGTGATAAGGATCAAGGTACTTGGACTTCTAAGGGTTATGAAGAATTTACCGATTGTTGGTACACTTGTGAAAACCATTTCCCAACTGGTAGCTATTCACTTGAAGGAGGAAAAAATATCGGTATGGCTTCTAACAAAGTATCTAAAGAATACAGAATGCGTGCATCTCTCGACATGATCGCTGACTTTGGTGCTTTGTTTACGATGAGTCCTAAAGCTGACTTCTATGTGGGTGCATACTGCGGTGTTGGTTTCCTTAACATCCTTCCTAAAACTGAAACCAATTTTGTTGGTATGAATAACAATAATGAAATTGTTATGAATGGTACTCTTGGTTCTGATGTTTTACATTTCCTCGATCTTAAAAGAGATAAATGGCGTAATGTGAATGTTGGTTTGAAAATTGGTGTTCACATTAAACCTTGTGCTCATTTGAATAGAGAAAGTATGAGAGATTTGAAACGTCGTTATATGGAAGATATGATCAACAAATCTCAAGAACCTATCGTTATTAAGAATCAAGAATATGTTTATATCGTTCCAGTATGTGACGATTTGATTGAAGATGAAGACGAAGCTACTCCTGGCAAGAAGAACCTTACTCCAAAAGATAAGGCTGCTCTTAAAGAATTGGCTGATGTTTTGTCAAAGACCAAGATCCTCTTCGATTTGGATAAGGATATTCCTAAGATTGCCGACTACAACGATAATATCAACAGAACGGTAGAAATTATGAAGGCTAATCCTACATTTGGTCTCCAAATTGAAGGTTACACCTGTGATCTCGGTTCAGAACAGCATAACCGTGACTTGGCTCAACGTCGTGCTGAAAAAGTTAGACAAATGTTCATTGACAAGGGTGTTCCTGCTAATCAAATCAGTACTGTTACTTATACGGTAAATGATCCTCAGAACAAGCAGAACATTCCTGATGCAAGACGTGAAGAACACCGTGCTGCTATCTTTAGAATTCTTGTTAACTAATTAACAGAAATACTTTCAAAATGGCTGGCTTTATGTCAGCCATTTTTTTTATATTTGCAAATTGAAATTTGAAATATCAATAACCGTTAAATTATAATTTATTATGGAAAAATTTGATCCCGCAACCAACATTGAAAAGTTGGACAAAAAAGATGCTTACAGAGGTGTTAACCCTGCTATTTGTGATAGCGCAACCTTTATGTTTGAACAGGCTAAAACTATGACCGACACTTTCCACGGCGAAACTGAAGGTTATTTCTTATATTCAAGACACTGGAATCCTAGTACGCTTTCTTTAGCTCAATCATTGGCTGCTATGGAAGGAACAGAACTGGCTTGGGCTACCGGTTCAGGTATGGCTGCTATTACCGTTGCTCTCTTACACGAAGTAAAGTCTGGTGATCACATCGTTTCAAGTATGACTACTTACGGTGGTACTTTCGCTTTTATGAACAATTATTTGAAGAAATTCAATGTTGATGTTACTTTCGTTAATATGCAGGATCTTGATGCTGTTAAGAAAGCCATCAGACCTAATACCAAAGTTTTATATACTGAAACAATGAATAACCCATTGCTTCGTATTGCCAATATTCCTGAACTTTCCAAAATAGCCCACGCTGCCGGTGCAAAATTGTTGGTTGACAATACTTTTACTCCTATGATTTTCTCACCATATCGTTTGGGAGCTGATGTCGTTATTTACAGTATGACTAAATATGTCAATGGTATGAATGACTGCGTAGCCGGAGCAATTTGCGGTTCTGCAGCATATATCAATTCATTAATTGACGTAAATGATGGTACAGCAATGTTGCTGGGCCCGGTTTTGGATACTTTCCGTTCGACCAGCATTCAGAAGAACTTGCACACTTTGCATATTCGTATGAAGAAGCACAGTGAAAATGCCATGTATTTGGCTAAGAGATTCAAAGAAACCGGTATTAAATACAATTATCCTGGTTTGGAAGAACACCCTGATCATAAGTTGTTCACCAGTATGATGAATGATGGTTATGGTTATGGCGGTATGATTTCTATTGATATGGGTACTGCCGAAAGAGCAAGTGCTATTATGGAAAAAATGCAAGAACTTGGTGTTGGATACTTGGCGGTAAGCTTGGGCTATTTCAAGACTTTGTTCAGCAATTCCGGTAAATCTACTTCATCTGAAGTTCCAGAGGATATCCAGAAGGAAATGGGTATGAGCGAAGGTTTGATTCGTTTCTCTGTTGGTTTGGACAATGATCCAGAACGTACATTCCAATTAATTAAACAAGCTATTGAAGCTACGAAATAATCCGGTAGTGCATATATCAAAGCGGCTGGTCCAATGGACCAGCCGCTTTCGTTTATGAAAAGATCTTTTCAATTTTATCTTTATTCTTGTTTTGTATGAATGTTCGTTTCAATTTGAGGGTAGGGGTGAGTTCACCGGTTTGAATGCTCCATTCGTAGTCGATTAGCATAAATCTTTTGATTTGTTCAGCTTCACCAAATCCTTTATTATAAAAATCGACAATTCGTTTATATTTATCTTTGACCTGAGGGTGTTGTATCATTTCCTCATTGGTGGTGTATTGTATTTCCTTGCTGTTGCACCAAGAACGTAATGTTGTGAAACTGGGGACGATGAGTGCACCGGCAAATTTCTTGTTTTCACCTAGAACCATTATGTTATCAATGAGCGGATCCTCGCAGAATTTTGCTTCAAGTATGGTTGGAACGACGTATTTCCCCATTGCAGTCTTGAACATTTCTTTTTTTCGTCCGGTGATTCTCATGTGTCCGTCTGGGTCAAATGCACCTATGTCGCCAGTATGGAACCATCCTTCTTCGTCAATTACTTCTTTGGTTTGTGTTTCGTCCTTAAAGTATCCCTTCATTACGCAATTGCCGCGTGTGAGGATTTCTCCGTCTTCTCCGAGCTTTGCTTCGATTCCCGGCAAAATCTTGCCTACAGCGCCTATTTTGGCTCCTTGTTTGAAGAAATTGTTCACAGTTATGACGGGTGATGTTTCTGTTAGTCCGTAACCTTCCAATATGGGTATTTCCATCGCCCAGAAAACTTTGTTGATTCGTTCTTGAATTGAGGCACCTCCTGATACAATCACAGTTAGATTGCCACCCAGTGCTGCCTTCCATTTTTTGAGTACAAGTTTCCTTGCCCAACGGAGTTTGCGTTTGTACATTTTGGATTGTTCCAACTCATATTCTTCTGCAACTGAGACGGCCCAAAAGAAGATTTTCTTTTTGATGCCTTTCAATTTTTTTCCTGAAGATAATATCTTTTCGTAGATTTTTTCTAGTAATCGTGGAACTGAAGTGAAAATATCTGGTTTGATTTCGCAAATATTATCTACGATTTTTGCCAGGTTTTCAGCATAATAAATGGATACTCCCGCATAATGCCAAACGTACATCAGCATTCTTTCGTATGCGTGGCACAGGGGTAAGTAACTTACTACTTTGCTGTTGGGAGTGCCGGGTACAATGGGGGTAACAGCCTTGACATTGCTAAGAATATTTTTGTGGGTGAGCATTACTCCCTTTGGATTTCCTGTTGTTCCGGAAGTGTATATTAAAGTAACCACGTCGTCTTCGGTGATACTTTGCTTTATTTCTTCCAAATATTGCGGACAAGGATTGGCAATACCTAATTCTATAACTTCGTTCAAATGACGAAATCCGCGGAGATTTCTAAACGTATAGACTTTGTCTTTCAAGTCTGGAATTTCCGCTATGACGTTTTCGATTTTTCTGAGCAATTCCCAACCCGAAACAAAAATCAGTTTTACTTCAGCGTGATGCAAAATATATTTATATTCATTTTCACTAATCGTTGGATAGATGGAAACGTGAATGGCTCCTAATTGCTGGATGGCCATATCCAAAAAGTTCCATTCCGGGCGATTGTTGCTAATAGATGCAATGCGGTCTCCCTTTTTGATTCCCAATTGCATAAGACCATAGCTGATGTAGTTGACCTTGTCAATATATTGTTTGGTGCTGTAATGTACCCATACTCCGTTTTCTTTGCCACATACGGCATCTTCCTTAGGAAAATACTTGGCAGCGTGTGGCAGAAGATCAAATAATCGAGTTACTTCCATTTTAATCTGTTTAATCTGCAAACATACATAAAAAATTTGAATTGGCGTTCATTATCGCCCTGTTCAGAAAAATTTATCAACAATGGTTTGCCATATTTGTAATTGTTATATATTTGCAAAATAAATAATAAAAAACAAATTAAAATGAATTTTAAGAATAGTTTGTTAATATGGATTTTGTTAATTCTATCTGGGACGATCAAGTCTCAATCATTATTTTATCTTTCTGATTATCAGATTTTAAGAAGTTCGATAATGGCTCAAAAATCTTTCATTTCGTATTCGAATATCAATACATCGTGCAGTAATGATTATTTACTAAAAGAACTAATGAATGTTCAGTTGACAGGACAATGTGTAGTGAAGGATAATGCGTTTTTCGTGCAAATGTTTCATAGCGGATATTCAAAATATGGTAATTTAACTTCTTCCATTGCCTATGCGAGACAATTTGGCCATAGAGTGGCCGTAGGTCTGAGATTTCATTACCTGTATCAGCATATAGAAAAATATGAATCCGTTCATTCCGTGACTTTTGATATTTCATTGTTTGCCATTGTGACCAAGAAATTGTCTTTTGGTTTCGAAGTGTATAATCCAGCCCGCCTTAAATATGGATTTCGAGGCACAAATTTGATTCCGATGAAATTTACGGTCCAGGCACAATATAAATATAGTGATAAGTTATTGTTTATGTTGGATTTGTATAAGCGTATGCCAGGAGAATTCGATGTTTCATTGGGAGTTTATTATTATCCTTTAAATTATTTTTATTTGGCCTTTGATGTGTCGTTAATGTACGCTGACATCGGTCTGATGTTACGATGGGGTCATTTTTATTTTACTGTTGATTTAAAATACAATTACAATTTGGGATTTTCTCCGACAGTGGGTTTGACCTATCAATTTAAAAAGTGGAAGTAAATAATTTGTTTTGACAAAGAAAAAATTAAGTCTATGGATCAACATGGTTGTGGAAAGTGCTTGCTGTTTATGATTTTTTTTGCGTTATGTCATATTTTGAATGCGCAGATAGACACTTCGGTTCGTGAAATTAGAAATGAAAGTGAATGGATGCGGCGGTTTGAGGATTTGTTGGATGAAGATGGGGGCAATCAGGAGGAACTTGAGAATTTGTTGTTGGAAGAAGCCGAAAGTCACCAGGTTGAAGGATTGGCTAATCTAAATACTATATCTCCCGAAATCGCCTTTTCTTTATTGAAACTGACAGATTATCAATATTATAATTTGTTGGCCTATATCAGTAATTATGGAGAGTTGGTGTCGATTTACGAATTGGTGTCGGTAGAAGGTTTTTCATTTGAAGATTTGTATCGCCTGATGCCTTTGGTGGAAGTAAAATCAACCAAGGTGAAATCGCAATTTTGGAAAAATTTTTTCAAGAAGTCGAAGAACAGTTTCTTATTGCGTTATAGTCAGATTTTGGAACATCAGGCAGGTTATGATACGACGCGGGAGAAACATTATTTAGGGTCGCCGATGCGCTTGGCTTTTAAGTATCAATTCAATAGTCAGGATCATTTTTTGTTGGCTCTTTCTGGGGAGAAAGATGCCGGGGAAGAATTCTTTAGAGGCAGTCAGAAACGGGGTTTTGATTTTTATTCCGGGTACTTATGTTTGAAAAATATCGGTATATTGCGTAAAGCCGTGATTGGGGATTATAAATTGAATTTTGGCCAAGGATTAGTTGTAGGTTCGGCGTTGATGAGTGGCAAAGGTGGTGGGGTGGGGAGTGTTCGGCGTTTTGCCAATGCGATTCAACCGGTGGCACCATTGAATGAGGGCAACGCATTGCGTGGTGCGGCAGTTGAACTGGGAGGGTATCGTTTTTCGGGAACAATTTTCGCGGGTTGTCGCAGTTATGACGGTTCTGTGATAGAAGATGAAGATAGTTCGAGGTATTTTGACGGTTCGTTGGGAGGGACCGGATACCATCGAACAGAAAGCGAATTAGCCAAGCGTAGGCAATTGTGGAGTTGGACTTGCGGCGGTGATTTCTTGTATCGTCATCGTATATTTAGATTAGGAATTAGGGCAGTGCATACACAGTTTAATAGCGAAATTCTGCCTTCGGACAAGTACTATCAGCTATATAATTTTTCTGGAAGGGGAATGAGTAATCTTGGTGTGGATTATCAGTTGATATTGAAAAAAACATTGCTTTTTGGCGAGGCGGCCGTGTCGGGAAATGGTGGATGGGCAGTCTTGCAGGGCTTGCGTTTTGATTTGTCACCGGGAGCGTTATTTGCAGTATTATGTCATTATAATGATAATCAATATATTGCATTACAAGGAACGGGAAACGGTGCTTCAAAAGGAGAAGCCGGCTTTTATCTAACTTCTCAAATCATTTTAAGTTCTAAGGTTGATTTGAATTTTTATTACGATTATAATTATTATACTTGGCTGCGTTATCGCATTGATGCGCCGAGTAGTGAGATGAAGATTGGTTCGGATATGTTGGTGACGGTGGGACGTCAGTCTAAATTACAAATTAAATATCAGTATAAAAAGAAAGCTAAAAATCAAGTTAATGACTTGATGGTAAATGGGATAGTACCATTTCATCGTTCGTGTTTTCGCGTGAGTTGGAATTTTACGCCTTTTGATTTTCTTAAATTAAAAACAGAAGTGGATTATGTCCTCAATCATTCTAAACCGATTGATTATAAACATAGTGGAATTCTTTTGTATCAAGATGTGGCGGCAGAAATCAAGTCGTGGGGCTTGGGTTTGAATGCCCGTGTCGCTTTTTTTGACGTGGATACTTACGAAGAGCGTCTATACGCCTACGAGAACGATTTGTATTATTGTTTTACCATTAATTCGCATTTTGATAAGGGATTCAGATTTTATCTAATGTTGAAATATCAATACAAATGGTTGCACATTTGGGCTCGCATAGCCCAGACATATTATCTGAATAAAACATTGATTAGTAGTGGTTTGGATGAGATTGAAGGAAATCGTAAAACGGAGTTGAAAATTCAATTGATGGTGAAATTCTGAAATATTGATGAATTAATTCGTATTTTTGCAAACAAATAAGCAATGCTTGGGCTAATAGACAAAAATTAGGCTAAAATCTTGCGAAAGCATAGTAATAACTATGGGTTGGGTGCGTTTAAAGGTTATGAATAAAAAAAATGCATTCACTGCGGCAGCCCAATAACGAAGAAAAACGGCATGGTCAATG
>JAZLHE010000044.1:0-74753 GCA_045616665.1 Bacteroidales bacterium | reverse complement strand
TGGTTGTGCTCGTTGCGTTCTGCCTTCATCAGAATTTCAAGACTCATTCTTAAAATCTCTTCAATTCCCGCACCATTTTTGATGATGTCTTCTAAAATTTCGTAATTTTGCGCTTGTGTAAAATTTATTGTTTTTTTGTTTTTATTTTCGCTTTACAAAAATATAAAACTTTGAGTTTTACACACTTTTTTGGATAGTATCTATATGGATCCGGACAACCCCGAGTTTATCACCATCCAGGAGGCCTTCCGCCAGCGTTTCAAGGAACACGGTTTCACCATCGACAGTATGGCGAAGTTCAACGAGCAGACCGCCGCACTGGACGAAATCCTCCAAAAGCTGAAAGCGTTGGGAACCAAAAACCGCCAGCTGCTGAAGAAATACAACGGAGACACCAAGTTTGCCCGCGTACACAAGCGCATACGCGAAGAGAACGAGATACGCAAACAGGAGAACCGCAAAGTGCTTTTCTCTCAATACGATGAAGACATCCTTCAGATGCTCACCACCATCAAGAATGACGTGGATGCCAAGGTATATGACCGCAACGACATTCTGAAAAAGGACGCCTACTTTGAAGACACCGTTCTCATGCTAATCAACAACTGCGTGATGGCGCATTTCCCCAATCTCCAGCCCGAAATAGAAGACTACAAGTTTATTGAAAGACGCATCTCCCAGCAGTATCTCAACCAATATCACGATACATACGCATTGGCGTAAAAAAGGTAAGGATGATTGTTGGCTATGTTGGTTGCAACCGATAAAAGTCTAAACGCTGATTTATCGGTTATTTATTATCTGCTTAAATTGTTAATATTTTTTAGACGTTATTACGTTATCGTATATGTTTATTTTGTAATTTTGCATAAATTATTCAAGAACGATTATTTCATAACACAAACTTGCAAATATGTTGTCCGACAAATTGAAAGAATTACGAAAACAATCTGAATTGCCGCAGCGTAAAGTTGCTGCCGCGCTGGACATTGACACTGCCACCTATTGCAAAATAGAGAATGGCAACTATTCGCCAAGACGTGAACAGGTGATTGAACTTGCTGGCATATTTCACACTGACGAAAAAGAGTTGCTTACGCTTTGGCTCGCCGACCAGATAAAGGAAATTACGGAAATGGAAGAAGATATTGCTGAAGAAGCGATGGAAATAGTAAAAATGAGATAATTATGTGTACAACTCACAACATATACATCGGAGCATCGCAAAAGATGCAACATATACAAGATAATACGGTTGATCTCGTTGTTACTTCACCACCATATCCTATGATTGAGATGTGGGATGAGATAATGGGAGAACAAAATCCAAAAATATTGAAATCCTTACAAATTGAGCCAGACAATGCATTTGAGTTGATGCATAAAGAGCTAGATAATGTTTGGAAAGAGTGTTTTCGTGTTATCAGACCCGGAGGTTTTTTGTGCATAAATATTGGAGATGCGACAAGAACTATAAACGGGAAATTCAAACTTTACAACAACCATAGTAGAATATCAAAAACCTGTTTGGATTTAGGTTTTATTGGCTTGCCTAACATTATTTGGAGAAAACAAACGAATGCCCCTAATAAATTTATGGGTAGCGGAATGTTGCCATGTGGAGCATACGTAACTTTGGAACACGAATGGATATTGATTTTCAGGAAAGGTGACAAACGAGAGTTTAAGACATCCGATGCAAAATTAGATCGTATGCGAAGTTCATTCTTTTGGGAAGAACGAAATGTTTGGTTTTCTGACGTATGGGATGTTAAAGGAACTAAACAAAAATTACAAAGCAAAACATCAAGAGATAGAAGTGCGGCGTTTCCCTTTGAAATACCATATCGATTAATCAATATGTTTTCACAAAAGGATGATATGGTTTTAGATCCATTTCTTGGCACAGGAACGACAATGCAAGCTGCAATCGTATTGGGTAGAAATAGTTGCGGATATGAAATTGATGCAGATTTTGAATCAATTATTAGAGAGAATATCAGTGCTATAAACATAGATTCGTGCAACAAATTTATTAAGCAACGTTTTGATAATCACATCGAATTTGTTAAAGCTCGAATAGCACAAGGCAAAGAAGTGAAGCATTATAATACGGTTATGGATGTGGCTGTGATGACAAAACAAGAAGAAGAAATAGAGTTCAATTACCTTGATGATATTTCTGTAGATGCTCAATCAGGGGAATACTCTGTTTCATACGAAGAACATTCAAATATGTTGAAAACACCTACAACAATAGGATTATATGCAAATGTCTAAATATAACAATAAAAATATAATACAATGGCAAAAGAATGGATTTTAAACAGTGCAATGAATAGATTCCAACTCAACTTTAAAAGAAATGTTGGAGCAACATCCGAAGCAATTCGAAAATGTTCACCTAAAACATTAGACGAATGGAGAAACTATTACTATACTAATGTCCGGTCAGAACAGCATATAGAAGAATTGGGCAAAAAGCTATATGTGAAAATTTCTGAAGTGATTCAATCTGAAGTCGATAATGTTACAGAACAAGATTGTATCGACTATATGAAGCAATTGGTTATCGAACGCACCTATGATGGATACACCACAGAAATACAGACAATTTATGGCCAGCTTCAGGCAATTCTCAATATAACCATAGAGCCTGCTCCGGATGAATGGGATAGACTTTTTAATGTTGATTTCTTTATAAAAATTAATGACAAATACATTGGTTTACAAATAAAACCAGTCAATCAAGGATTACAACTTCCTGAAATCTTCAAGGAATATGCTCTTCAACATGAGACTCACAAAAAATTTACAGAAGTTTTTGGAGGTAAAGTCTTTTACTTGTTTTCTCAGAAAATAAATGGCAAAAAAGAAATCGCTAATAAAGATGTTATTGATGAAATTTCTGTAGAGATAAATAGATTAAAAAAATTGTAATCTTACCACTATGCAAACGCACCATATTCTCATCAATGGGGATAGTAGAAATATGTCATTGATTCGGGACGAATCGGTGCATCTTATCGTAACATCTCCACCATATTGGCAATTGAAAGATTATGGGGCACCAAGGCAGATCGGATTTAATGACACATACGAGCAATATATCAACAATCTAAATCTTGTATGGAAAGAATGTTTCCGAACATTACACCCCGGTTGTAGGCTTTGTATTAACATTGGAGACCAATTTGCGAGAACTGCCTACTACGGAAGATATAAAGTTATTCCCATACACTCTGAAATAATTCGCTTTTGCGAAACCATTGGCTTTGATTACATGGGAAGTATTATTTGGCAAAAAACAACTTCAATGCATACATCAGGTGGTGAAAAAATAATGGGAAGTTTCCCTAATCCTCGAGGTGGTATTGTGAAAATTGATTTTGAGCAAATATTATTATTTAAAAAGTTGGGCAAAGCACCTCAAACGAGTAGAGATCAAAAAGAATTATCTAAATTATCTTTGGAAGAATGGAATGAATATTTTGCCTCCCATTGGGCGTTTAATGGTGCAAAACAGAATAGACACATTGCTGTTTTCCCCGAAGAATTACCTAAGCGGTTGATTAAAATGTTTTCTTATGTCGGTGATACAGTTTTAGATCCTTTTATGGGAAGTGGCACTACAGCCTTAGCTGCCTTGAATCAGAATAGAAATTCTATTGGCTATGAGATAAATAAAGATTTTAGATTGTTTTACAAAGAAAAAGTCGTTGATGCATTCACAGACGCCCATAACAGTTTTGAATTCCGCATAGATGACGCTGTCTTATTTACGGAGACACTGATAAAAGAATTGCCGTATCAGTTTGTTGATGTTCACAAACTAAATGCGTCGGTAAATATAAAAGCAAATACTTATGGCTCTAAAATCGAAACAAATGAAGCTGTTGCAAGAGAGTTGAAAAAGAATGCGAAAATTTTAGAGTCAGATGAAGTTACGGTCATTGTCAACCATACCCGTAAAGATTTGCAACAACTTATGATGGAGAAAGGCATTTGCTATCTTCGTGCTGGAGATTCCAAAGGCTCGTTGCTTGTGTCGCCTGGATTTGAGCGTATGCAATATGTACTTTTACATACAGGAGGCGAGAATTGCCATTTGTTCAAATTGAAAACAAAAGGGCATTTCCAAATCTGGACAAAAGAAACCCTCGAACAATACGGTTTTCACCCAGAACACGCTCCTTATTATGTGGTCTTGCATTTTGACAACTCTAAAGAGATAGAAATACCAAAACAGCCAAATTTAAAACAACGAATTAACACGTATAGAGCAAAAATTCGCCCGTTGAGTGATATTATTGGAATTAATTAGAATACACTATGAACATCATCACCGTCAATATTATTAAAATATCAACGTTATGGATAAAGAAAAATCACTAATATCATTAACCGAAGCGGTTGAGGCGATAAAAACTGCAATTTTGCAAGGCCAGTACGAGGCATTGAAAGATGTTAACCGCGTGCAACTCGCTGTTTATTTTTCCATTGGAAAATATCTATCAAAGAATAATAAAAGATTTGCGTATGGTGCAAAAACAATGGAGAAAATAAGTGAGCAGCTACACAAAGAAATGCCTGGATTGAGAGGATTTTCAACTTCGCTTTTGTATGAAATGCGTAAGTTTTACGATATGTGGAACGAATTGGATATAGATTTTCCAATTCCAATTGGAGAATCTTCTGTGGGTAGCAATGAATCGATTACAAAACAAGAAATGAATTTTCCAATCACGATTGGAAAATCACAAACGTCTGAATGTCATATTGATATATATCATTCAATGAGAATCCCCAATCTTCCTGATTTCCCGATTGAGGATTTTTTCAAGGTACCCTTTACGCACCATATTCGCATTATGGCCAAATGCAAGGACCTTTCGGCTCGATATTACTACATACATCGCACTGCGGAAGAGCATCTTTCTGTCGATGCCCTTGAAAAAATCATAAAACAACAAGCATTTGAAAATCGGGATAAACTACCCAACAATTTTTCACAAACCATTTCCAATTCATCAATGGCGCGCAAGGCGGTAATGATGTTCAAAGATTCGTATGCGCTGGAGTTCATTAATACGGAAGAAATTGGTGAACGTGACCGTCAAGATATTGACGAGAGAGTTGTTGAACAAAGGATTGTCCAGAATATCAAAAACTTCATTATGACTTTCGGGAAGGATTTCTCGTTTATTGGCAATCAATATCATTTGGAAGTGTATGGCGTTGAGTTTTTCCCCGATCTCTTGTTTTTTAATCGCGAACTCAATTCCTTGGTGGTTGTTGAACTGAAGATGGGCGAATTCAAACCTGCCTATCTTGCCCAACTGACCACTTATCTGCAAATACTTGACGACCACGTGCGTAAACCTCACGAAAATCCTTCGATAGGACTCGTACTCTGTAAATCTGCCAACAAGGACTTTGTGGAATATGTTATTCAGAAATATACAAGTCCTATGGGCGTGGCTACCTATAAAACAGCGGCCGACATACCGGAAGACTTACGGAAAGCATTGCCCGATATTGAAGAATTGAAAAAGATTATTAGTGAAGGAACAAAAGAGGATTAGAATGCAATTCTGCATACATTCGCACAAAAAACACACCCAATGATAAAACAACAAACCTTCCAACTCATTGACGACCTCAAGGCCACTTGCCAGACCTACGGCATGGGCAACGACGGCAACGAATATAAAATCATCACGCAGGTGTTCCTGTACAAGTTCCTCAACGACAAGTTCGGGTACGAGCTCAAGAATGCCAACTCGCCCTACGCCGCAAAAATCAGGAATGCGGAGAAGTGGGAAAACGCCTACGCGGAGCTTTCGCCCAACGAGCGCCAAATGCTGCTGCTGGCCGTGTCGCCCGACGTGCCTGCCAAGAAGAAAGAGTCGATGGCCATCTACACCTGCTTCATCCAGCACGTCATCAACTCGCTGAAGCGGAAGGGCAAGGGCGCCATCGTCATTCCCACCGGCTTTGTAACCGCCAAGTCGGGCGTGGAGAAGAAGATCTTGCAGAAGATTGTGGATGACAAAATCGTATATGGCTGCGTATCGATGCCCTCGAACGTGTTCGCCAACACGGGCACCAACGTGTCGGTGCTCTTCTTCGACAACTCGCACGAGAACGACAAGGTGCTCCTCATCGATGCCTCCAAGATGGGCGAAGACTATCAGGAGAACGGCTTGAAGAAGCACCGCATCACGCCGGAGGAGATCGACACCATCGTTTCCACCTTCCGCAACAAGGAAGAGAAAGACGAGTTCTCGGTGGCGGTAACCTACGACGCCATCAAAGAGAAGGGCTACTCGCTCTCGGCCGGCCAGTACTTCGACGTGAAGATTGAGTATGTGGATATCACCGAAGAAGAATTCAACGCCAACCTCGCCGCACACAAGGCATCTTTAAAAGCGAAGTTCGAGGAATCGAGGAAGTTGGAAGAAGAAATAATGAAGCAGATGGATTTGTTAAAGTTTGAGAAATAGATTTTTTGTGCTTTTGCGTGTAAAACCAGCACTAAAATGAAAGAATAGGCAATGGGAAAAGTACTTGTTATAGAATCGGAATATAAGTCTTGGGTATGTGAACTTAAGAAGCAGATAAAGACGGCGCAGCTCAAGGCCAGTATCGCGGTCAACGAAGAAATGCTTTCGCTTTATTGGAATATAGGGAAAGACATTTCTGAAAAACATTATGACGCGCAATATGGAACAGGTTTCTTTGAAAACCTGAGCAATGACCTTAAGGCCGACTTTCCTAATGTTCAGGGGTTTTCACCAACCAACTTGAAATATATGAAGCGCTTCTATCTTTTCTATGCGGAAATTCGTCACCAGCTTGGTGACGAATTTGAGAACCGCATATTTACAATTCCTTGGCGTCATCACATAGAAAT
This sequence comes from Bacteroidales bacterium, assembly GCA_045616665.1. GTDB lineage: Bacteria > Bacteroidota > Bacteroidia > Bacteroidales > WCHB1-69 > RUG11690. The sequence goes on along the minus strand of JAZLHE010000044.1, from coordinate 67,837 downwards.
ATTCACCCATTCGAAATCAATTGAGGAGGCATTGTTTTTCATCGAGAAGTCGAAGGAAAACGGCTGGAGTCGCGCAATGCTTGTCAATATGATGGACACAAAACTTTTCGAGACAAGGGGAAATACCGTCAACAATTTTTCCTTGACCTTGCCCGACACAGAAAGCGGCTGTGCAAAGGAAATACTCAAAGACCAATACAAGTTCGATTTTCTGACGATGCACGAAGAGTATGAAGAAAGAGAACTGCATAAAGAATTGGAGAAAAACCTCATCCGATTTCTTTTGGAACTGGGCAATGGTTTCGCATTCGTTGGAAGTCATGTTCCGTTTGTGGTAAACGGCGACGAATATGAATGTGATCTGCTTTTCTATCATCTAAAACTCCGTCGTTATATCGTGGTTGAATTGAAAGTCGTAAAGTTTGAACCCGAATTCGTAAGCAAGCTGAATTTCTATTGCAATGCGGTTAATCACCTGATAAAGACCGATGTTGACAAAGAAACCATCGGGCTTTTGATTTGCAAGGAAAAGAACGATGTGGTTGCCCAATGGACGGTGGAAAACAGCTGCGAGCCCGTCGGGATTTCCACATACACCCTGAAGAATATTCTTCCAAGCGAAAAACAAATTGCTGAAAAACTCACTGCAAAAACCGAAAACGATGGAACTGAAAAAATATAAGTTCGAGGAATCAAGGAAGTTGGAAGAAGAAATAATGAAGCAGATTGATTTGTTAAAGTTTTGTAAATAGAATTGTTTTTACAATAAATTTGAAAATAGGAAAATAAGTAATGGAAAATAAAGCAATGGATGTTTCAAAGATTACATTTACCGACGATTACATCAAGGATGTAAAGTGTATTCTTCAACAGGCACGAAAACAAAGTTATAAAACGGTAAACACCATAATGATTCAGTCTTATTGGTTGATAGGCTGGAGGATTGTGGAGCAGGAACAGAAAGGCGAGCAACGCGCTGGTTATGGGGAGAAGATTATCGAAAACCTCTCAAAGGAATTAAACGCCGAACTTGGTAGTGGGATGTCGGTGTCTCATTTGTGGAATTGCCGGCAGTTCTACTCCGTATTTCCTGATTGGCAGATTCTACACACACTGTGTAGAGAATTGAGCTGGTCTCACCTTCGGCTTATCATGCGTCATAATTCGGAAGCAGAACGGAATTATTACATTACGGAGGCCAAACAAGGCGGATGGTCGGTGCGAGAACTTGAACGAAACATACGAACGGATATGTTTCATCGCATTCTGCAGAATCAGATTGAAGGAGCAGCAGAGAAAAACGCCATAGCAATAAATACAAAGGAGACTCAGATAAAAGATCCCTATATTCTTGAATTTCTTGGCATAAAGCCCGAAACAAAGACTTCTGAAAAAAACGTAGAAGACGCAATAATCAATCATCTTGAACAGTTCCTGCTCGAAATGGGGAAAGGATTCTGTTTCGTTGAACGCCAGATGCACATAAAGACCGAAACTCAGGATTTTTATATCGACCTTGTTTTTTACAATTACATCTTGAAATGTTTTGTCCTTATTGATTTGAAAAAAGGAAGTCTGAGACATCAGGACATAGGACAGATGGATATGTATGTGAGGATGTTCGACTCGCTTAAAAAAGCCGATGACGACAACCCAACTATTGGAATCATTTTCTGTGCCGATAAAGACGAAAGCATTGTCAGATACTCTGTCTTGAGCGAATCGCAACAGATTTTCGCCAGCAAATACAAAACCGTTCTTCCAACCGAAGACGAACTCGCCTTGGAATTAGACAGGAACAGGCGTTTCATTGAAGAAAAATATGGTACAAAATAAGACGGGAAATTAGAGGTTGAGAATTATGAAACTGAAAGATATTTGTACAATCAACTCTTCCACAATTTCAAGACAAACTGGAAATTGTAAGATTTTGTATTTGGACACGAGCAGTATTACGGAAAATACAATTTCCAATGTTCAGGGCATAAATTTATTCGAAGCACCTAGTCGAGCTCAGCGCAAAGTACAAGATATGACCATCTTGTATTCATTAGTGCGACCAAATTTAAAACACTATGGCATACTGAAGAATCCACCTGAAAATTTAATAGTTTCTACAGGTTTCGCAACTATTGATGTTATTAATAAAGACATTGTTGACCCTCTATATTTGTTTTATTGGCTTACTCAAGAATCATTAACAAATACTCTTCACTCTATTGCCCAAAATGCCGTTTCTGCATATCCTTCTTTGAATCCAAGCGATTTGGGAGATTTAGAGTTGAATTTTCCCGACATTTTGAAACAACGAAAAATAGGTAAGTTTCTTGATTCCATCAATTCAAAAATCTCGTTAAACCGTTCCATCAACGAGGAGTTGGAGCGGATGGCGAAGGAGGTGTATGATTATTGGTTTGTGCAGTTTGAGTTTCCTATGAGTGTGAGTGGAGAGTCGGACTTGCCCGAACTATCCCGAACCGACGACGGAAACGGGCAAAGCCACTTTCCCGACGAGCACGGCCGTCCGTACAAGAGCAGCGGTGGCAAGATGGTTTACAACCCGGTGTTGAAGCGAGAGGTGCCAGCGGGGTGGGAAGTGAAAAAGGTTAAAAATGTTGTCACTCATATCAATACGGGACTTAATCCAAGAGATAATTTCAAATTGGGTGGTGGTGATATAAAATACATCACGGTAAAAAACCTTACTCTTGAAGGAAATATTGATTTCACTTCGTGCGACACAATTGATGAAGAAGCTTTAGCAAAAGTTCATAATCGTTCAAACATTCAAAAAGGTGATGTCCTGTTTGCAAGCATCTCACCATTAGGAAGATGTTTTTACATTGACCAAGAACCCAGTGGATGGGATATAAACGAATCTGTTTTTGCAATAAGACCAAATGCTGATGAAATCAGCGGAAAGTACTTGTATCTATTCTTAAAAAGCCAAGAATTTGTAAAAAAAGCAGAAAAGTCTGCAACAGGAAGCATATTTTTAGGTATTAGAATGGAAACCTTAAAAGGAATTGACATTTTATTGCCTGCCAATGATGTTTTAAAAGAATTTGACAAAGCAATGAATAACATAATTGGCAAACAACATCAAATTTTTGATGAGAATGAACACCTTTCCAACCAGCGCGACGAGCTACTTCCGTTGTTGATGAACGGGCAAGTGGAGGTGTAAAGGGAGGGAAGGAAGATGGGAAAAAGTTAGAAAGGAAAATTTGATATGGTGGAAAACATAATGTAAAAATTAGTACTTTTGCAGATTAATTTTGAAGAATTGTACGCAGCTATGAGTAGGATAAAAATCAAAAATTTCGGTCCCATAAAGGAAGGCTTCAAGGAAAATGGTGGCTGGATGGATATCAAGAAAGTGACTGTGCTGATTGGAAATCAAGGATCAGGGAAAAGCACGGTTGCCAAACTTATATCAACTTTGTCGTGGATTGAAAAAGATCTGTTCCGCAGTGATGGTTCTACGCAAAGATTCAGAAAACAGGAAAGAATATTCAAAAAATATCTGGAATATCATCGAATAGTCACATACTTAAAAACCGAAACGGAAATTGAATATGAAGGAGATGCTTATTTCATCACATACAAACACGGTCATAATTTAGAGATAAAAACCAAAGAGGGTTCGTCTTATCAGTTACCTAAAATCACTTATTATCCTGCAGAAAGAAATTTTGTATCTTCAGTGAAAAAATCCAAAGGGAATCTCAATTTGAAATTATGGTCACAATCCCTTCAGGAATTCAAAGAAACATTTCAGGAAGCAAAGGAGAATTTTAAAGAAAAAGAAAACATACAGCTGCCTATCAGCAATGCGGCTCTTGAATACAACAAACTTAATGACATTCTGTATGTTAAGGGTGGTGACTACAAAATTCAACTCTCAGATTCAGCCAGCGGATTTCAATCATTTGTTCCTTTGTATGTGGTAGGACGCTATATCACGACATTGTTGAAGAACGAACAGAAAATGGACGAGCAACAAAGAGAGACTTTCAAAAAAGAATCGGCTAAAATATTTAAAGACTCTACCTATACCGAAGAACAAAAAAGAATTCTCCTTTCGAATCTGGCAGCACAATTCAACATAAAGAGAATCATAAACATCGTTGAAGAACCTGAACAAAATCTGTTTCCCACTTCACAACAGCAAATGTTGTACAGTTTGCTTGAATTCAACAATGCGTCCAAAGGTTGCAACCTGATTGTTACGACACACAGCCCATACATGATCAGTTATTTGACATTGGCTATTCAAGCTAATGAAACCAAACTTCAGACAAAAGGGAAAACGGAAGTTCAAAACAAAATATTCAATATCGTTCCTGAAAAATCTCTGGTTGCCGCAAAAGACGTCGTTATTTATGAACTTGACGAGAATGGTGTGATTGGTCAATTAGAGCATTTGAATGACTTGCCATCAGACGAGCATTATTTAAACAACGAACTCGGTAAAACAAACGAACTGTTTTCTCAACTTTTAGAACTCGAAGACTAATGCTGGCAACAGATTATTTCAAAAATGAGAACAAGCAATCCACGAAAATTACCGAATTTGGATTGTGCGACGACAATGATAAGAAGCCAGCATATATTAACGCTGATAATAAGGGGAAATGGATTGGGATAATTGAAAATAACCAAGGTCTCGAAATCGCATTTTACCCTGTTGACAATTGCATTGTAGTCAAGAGAAAAGACGACTCAAATGCACGTCGCTGCGAGGGAATTTTGAGTTATGACAATATAAGGAATATTATTTTTGTGGAATTAAAAGACCGTAAACTCGTCCCATCCGAATGGATAAAAGATGCTGACGAGCAAATTAAAGAGACTATGTTGTTTTTCTTTGAAAACCACAGCAAAAATGAATTTGAGAAAGTCAGAGCATGGATTTGTAATAAGCAGTTGACGAATCAGAATTATTGGCAACAAATAAAACAATTCAAGAAAGACACTAATGGCATGGTACTTTATATACAGAGAAGACTTTCACTGCCTATATAACTTCTTACGACAAAAAACATCTTATTTGAGCTATATACCAACTACTTTCCGCTCACCCTTATCCTCTTATTCTAACCAGTAATACGTCTTCCTCCCTGCAAAAAATCCTATGGAAAATCCCACGCGTTAAACCTGCTGGGAGATTCCCGCAGAGACGTGGCGCCAGCCAATCCCTGCCACAATCTTCTCCAACCTTTCGCATCGGCGAAAAGGCGCAAATAAATGCGGAACCTATCGTAGGAATGAAAAGGAGAAAAAACGTATCTTTGCAAGTTGAAAAAAGAGAACAGTCTTAAAGACATAAAGTATGTACACATTCATCATCGCCATAGTAATCCTCATCGTGGGTTACTTTATCTATGGGGCTTACATTGCCCGCATCGTTGACATCAACCCGCAGAATCCTACGCCAGCCCTTACACGGACCGACGGCATCGATTTCGTTCCCATGCCCACTTGGAAAGTCTTCATGATTCAGTTCCTCAACATCGCGGGTCTCGGTCCAATCTTCGGTGCCATCATGGGCGCGCAGTTCGGCACAGCCTCTTATCTCTGGATTGTGTTCGGTACTATTTTCGGAGGCGCCGTCCACGACTTCATATCGGGTGTCATGTCGTTGCGCAACGATGGTGAGAGTCTGCCGCAACTCATTGGCCGTTACCTCGGCGAGAATGTCAAGAAAGTGATGATTGTCTTCGTGCTGCTTTTCCTTACGCTGGCAGGTGCGGTCTTCGTCTCGCAGCCGGCCAGCATCATCGTCGGCTCGCTGAATGCGACCGAAGCAACTGCCGGAAGTGCGTCACTGCCATTCTACATGAATGTCTATTTCTGGGTCGCCGTCATCTTCTGCTATTATCTTGTCGCCACGCTGTTTCCGATTGACAAGATCATCGGCAAAATCTACCCGATTTTCGCCATTTGCCTGTTCCTCATGGCCATCGTGATACTGGTGGCTTTGCTGGTGCGATGGCCGGCACTGCCCGAAATGTGGGAGAGCTTTGGTACGAAATACGACCCTTCGCCCATATTCCCTATGATGTTCGTGTCGATAGCCTGCGGTGCCGTCAGCGGTTCCCATGCCACGCAGTCGCCCCTGATGGCGCGCTGCCTGAAAAACGAAAGGCATGCCAAGCCGGTGTTCTATGGCGCCATGATTGCCGAAGGCATCGTGGCACTCATCTGGGCCGCGGCAGCAACGGCTTTTTATCAGGACAACGGAACGGCCTTCACCCAAGGGCAGGTGGTGAATTTCATTTGCCACAACTGGATGGGTGTTTTCGGTGGCGTACTCGCCATCCTCGGCGTGGTGTTCGCTCCCATTACCACGGGCGACACGGTGCTGCGTGCAGCGCGTCTCATCGTGGCCGACACTTTTCATATCGAACAGAAAAGCATACGTAACCGCATGCTCATCTGCATTCCCATCTTTGCCGTCTGTGCCGCATTCCTCGTTTTCAGTTTAGGCGACACCAAGAATTTTGCCATCGTGTGGCGTTATTTCACCTGGAGCAACCAGGTCATGGCGGCATTCACGTTCTGGGCCATTACGGTCTATCTCTCCCAACGGGGCAAGAACTACTTCGTGTCGTTCATTCTCGCCATATTCATGAGTTTCGTCACCATCTCGTTCATTCTCGAAGCTCCGACAGGAGCCTACATCCCAGGCAAAGGCCTTACGCCCTGGATTGCACAAACGATAGCCGCCGTCGCCACCATAACGCTTGTCGCCTGGTTCTGCAGATGGATGAAAATCCGGAGGTAGAGACGTGCCCATTGGTAGAGACGTGGGCGGCAAGGCGTGAATAAATACGAAAAATATCGTGGAAAGATAAGGTAAAAAAGCGTATATTTGCACTTCAATAACAAAAAGAAAATAGGATTTCTATAAAAAAGTGATTCGATTATTATTATTGAAAAAATAAGCCTAATAGCAAGCGATTATGTATCAACCGCCTTTTACCATATCCGATGAAATGCTGACTTTCGTGGCCGAAATATCCGAAAAGATAGGCGGCCTGAATGTGATGATGACGAATCAAATGCCTCATCCGATGCTGCGCAAAGAAAACAGGATCAAGACCATCCAATCCTCTTTGGCAATAGAGAACAACACCTTGAGCATAGAGCAGGTGACTGCCATTATGGAAGGAAAGCGTGTATTGGGGCCTCAGAATGAAATACAGGAAGTGAAAGGCGCTATTGCCGCATACGACTTGCTGGCGGATATCGATCCTTTGAATTATAGGGATTTGCTAAAAGCACATGGTGTGATGATGCAGCGCTTGGTAAAGGAATTTGGTCGTTGGCGTACCTCGGGCGTCGGAGTGTTCGGCGAGCAGGGATGCGTGCACCTCGCTCCTCCAGCAATGAGAGTGCCTGAGTTGATGGGAGATCTATTTGAATGGATAAAAAGTACCAAGACACACCCACTAATCAGTTCCTGCGTGTTCCATTACGAATTTGAGTTTATCCATCCGTTTGCCGATGGAAATGGGCGTATGGGTCGATTGTGGCAAACGGCCTTGCTGGCACAATGGCGACCAATTTTCGCATGGATTCCTATAGAGTCGATGGTAAAAGAACATCAGCAAGAATACTACGAGGCGATTGCTTCCAGCGACAAGGCAGGCAACAGCTCGACGTTTATCCTGTTTATGCTCCAATGTATCCTGAACACCATAGATAAAATTGCGACACCAAAAAAGACACCAAAAAAGACACCAAAAGACATCGTCCTTGAATTAATTGCCTTAGATGCCAAAGTAACAGTAGAACAAATGGCAGAAGCCCTGGGAATGAATAAGAGGAACGCCCAAAAGCATATCAACCAATTGGTTAACGATGGCGTGATTATCCGCATAGGTGCTAACCGCGGCGGCCACTGGGAAGTTGTTGACAGAGGGGAGGAAAAAGAATAAAATAGATATTAGAAATTTTATAAATAATCCAAATATGGATAAACAGAAATACAACAACTATCCACTGACTATCAGCCAGATTTTGGGTCTGATTGAGGCCAACGACATAGCCATTCCGGAAATTCAAAGACCGTTTGTTTGGAGGAAATCGCAGGTGCGAGATTTGATGGATTCTCTTTACAAGGGTTATCCTACCGGCTACATCATCATCTGGAAAAATCCTACCGTAAAACTCAAAACCGGACAGCTGTCGGAGGGCAAGAAAGTGCTCATCGACGGTCAGCAACGTATCACGGCTCTGATGACCGCTATCGCTGGCAAGAACGTGGTTTTCAGCGACTATAGTGAAGGCCGCGTGAAAATCGCTTTCGATCCATTTGCCGCAATGTCTGACAGCACCGATGCTGAAATCTTCGCTGTGCAAACTCCTGCCCATATCAAGAGTAAGCGTTGGATTCCAGATATTTCCGAGATTTTCAAGTCTGACTTTTCCAGTTTCAAATTCATCGGGAAATATGTAGAGGATAATCCGGAAATGGACCAGGAAGACTTGCACCGCATCATCGAAGGACTCAAAAACTTGCAACACTGCAACATCGGTGTCATCGAACTTGATGCCAGTCTGGACATTGACATCGTGACCGATATTTTCATCCGTATCAATTCCAAAGGAACGGCACTCAGTCAGGGCGACTTCGTGATGTCAAAAATAGCGGCCGATGAAATTCACGGTGGCAATACCCTTAGGAAAGTGGTCGATTACTTTTCCCATCTCTGTAAGGACGGGACTTTCTTCAATAAAATTAAGGGAAACGATGCTGTCTTTGCCGCTACGGAGTACCTTGACATTCTGCGTTGGCTGAAGGATGACAAAGAAACCGTGTATGATCCCGAGTGCGACGACGTGCTGCGTGTGGCGTTTATGCACAAATGCAAGCGCGCCAAACTCGGCGACTTGGTGGCTATGCTTTCTGGCCGCGATTTCGAAACCAAAGAATTCAAAGAAGAGATTGTAGAACAGACCTATACGAATCTTAAGTCGGGGGTGAAAAATGTAATCGACGAATACAATTTCACTCAGTTTATGCTGGCTATTCGTTCCGCTGGCTTTATATCAAAAAAGCTGGTCAATTCCGTTATGGCCATTGATTTCGCATACGCCGTGTATCTAATTCTTCAAGAAACGAAGGAAGTTCCGGTGGACGAAATCAAGAGCTTGGTACAGCGCTGGTACGTGCTCTCCGTCCTCACGGGCCGTTATAGTTCTTCACCTGAAACTGCCTTTGCCAAAGACATCCGTCTGATTGGAGAAATCGGTGTTAAGGCCACTCTGAAATCCATCGAAGATGCCAACCTGTCAGACAATTTCTGGAACATCCAACTGAACCAGAATCTGACATACGTTTCCTCCATCAATCCGACTTATCAGGTATTTTTGGCTGCACAGATTTTCTTCAAGAGAGATTCTCTGCTGTCTCACATTCCCGTAAGTGAATTGGTGAATTTAGGTGGTGACATCCATCACATTTTCCCCAAAAAATATCTAGTGGACAATGGGTATGAGAAAAATCAATACAATCAGGTAGCCAATTACGCCTATCTGGATACGCCCGTCAATATTAAAATTGGGAAAAAGGCGCCCAGCGAATATTTTAATGATGCTCTGATGGAGATCCAAAAGCAAACGGAGTCATCATTCAAGGCTGTCAAATCCGAGGATGAGTTTTTGAAGAATTTGGAAGACAACTGTATCCCAGCAGAAATCTTGAAGATGGATCATACGCAATATGATGAATTTCTTGAGATGCGTCGCACAAAAATGACGAATTTAATTAAGAAATATTATTATTGTTTGTGATTATTGTCGGCAAGATGAAAAAATTGTCGAAGCATATTGCGTGCAACGTCTCTACAACAATTTGGGGTCCTTTCTTCGCATTAGAGATTGGAGCACATTTTAAGCAACTTCGCCAAGCAAGACACCATCACCAAAGTGAATACCAAAACCACACGTCACAAATATTCAAATAACAAATGAACAGACTGTTACAAGCCATAATGGCACAGCAAGACGAATCGCAAGTGGCGAATCTGTCCCGCTTTTTCAAAACCGGAAAAGGACAATACGGAGAAGGCGATCTGTTTTTGGGCATCAAAGTGCCTATAACCCGCGCCGTCGTCAAACAAGAATGGCAGAACGTCACTTTTGATGACCTCAAAGCGTGCATCGCGTCGGAATATCACGAAGTGCGCTTGGCCGCACTGCTCACGCTGGTGAAGATTTTTCACAAAGCAAAGCGTTCTCCAGAAATGCAACAGCAGTGCGTGGATTTCTATTTGTCTCATACCGCGTGCATCAACAACTGGGATCTGGTGGATTTGAGCTGCTATGAGATTTTAGGAACCTGGTTGCTGGACAAAGACCGGACCTTGCTTTATCAGTTTGCCAAACACGGCAGAAGCATTTGGGAACAGCGCATCGCCATCGTCAGCACAATGCAGTTCGTGCGTCACGGTCAACTGGACGACAGCTTTGCCATCGCCGACATCCTGCTGCACCACCCGCACGACCTCATCCAGAAAGCTGTTGGCTGGCTGCTGCGCGAAACTTACAAGCAAGATTCCGCACGACTCCGGAAGTTTTTGTCCACGCGCTACCAGACGATGCCGCGCACAATGCTGCGATACGCCATTGAAAAATTCCCCGAAGAAGAACGAAAGGCCTATTTGAAAGGAACCGTTTAATGAAGATAACTAAAATGTTTTTTGTCCTTTGACATTTTTTATCAGTTATAACAACCATTAAAAGCACATGAATTTCATCGGTCTCATCACCGCCATCGCCACCTTCATTATCATTGGCATTTTCCACCCCATCGTCATCAAATCCGAGTATCACTTCGGCGTGAAGGTTTGGTGGGTGTTTCTAATTTTGGGACTAGCATTCATCGGCGCGTCACTGTTTGTCGCCAACCCCGTTATCAGCACTCTCGCAGGCGTCGTTGGCTGCTCGTGGTTGTGGAGCATTCTCGAGCTTTTTCATCAGCGCAAACGCGTGCAGCGCGGCTGGTTTCCCAAGAATCCGAAAAGAAAGGTTTGAATGATACAAACGGCCTTCTTTGTAGGAACGGTGTGTACGCCGTTCCTACGAGAAAACCGTAATAATATCGTATGCACCTATCCCCTTCTTTGCGTTAGGGATTGGAGCACATTTACGAGGGCGAGGAACGAGCCCGAAGTTAGTGCGGAAAGCCCGACGGCGACCGCAGGGCGCCGGAACGCCCTAAAAAAAAAATCAAACTATGACGAGATCGGCAGGCAAGCAAAAGTTTCAGTTATGAGCATAAATTTTGTATTTTTGCACCGACAAAATCGCATTCGGATTGTTTCGGTATGAAAATTAAGATTTCAAACATCAAGATACCTGTTGAACAGAAAGTTGACCTGAAATCAAGGGTGACGAAAGAGTATAATATCGCGATGGAAGATATCGTGGATTTTAAGATTCTGAGACAATCTATCGACGCACGCAAGAAAGACCACGTTTTCTATCTTTATCAAATTTATCTTCATTTAAAAAATGAAAATGAGGATTTGCTGCAATTCGACAATGTCAGCCTTTTTAAGCCCAAAAAAGAAATGCGATATGAAGAGTGGAATTTTCCGCACCAGCCCGTCGTGGTGGGTTTCGGTCCCGCCGGAATGTTTGCGGCCCTCTATTTGGCACGCTGCCACGCCCGCCCCATCATCATTGAGCGAGGCGGCAGTATCGAACAACGCAAAAAAGACGTGGCCGACTTTCTGACCGACAAAAAACTCAACGAGAACTCCAACATCCAGTTTGGAGAAGGCGGTGCCGGCACTTTTTCTGACGGCAAGCTTTCCACCAACGTCAACGACGAATTCATCCAATTTATTCTTGATGAATTTTATAAACACGGCGCCACAGAAGATGTATGCTACTCCGCCAATCCGCACGTAGGCACCGACTATCTTGAAAAAGTAGTTCGCAACATCCGTGAAGAAATCATCAGTCTGGGCGGCGAATTTCACTTCAACTGCCGGTTCACCGACTTTTCCACAGAAGGCAATGTCATCAGTGTCTTTTGCGATGGCGGAATAATCCTTCAGACAGAACATTTGCTGCTTTGTCTGGGACATTCGGCTCGCGACACCATCAGACATTTGTATAACAAGGGACTAAAGATGGAACCCAAAGCATTCTCCATTGGCGTTCGCATCGAACATCTGCAAAGCAAGATCAACCAAATGCAATACGGCAAAAGCGCCCGTTTCCTGCCCGCCGCCTCCTACCGCGGCGTAGTCCATTTGGCCAATCGCAGCGTCTATACCTTCTGTATGTGCCCGGGCGGCACCGTGATGGCTTCCGCCAGCGAAAAGGAAAGCATCGTCACCAACGGAATGAGCGAGAAAAAACGCGACAAAGCCAATGCCAACAGTGCCTTGCTCGTGGGTATCAATCCTGAAGACTTTTTCGTTGACAATCCTTTGGATGGACTGAAATTTCAAGAAGATTACGAACGAAAGGCATTTCAAATTGCTGGCGACTACCGGGCTCCCGCCAACTTGGTGGGCGAATTTTTGAGGAAAAAAGTGGCAACACAGGCACGAAGCGTCAACCCCTCCTACCCTCACGGAGTCGTTTTTTGCGAGTTGGAACGCTGTCTTCCCGCCTACGTAACGCAATCATTACGGGAAGCACTGCCTCTTCTGGACAAGAAGATGCACGGCTTCAACGACCCGGACGCCGTGATGACCGGCATTGAAAGCAGGTCGTCGTCGCCGGTACGGATTTTGCGTGATGAAAAACGACAATGCAACATCAAAGGCATCTATCCCGTGGGCGAAGGCGCGGGCTACGCGGGAGGCATCGTCAGTGCCGCCCTCGACGGCCTCAAAACCGCTATGGAGATAATTGACACAGAAAACAACTAAACATATAAACAACTAAACATATAAACAACTAAACCAGGGATATGGCAGGCAACAAAATATTCATCGGCATTTTCGGGAAACGAAACCAAGGGAAAAGTGCACTGATTAATGCGATTGCAGGACAAGAAATTGCCATTGTGTCGGACACGCCCGGCACCACGACCGACCCCGTCAAGAAAAGCATTGAGATTTTCGGCATCGGTCCCTGCGTGCTGATTGACACCGCCGGACTGGACGACCAAGGCGAAGTCGGAGAGAAACGAGTGGCCAAAACTATCGAAACCCTTCAAACCATTGATGCCGCCATCTTAGTCATCAGCCATAACGAATGGGATGATGCCGAAAAGGACATCATCCGTCAGCTCAAGAAATTTGACGTTCCCTTTGTCATCGCACATAACAAATCTGATATTCAACCTTTGCGTGAAAGCTCCAAAACCGCATTGGAAAGTTACGGAATGCCCATTATCGACTGCGGCGCGCAACAAAAGCAAGGCATTGACAAACTGGTTAAAGAACTTGCCAAAATCATTCCCGAATCGGCATACCACAAAGAAATTCTATTAGACGACCTCATCCACGCCGGCGAAACCATCGTGCTGGTGATGCCGCAGGATTCGGAAGCCCCAGAAGGCAGACTCATTCTGCCGCAGGTGCAAGTCATCCGCAACATTCTGGACAACCACGCCGTAGCCGTTTGCCTACAGCCAAATGAACTGGCCGGCTATCTCGAACACCACCAACCCAACCTAATCATCACCGACAGCCAAGTATTTGCGGAAGTCGAAGCTGTTGTACCAACCGACATTCCATTGACAGGTTTCAGCATCGTTTTGGCACGATCCAAAGGCAATTTTGAAAACTATCTCAAAGGAACATCATTTCTTGAACAACTTCAAGACGGCGACACCGTTCTTATCCTGGAATCCTGCACCCATATTTCTTCTTGCGAGGACATTGGAAGAAAGAAATTGCCTAAACTCATACAAAAATTCACAAAAAAACAACTCCAATTTGAATTTGTATCGGCATTGTCGCCACTTCCGCCATTGGACAACATCAAAATGGCTATCCAATGCGGCGGATGTATGGTAAGCAAAAAACAACTTTCCAACAGAATCAAAACTATTATAGAACAAGGAATCCCCGTAAGCAATTATGGAATGACAATTTCTTATTGCACAGGAATTTTTCACCGTGCAACAGAAATTTTCAGAAAATAAAAGACAGAATGAGAAAAAGACTTATGTAATTAAACATTACATAATATCATTGTCATTCTCACCCATATCTTCATAATCACCACTATGAGCCGTTCGAGCATTGTTGCGTTGCAAAGAAGCAATCAACGAACCAATCATCTTGGTCAACTCCATTAATTGGGTTCTCGAATATTCGCGATGATCGTCGTTCATCAAACCGACCTTAAAAGCAATTTCCGTATAGACAACACATTCCCTAACGGAACTTTTTGCCATTTTCAGAAAATAGACAAACTGGGCCTTGTTGCGTGACGAACCTTCTGCCAAATGCAACGCAATAGAATGCGATGCCTTCAAAAACATATCAACAACACATTCTTTGTTTTCCGAAGAGAAAGTTGAAGTAGTGCTATACAGCCAGCTGATATAGTCCATAGCCTTGTCGTAAATTCTCAGATCCTCAAATCTAAAGAAACTTACCTGATTTTCCTGTTCACTCATGTCGTTTTGTTTTCGTTAAAATTATTTGACAAAAATAAGCATATTTTTTAAATAACAAGCGTTTTAATGAAAAAAAAGACAAAAAAAATCCATTATTTTTTGCAAATTTCAAAAAAAGTCAATAATTTCGGCATATTGGGGACGAAAAAATATTATCTTTGCAAGCGAAAATAATTATCAAAAAATATATACAATGAAAAAACATCAGATTTCATCAGAGTTAATCAGTCTTGACATTATCAAGAAAATTCTGGACAAAAAAATCAAATTGGAACTTTCAGACGAAGCCACTGCGGCCATTGAAAAATGCCGCAACTACCTCGATGAAAAGATGAAAAACAGCAAGGTTCCCGTTTACGGCGTAACCACGGGTTTCGGTTCTTTATGCAACAAGAGCATTTCAAGCGAAGACTTATCCACCCTGCAACGCAACCTCGTTCTTTCACACGCTTGCGGTTTTGGAGAAGAAGTTCCTCAAGAAATCGTCAGAATTATGCTTCTGCTCAAAGTTCAGTCCTTGTCTTACGGTCATTCAGGCGCACAACTGGTTACCATTCAAAGATTGATCGACTTCTTCAACAATGGCGTATATCCCGTTGTTTATCAGCAAGGTTCGTTGGGAGCTTCCGGCGACTTGGCTCCATTGGCACACTTGTCACTACCTTTAATTGGAATGGGTGAAGTTTATTATCGCGGCAAAAAATACGCTGCCGAAGAAATCAACAAGAAATTCGGTTGGAAACCCATCACCCTCAAGTCCAAAGAAGGTTTGGCCCTGCTGAATGGCACACAGTTTATGAGCAGTTATGCCGTTTGGTTGTTGATGAAGGCTGAAAAACTTTCTTGGTTGGCCGACATCATCGGCACCGTTTCTCTGGAAGCTTTCGACGGCCGCATCGAACCTTTCAACTTAAATGTACACTTGGTTAGACCTCATCTTGGACAAATCCTTACCGCTACGCATATCAGCAATATGTTGGAAGGTTCCGAAATCATCAAACGCGAAAAGAAACACGTTCAGGATCCTTATTCATTCCGCTGTATGCCGCAGGTTCACGGTGCTTCCAAGGATTCAATCCAGCACGTTAGAGATGTCGTTGAAACCGAAATCAACTCCGTTACCGACAATCCAACCGTATTTCCAGACGAAGACCTCATCATTTCTGCCGGCAACTTCCACGGACAACCGTTGGCATTGGTTTTGGACTTCCTCACGATGGCGATGGCCGAATTGGGCAACATCTCCGAACGTCGTATCTACCAATTGATTTCCGGCAAACGCGAACTCCCTTCCTTCTTGGTAAAGAATCCAGGACTGAATTCCGGATTTATGATTCCTCAATACACGGCCGCCTCTATCGTAAACCAAAACAAGGCCTTCACGATGCCGTGCTCAACCGACTCCGTTGAATCATCACAAGGTCAAGAAGACCACGTTAGTATGGGTGCCAACGCTGCCACCAAGTGCTATTTGGTAATGAACAACGTGGAAAAAATCCTGGCCATTGAACTGTTCAACGCCGCCCAAGCTTTCGAATTCCGAAGACCGTTGAAATCTTCTCCTTTCATTGAAGATTTCGTCGCCAGTTTCCGCAAAACCGTTCCATTTGTCGAAAACGACCGATATATGCACGAATTGATGGTGAAAGCCCAGGAATTTATCCAAGGAATTGAAATCGACCTTCAATAATTTACATTGATATTTCTGAAAAAGGCTCCGGAAAACCGGAGCCTTTTTGTATAAACGCAAACATACGACTTTCTTACGTCATCCTATCAAAACGAAAACACAATAGCATTACGGGATCGCGATTTTTCTTACCTCTCCCCCATCCGTAATCAATTGAGCGCCAGGATGCACAACCAACTTCGAAGAAGCTCCCAAAACCAACGTTCCCTGAACCACGACGACGGCATTTTCCTCAATTTCCAAAATGCCCTCTACCACAAATATTGCTCCTTCCTCAACCAACACCTTACAATTGGACTGCAAATGCAAAGCAGCGGTTGGCGTTTGTTCAAATCTGCTGCCCGCTTGCAATTGCAAAGAACTATTCTCCGTCAGCGAAAGAGTGGAAGCACTGTCCTGTCGAAAATAGGAACCCGACTCACAAACCCACAGCGTTCTTTCGGCAAACAAACCCGTTTCCGGATTTCGATACGGCAAACTCACCGTCCGATTCTGCGCCAGGGTAATCGTATGGGAAGCCGTCAAAATGGCAGTATCCTTCAAGACAATCCTTCCTGTCCAGCGGCCATCATTGACAATTTCATAATCATCCCAACGAATCTTAACCAGGACATTATTCTTTTTTTGTCGAATCATCTCGATTCCCAAACCGGTCAAATAAGTAGTTCGCGTATTCATTTCCGACTTGGCGGCCATAATTTTAGCAGGGTTTCCCGAACCATTCTGGCTATGATACGTTTTAGTGTTGCAAGTACTTGGATTCGTCCCCATATTGATCTTCGCGTAAGAGCCAAAAGCATCCAACTCATCACCTAAGGAAGGAAGATGGTCGTCGATACGCCGCCCCATCAATTTTCGCCACATTGCCATCTCACGATTCACATACAACACGGTGTCGTTTTCCTTCGGAAAAAATTGGCTTTCCTGGTCTTGTCCGCCGCAAAAGGCATTGGCATCCCCTCTACGAAGGGCATAGTCGTGTGTTTGATAACTCACACATTCCAGATTATGGCTTTCCGGAACAAATTCGTAATCATAATAGCCCTCGGCAGGAATGACTTTCAAATTATCACGACTGTTATTGTCCCAAACTTCCTTATAGTCTCCTTCCAAAACATCCCTACCCACCTGATAGTAGGCATAAATTCCAGGCGCACCACAAGGACGACAAGAATAGGTATTGGAAAATTGCAAATAATCCAGCTTTCGGTTTTTCCCCACCTGATGATTTTCCAACCAGATATATTGATTTTCAGAACTCTCCGCATCCTTATAGGGCAATTTGATGCGTATGGCATCCCCATACGTCACGAAGTCGCGCAAAACAAAAGCCACTGGCCCGTCATCCATCGAGACGTCCGACGGCACGGAAACGGAAGTTTGCGCATCCAAAGCCGCAATATAATCAACAGATTGCGGATGTTTCCAATGCATTCGCCAGCGTTCGTAGCCGTTGCAGCTCACCAGACCGGAGCCCGCTGCACCCATCAACCCATAACCGCTTTGAATATTTAAAAAGGCCATCGTTTCTCGAGAACCACGATGATTGCCGCCTGACGTATGGAAATTATTGCCGCCAAAAAGTGCGTGCGAAATCTCGTGAATTACAATACTGCTGGGATTGGCAAAGAAGTCGCCATCGCCCACACACTGCGTGGTACCGGCTTCGCACAAGTAATTTTCCCCATTAATCGACAAGGTTCCCACGCAACCACTCACACCACTTCCCGGATTATCGCCACCATACGCACGGGTGATATTCCGAATCATCACATTGACATAATCCAAACGATGATCGTGATTGGCATCGAAATTCTCAATATTGTCATCCCCATACACCGTATGGAAACCATCACGACTAATCATATCAAAAGCCGCCCTAACCACATTGGCCTCCGAAAAAAATCCTTTCTGTAAAACGGCACTCTCCCGGACGTTGACCACGATAAAATCACCCGTGACTTGAAGATTGTCAAACGACGATTCCCCATAAATCCGCGTGCAAGTTCCGTGCAAGCGCTTAGAATTATAGGTTAAATCCATCCAGTCCAGCAGGTAATTTGGAATAGCCGTATTGTTAACACCTGCAAGATACGGATCAACCACGCGAGGCCAATAATCTTCATTGGCAAAAACATTCTTATCCGGATTTACATCATAAATAACATTAATAAAGACATTAAGACTATGGATTTTGGATTGAGGTGAAAGACGCACCCCGTCCCAACTACGGTACTGAGCCCACAGCAAGAAAGGAATTAGCAGGAAAATCGTTAATACAATATTTTTCATAGACACGACATCTATTTTTTTACAAAAATAATAAAAATTCTTATAAGACAACACATTTTCACTTCGGATAGATGAGTATATAGATTTAGATTCAACTAGTAATAGGACAAATAATCTCCATTTCCCATTTTTTTCGTATCTTTGCCCCATCATTTTCAATGAATATGAAACAGTGGATTTTTAAGAGCGTAACCACCCTACTCATAATGACATTATTTCTCGTCTATTCCTCGGGATTGGTCATCACCGTTCACCACTGCTGCCACGCTCATCATCACGCCACCAACGATCACAGACATTGTCACGAGAACACCTATTTTTTCAAAATCACCGACAATTACGATATCAGTGACATCCAACAGGTGGCTTCCGCTGCTGTCATTTGCCTTTTCACCCCATCGATCGGACTCATTGACTTTTGTCAAACCCTCCATATTACGAATATCATCCGTTATAGCGACCATTTTCCGCCGCCACTGCTTATAGAAAACCAAAACATTTTCAATTTTATTTCCGTTCATCGTATCTAATTGATAAAATTGATTTTATCCGAGTTATCATCATAAAAAAAATGACAACCATTAAACATTTTATATCAATTATAGTCAATATTATATATTAATGCGATGAAAAAAATTTCAATTATATTTCTCCTGATCTTTACCCTATGCCAAATTTCGGCACAGGAACTTACCGGTTATGTCAAGGAAATTGATGACAACCAGCAGGAGAGTTTGATAATTGGGGCCATTTTACAGTGGAAAGGCACGGATTTAGGTACCACCACCAATGCCGAAGGACAATTCACTTTGGCCAGAAGTTCCCAAACCGACACGTTATTAGTGATTTACCAAGCCTACGACAACGACACCATTTACGTTCCCAAGGATCAAAAGGAACTCAACATTGTCTTATCTTCCGCCCATAACCTCGCCGCTGTCAATGTGAGTGCCCACGACGGTTCGTATGTTTCCGTCAAGCCGATTCTCACCACCGTCATCACGACGCAAGGATTGCGCAAGGCTGCCTGCTGCAACCTGGCAGAGAGCTTTGAAAGCACGGTAGCCGTTGACGTGGAGTATTCAGACGCGGTCACAGGCGCCAAGCAAATTTCGATGTTGGGTTTAGCCGGCATCTATTCGCAGATCTTGCTGGAAAACGTACCTTTCGTGCGTCTGCTTTCCAACCAATTCGGTTTGGGTTTTGTTCCCGGCACCTGGATGGAAAGCATTAGCGTATCCAAAGGCGTTGCTTCCGTCACCAACGGCTATGAAGCCATTTCGGGACAGATTGACGTAGAATACAAAAAGCCTGAAACCAACCGTGAACGACTGTTCGTCAATCTTTTTGGCAACACGATGGGCAAAGGCGAATTCAACCTCAACAGCCGATTCAATGTGGGCAAATCCGGTCACGCGTCTTCTATGATTTTAGCCCACGGCGAAGGACAATTTGCCAAGGTCGATATGAACAAGGACGGATTTATGGATGTTCCGCAAAACTACCAAATCAACCTGATGAACCGCTGGGATTACGATGTTCCCGGCAAATTTGAAGGCAGGACCTGGATTAGCTACCTGTTTGAAGACCGCATAGGCGGACAAATGCACTTCGATCCGAAGAAAAGCATCGGTGAAACCCTATCTGAAGGACTTTGGGGTATGCGCATCAAGACCAATAAATTGGATATTACGACGAAAAACGGATTCTTATTGGCCGGCGAACACGAAAGCATCGGTACCATCCTGTCATTCACCTTTCACGACAACGTTTCCCAATTTGGCGACCGTCCCTACAAGGGAAGACAAATCAGCGGATACGCCAACATACTGTATTCCAACCGTTTTGGTGCGTTGGAGCGCAGCAAGCTCACTGCAGGCGCAAGTTTCCAGATGGATTTTGTAAACGAATTTTTATCCACGAGACTCCTTGCCGACCAAGCCGCCGCAAGTCAGAACATCAAACGGAACGAATTGGTTCCGGGTATTTTTGCCGAATACTCCTACTCTATTGAAGACAAACTCGTGGTGATGCCCGGCATTCGCTTGGATTACAATGTTGCCTACAACAAGCTCTTTTGGACGCCCCGCTTACACATCAAGTGGCAAGCCAGCAAGAACAGTTCCTTCCGTTTCTCGGCTGGCAAGGGCTATCGCGTTTCCAATGTCATCACCGAAAACCAATCCCTGCTTATCAGCAACCGCGACTTTGTCTTTGACGATGCCCAGGGCGACAAGGCCGACCTCAACAAAGGCCTCCTTCCCGAGGAAGCCTACAACGCCGGGGTTAGTTTCGTGCAAAGCTTTGATATGCCGGGTGGCAAATCCACTTTCAGCATAGACTACTATTATACTCATTTTATCAATCAGACCATCATCGATATGGATCAGGACATTCACAGCATTCACGTCTATAACCTCAACGGTAATTTCAACGGCAAAGGCAACAAGTCGTATTCTCATTCAGCCCAAGCCGAACTTATCCTGAATCCCATCCAGCGATTTGAAATCATCTTGGCCTATAGATACAATCTGGTAAAACAGACCACCAATCACATTTTGCAAGACAAGGCCCTCACCAGTCCCCACAAAGCCCTTATCAGTTTAAGTTATGCCACGAAGTACGACAAGTGGAAATTCAACGTGAGTTTACAGTATCATAGCAAAATGCGTCTGCCCGATATGAGTTCGAATTCTGTTGAATACCAACCGACGCCATCGAAAGGTTACTTTATGCTGAATGCGCAAATCACCAAGAAATACAAATCGTGGGAATTCTATATCGGAGGAGAGAATTTGGCGAACCAAAAGCAAGCCAACCCCATCATTTCCGCCGATAATCCCTACGGAGAATATTTCGATGCCTCCATCATCCACAGCCCCATTACCGGCATTATGGGCTATATAGGATTTAGATATTCAATGAAATAAACAATATAATATTAAACAACAATATCAACTTAAAACAAAAAAAATGAAAAAATTAGCAATTTTAGTTTTAGCCGTCATTATGGGAATGACTGCTGGTGCACAAAATGTAAAGACAGCTGGCAACGTACAAAGCAAGTCGGCACAGACCACGACCATTCAGAAAGTAGTTATCCAGACCAACGGGGTTTGCGAGAAATGCGAGAACCTGTTCAGGGAGAACGTTCCATTTTTCAAAGGAGTGAAGGACTATTCATACGACAGCAAGACATCAAAGATGACGATCACCTACGACTCCAAGAAAACCAGTCCCGACCAACTTCGTCAACAGATTAGCAAATTAGGATACAACGCCGACAATGTCAAAGCCGATGCCGCCGCGAGAGCGAAACTGCCCGCCTGCTGCCAAGTTGAGAAGAAAGCCGCCCACGGCGACGGCTGTGATCACGACCACTGTGGACACCATAAATCGGGTTGTTCGGGCAATCACGGGAGCTGCAATATCCGCAAAAACTAAGAAAAATAGTTAAATATATGTAAAAAATGCGATTTTAAGTGTTTTTTTTCAAAAAAGACTTGCTATTTATCTAAAAATAACTATTTTTGCAGTGTAATTAATTATTCACTAACCCTAAAAATTTTTAGACTATGAACAAAGCAGAATTAATCGACGCTATGGCTGAAAAAGCTGGTTTAACAAAAGTTGACGCTGGCAAGGCATTAGAAGCTATGATGGAAACCACTATCGACACTTTGAAAAAAGGTGACAAAGTTACTTTGATTGGTTTTGGTACATTCTCATCAATGCAACGTGCTGCAAGAAAAGGCCGCAACCCAAAAACTGGCAAGACCATCAAGATCGCTGCAAAGAAAGTTGCCAAATTCAAAGCTGGCTCAAAAATGGCTCTCTAATAAGCAGAGATTAAACAAAAAAAGAAAAAGCTGTCTTTCGAGGCAGCTTTTTTTTTTGTAAAAAAGAAGAAGGATTCATCAGCGAATCCTTCTTTTTTTTAAGTGCCCGGAACAGGACTTGAACCTGCACATCTTGCGATATACGCACCTGAAACGTACGCGTCTACCAATTCCGCCACCCGGGCTTAAATGCGGGTGCAAAAATACAACTTTTTTTTCAATTGACAAGATACGGATTCGGAATTATCGAAAAAAAATCAAAAGTATATCAAGTCTAAAAAAATTCCGTATATTTGTAATTTGTTATTTAGTATAAATTATAATACAATCTATATGGAGAAAATCATCATTCTCGACTTCGGTTCACAGACCACTCAGCTTATCGGACGGCGTGTTCGCGAATTGGATATGTTCTGCGAAATCGTTCCTTACAACAAATTTCCAGAAAACGATCCCGACATCATCGGCGTGATTCTGAGCGGTTCGCCTTTCAGCGTTTATGACGAAAAGGCGTTTCACATCGACTTGTCCAAGATTCGCGGCAGATATCCTATTTTAGGCATTTGCTACGGAGCCCAATATATGTCGCACACCAACGGCGGCAAGGTTGAACCCGCCGGCAGCCGCGAATACGGTCGTGCCAACCTGAGCTATTTTGAACAAGACAATCCGCTTTTCAAGGGTTTCAATGCCCATTCACAAGTTTGGATGAGCCACGGCGACACCATTACCGCACTGCCTGCCAACTGCCACAAGATTGCCTCCACCGACAAGGTGGAATTTGCCGCTTACCAGTTTGACGGAGAACAAGTATGGGGTGTGCAATTCCATCCCGAAGTTTTCCACTCCGTACAGGGAAGCCTGCTGCTGAAAAATTTCGTGGTAGATATTTGCGGTGGACATCAAAGTTGGAGTCCTGCCTCCTTCGTGGAAACCACGGTTGCAGAACTCAAAGCTCAAATCGGCAACGACCGCGTAATATTAGGTTTGAGCGGCGGCGTGGATTCATCCGTCTGCGCAGTCCTGCTCAACAAAGCCATCGGCAAGAACCTGACTTGTATTTTCGTCGATCACGGTCTGTTGCGCAAAAACGAATTTGAGAACGTGATGCGCGATTACGAATGCCTCGGACTCAATGTCATTGGCGTTGACGCTTCCGAGAAATTCTTCAAGGAATTGGAAGGCGTTACCGATCCCGAACGCAAGCGCAAAATCATCGGAGCTGGCTTCATCGACGTTTTCAATGCCGAAGCCCAAAAGATCACCGATGCCAAGTGGTTGGCCCAAGGAACTATCTATCCCGACAGGATTGAGAGTTTGAGCATCACCGGCATGGTCATCAAAAGCCACCACAACGTGGGAGGCCTTCCCGAAAAGATGAATTTGAAATTATGCGAGCCGTTAAAATGGCTGTTTAAGGACGAAGTTCGCCGTGTGGGTCGCCAATTGGGTATGCCTGAACATCTCATCACCCGGCATCCGTTCCCAGGTCCCGGCTTGGCCGTAAGAATTCTGGGCGACATCACCCGAGAGAAAGTCCGCGTACTGCAAGATGCCGACGATATTTTCATCCAGGGTCTTCGCGACTGGAAAATCAAGTTGAGCGGTGAAGAAGCCCGCAAGGTTTTGGCTGCCGGTGTTCCCGCCAATATGACCAATGGCGAAATTGAGGTTTCGTTGTACGACCAGATCTGGCAAGCCGGTGTGATTTTGCTGCCCATCAAGAGTGTAGGCGTGATGGGAGACGAACGCACCTACGAACGTGCCGTTGCCCTGCGTGCCGTTACCAGCACCGATGCGATGACCGCAGACTGGGCTCACCTGCCCTACGAATTTATGGCCAAGGTGTCAAACGACATCATCAACAAGG
This sequence comes from Bacteroidales bacterium, assembly GCA_045616665.1. Classification (GTDB taxonomy): domain Bacteria; phylum Bacteroidota; class Bacteroidia; order Bacteroidales; family WCHB1-69; genus RUG11690. Next base: position 43,541 of record JAZLHE010000044.1, on the reverse strand, counting down.
TGAAAGGCGTTAACCGCGTATGCTACGACATCAGTTCCAAACCACCCGCAACAATTGAGTGGGAGTAAACTCCTGCCTTTTCGCTTATACTTTAACTATCCTAAATATTCATATTTAGTAAAAAGAACAATGAAAAAGAGATTTATCATATCAGGTGGCGGAACCGGCGGCCATATATTTCCAGCCCTCGCCATTGCCAACGGATTAAAGAAAGCCATCCCCGATGCCGACATCCTGTTCATCGGCGCCAATGGAAAAATGGAAATGAAACGCGTGCCGGAAGCCGGCTATCCCATCGAAGGGTTGGATGTTTACGGTATCAACCGGAGTTTCTCGCCCAAAGCCGTTCTGAGCAATATCAAGCTTCCATTTTTGTTGCTCAAGACTTTGCGCCACGCCAAGGAAATCATCCGCAACTTCAAACCCGATATGGCTATCGGTGTTGGTGGATTTGCCAGCGGTCCTGCCTTGAAAGCCGCCAACAGCTTAGACATTCCCACCCTATTGCAGGAACAGAACTCCTATCCTGGCGTAACCAATAAGATCTTGGCTAAAGAAGCAAAAAAGATTTGTGTTGCATACGATGGCTTAGACAAGTACTTCCCAGCCGACAAAATCGTAATGACCGGGAATCCCATTCGTGCCGAAATCTTGAATATGAAACGCAAAGACGACAAAGCATACGAGTATTTTGGCTTTTCTAAAGAAAAAAAGACTATTTTAGTCGTCGGCGGAAGTCTCGGCGCCAAAACCATCAACAAGTGTATGGAAAAAGGTCTGGACCGACTGGACCAAATGGGCGTACAGGTTCTGTGGCAAACGGGAGAATTGTTCTACAAAACCATTTCACCCGAACTGCTGGCCCGCCAAAACGAACGCATCAAAATCGTGCCTTTCATCAAGAATATGAACGACGCCTACAGTATGGCCGACATCATTGTTTCCCGCGCCGGTGCCTTGGCCATTGCCGAATTATGCGTTGTGGGAGCTCCTACGATTTTAGTGCCGTTCCCCTTCGCGGCCGAAGACCACCAGACAAAAAATGCGCAGGCGTTGGTAGATAAGGATGCGGCCATCTTGATTCCAGACAGTCAGGCGGAAACCCAACTTATGGATCAATTGCTTGCGTTAATCCAGGATGAGGCCAAATGCCAAAGTTTGGGAGAAAACATTCTCAAATTGGCCAAACCAGATGCTATTGATTTGATCGTCAATGAGATTTTATCAATATGACAAGACTAATTTTGTTTGATTTTCGATATTTGATTTTAAAATTTCAAAAAATCATAAAATACTATAAATCAACAAAATATGCAAATTTATTTTCCAGATACTGGGCAAAAGTTTGAAAAAAAACACAACTTTTGCCCAGTATCGTAGTTTTTATACGGATTAATTTGTATTTTTGCGTCACCAAATATACAAATATGAATCAACTAATAGGACGTAGTGGGGAACAGGACAAACTGACTCAATACATGCAGTCTGGCAAGGCCGAATTTGTCGCTGTTTACGGGCGCAGACGTGTGGGAAAAACTTTTTTGATAGACTCTTTTTTCAAATGCAACTATGCGTTTTCCACTTCCGGCATCATCGGAGGAAAAAAAGAAGAAGAAGTTGAGGCTTTTTACACTTCGTTGGTTATGTACGGTTATAAAAAGAGTTGTCCGAAAACCTGGATGGGACTTTTCGGTGCTTTGCGGGAGCTCCTTACCGAAAAATTAAAACGAGGAAAAAAACGTTGTGTCATATTTATTGACGAACTGCCATGCTTCGACACGACAAAATCCGGATTTATCCACGCATTGGATTATTTTTGGAACAGCTGGGCATCAAAACAAAACCGTATCTTTTTCATTATATGCGGTTCCGCCACTTCGTGGATTATGCGCAACATCATCAACAACCACGGTGGCCTACACAATCGGCTCACCCACGAGATACGTCTTCACCCCTTCACGCTTCGCGAAACGGAAATATACTTGAAAAGTAAAGGAGCCAGATGGAGTCGGCTCAATATTCTGCACATCTATATGGCATTAGGCGGAATCCCCTATTACCTAAGTCTGCTAAACGTCAAATTAAGTCCCGCCATCAATATCGACCAGTTGTTTTTTTCAGAAGATGCCGAATTAAAACAGGAATACAATCGGCTGTACGCCTCCCTATTCAAAAATCCAGAACATTACATCAACGTTGTAGAAACTTTGGCCAAATGTCAAAGCGGAATTTCCAGAAAAGAATTAGCCTACAAACTGAAACTCAAGGACAACGGACATTTTGGGAACGTGCTTTCAGACTTGGAAAACTGCGGATTTATTCGACAATATAACACTTTTAGCAAAGTAGCGAAGGTCAACGGAGGATTATACCAAATCATTGACTTTTTTACCATTTTCTATCTGACTTTCGCAAAACAAAAAAGCACAAACGCCCATTTCTGGTCAGACGGACTTCTCAGTTCCAAACAAAACAATTGGTACGGACTGGCATTCGAAAGAGTATGCATGGCACACATCCGGCAAATCAAAAAAGCATTGGGCATCGATAGAATCCATTCTGAATATTATTCATGGCGAAGCAAAGACAGCGAACACGGCGCTCAAATTGACCTCGTCATAGATCGTGCAGATAACATTTGCAACATTTGCGAGATGAAATATTCACACGGACTCTATTCTTTAAAGAAAAACGAATATTTCAAAATTATCAATAGAGGTAACGTTTTTCAAGAAGAAAGCGCTTCCAAAAAGGGAATACAGTTTGTCGTCATTACAACATTTGGATTAATAGAAAATTCATATAGCAATTTAGCCCAACATACTGTAAATCTGAATGATATATTCAACTAAAAACATGGATACTGGGCAAAAGTTTGAAAAAAAACACAACTTTTGCCCAGTATCTATGTTTAACGAATTTCAAAACGATTCCGATTATTTATGACTTTCCTCGATAATACATTGTCGTTTCCTGTTCTTTCCGGAACAATTGCCGACACAAATGATTGATCTGTTCGTCGCTCACGGCAAAATATCTTTGCGTTTCATCATTAAAATCCTCCACACAACTGAAACATTCCGACACGGCCAACGATGAAGAACGATCTTCAATCTTAATATCATTCTGTAAAATAATCGACTCTACCCTATTCTTTACCTTTTGTAAATCCCCGGATTGAATATAATCTTCAGGAAGCTGATACAAATAATCGCACAAAATCTGATCTGCATCTTCAATTTTGACATTTTCATCCGGCCGACCGCCCACGACAAATGCGCCCGGATCAAGTGTTCCTGTCACATAGGCACTGATATCTGTAAAAATATGCTTTTGAAGAACCAGCTCTTTATACAAAAATGAAGACTGTCCGCTACCAAACAGATCCGACAACAAATCGTATGCATAAAAATCCCGGTCTAAACGGCCGCAAGTAGGCCAAGCCTTAAAGAGCATATCGGCAGGAACATCTCGAGACACTTCCATAAAGCGGCTTTGTGACTGCGGCAGTTCTTTCGGGAAATTTTTATGCACGGGAACTCCGGATGGAATATCCCCGAACCACCTTTCAACCAAAGGAACAATTTCTTCAAAACAGACATTCCCAGACACCGTCAGCACCGCATTATTCGGACGATAAAAATGATAGAAAAACTTCTTCATATCTTCCATCGTTACTTTTTCTATATGACTGATTTCCTTACCAATAGGCAACCATTGATAGGGATGTTGCTGAAAAAAGAATTCATTGAAAAGCATCCACATATCGCCGTATGGACGATTTAGAAAATTCTCTTTAAATTCTTCAATGACCACTTGTTTTTGCACATCCAACTTGGATTGTTGGAAAGCCAATTCCATCATCCGGTCGGATTCCAACCACAAAGCGTGTTCGATATTCACGGCCGGCAACGTAATATAATAATGCGTGATATCCTGGGTGGTATAGGCATTATTGATGGCACCTACTTTTTGGAGTTGGGCATCATAATCCTCGATATTTTTGGAACCGGTAAACATAAAATGTTCAAAGAGATGGGCCATACCGGTCATTTCGGGCGATTCGTCACGCGAACCGACATTATACACCACGTTGCAAGAAGCCAATGGTGTCGTATGGTCTTCATGAACAATCAGGCGAAGACCGTTGGAAAGCAGGTGTCTTTTAAATTGAAGCGGCATATTAGCGAACAAGGGTCACGGATCCCCGTTTTAGAAGGTCTTGAGTTAAATTATTATATCTAACATATTGAATAAAATAGGTATAGATTCCAGAAGGACATGGTTTCCCATTAAAATTCGTACCGTCCCAACCTTGTTCCGTGTTATCCGAAGTAAACACAAGGGTGCCGTGTCTATCAAAGATAGAAATGGAATACTTGGCCACATTCGTCACCACCGGCAAGAACACGTCATTCAACCCATCATCGTTGGGAGTAAACGAATTGGGAACATAAAGCACGTGGTTATCGACCACCTGCACCGTTTCGGTATGAGAATCTTCACAAACCGTATTATCACGATCCGTCACCGACAATACCACATTATAGGAATCTTCGTTGGTGTAAATATGTGAAGGATTTTCCTCTGTGCTCACTGAACCGTCGCCAAACCCCCAATGATAATTCACGTTATCTCCGATAGAATTATTCGTAAAATACACGTTTTGACCAACTTCCGCCTCCAAAGGTTCAAGCGTAAAATCGGCCGTCGGCTTCATTCCTGCCGTAATATAATTTGACAAATTAATCTCCGCCGCACAAGCCAACGCTTCGTAGGCCTGATAATACACAGAATAGTGGCCGGGGTCGGTAAAAGTATAGGTTTGGTGATCGCCATAAATGGTATCACACATCGTCGGTGAAGAAATAATCCACTTATGTGTCGATGCAGGTGTGGCCGTTGAAGAGAAAGTCACTTCTTCTGGCACACAGATATTGTTTGGAGCGATACTATAGTGACCTTGGATGGTAGGCGTTCCTGTAATCAAAGCCGTATGATAGGCGGTATCGACCAAACAACCCCAACGGTCGCTGACGGCAATCATAAAAGTCGTGTTTTCCGTAATATTGGCATCGGTTTCACGGGCGTGCGCATTGTTCAACGGAGCCGACGGCGTCCAATTGTATGTCAATGGTTCCGTACCGCCGGTCATCTGCAAAGCCACGTGATTACAGCGGTCACAGTAGAAGATGCTGTCGCTGGTCAAGGTGAACAAATTATTATCCACCATAACAAATTCCAAGGAATCAAATTGCGAATATCTGCTTGTCGTGCCATCAAGATAGCGGAACTGCTCGCAAATGATGGTTTCGTAAACCAACTTCACCGTCTTCACCTCTCCCGGATTGAAATGGGCTGATTGCGCGCATTCCACACGCATATTGACGGCAGTGTCACCTTCATAGAAAATAAAGGGGACATTGTCTCTGATGGTGTCCACCTGACCATTGGAACGATCACGCAACACATAAAAATCCGCACCATTAATCGCCGTTCCCCCAGAGGAAACCAAATTTACCGAAACGGCATATTCTAAAATTCCCTGATAACGCAAATTTACATTGGCATAATTGCAGTTTTTGATAATCGTATCATTATCCATACTCATTTCTTGTTCAAAAAAGAACGATGGAACCAAGAAACTACCTTGCTTCAGAAACACTCCCGAATCATACCCATCATCGGAAGCATTGGCAATAGAAATCTTCATTTGATATTCTGAACAGGGACAAAGCGACTGCGATGCTTCCAATTCTGTAGTATAGCCATCATATTCTAAAACTTGTCCACCTGAGTTATTGACATAAAAATGACTATAGGCCAGAGAAGTACAATCATCGGCGGAATAGTTACCTCCAGGACTTCCCGAATTAACCGCATTGATACTCACGGGGATATTCCCGGAACCCGGAATAATAGCCACATTCTTGGTAACCACTTGTTGCGTAATCGCATCGGGACCCGTCAGAAAGAATCCAAAAACATCATTGAATTCTGAGCAGACATATTCAGGGTATTCTTCAGAACCAAAAATGTACTTAAAAGAAAACGAGGGCGTAAGATAACAATTGAAATTAAACTGCAAAACAGATGCATTATTCAAAGGCACAGACACCAAACCTTGCAGATCTTGATCGATAGCAGCGTGATTCACACCGGTCGTGGAACTCGCACTCCCCGAACTATTTGGTCCTGGTGCCACATTAATATTTCCCGTTGTCAAAATAATACCGGACTGAAAAGGGAAAGATGCACTCGTATTGGTAAAGCGCCCCACTTGTGAACCATTGATATTATTGGCACTCCAATTGAACTTACAATCGTGCAAAGTCACGCCTTCCGCCGCCAAATAACCATTTATCAACGCATTGGGAGACGTTCCGTTTACCGGGATAGTCGTTATCGGCTGGGCCTGGACATTAAACCAGAACAACGGCCATAGCAATATAGACAGCAAGACAACTTTTTTCATATTTTGAAGTTTAATTGATTTTATGAATTAAAAACGAATCGAATAAGCACGCCGAAATTGCACGAGAACTTATCCTTGTAACCTTCCAGACCAAATTTGCTGGCAGAAAAATAGAAATTAGGATCAATGGAAATCACCTTGTTAAAGGCGATTTTTAGGCCTGCGCAAGCAGAAAAGCCAAAACCCGGACCGCCATAACGCACTTTAGATCCATCGGATTGCACTCCTGGAATATTCTGCTGATAATTATTTAAGACATCGAAAGTCAAGATCTTATTTTTATTGTCATCATAAAAATAAGCCTCCATCTTCTTGACGCGCACAAAATTGAATTGCAGCCCGGCTTCCAAATACGGTTTCACAATTGACTTGGTAGTAAACACATAGCAAGCAGACAAATCAAACATAGAGCGATCTTCGCGCCCGACCATATACTGATTGTCGAGCATTCCCGTCCGGTTACCGATGTTTCCAGAAGGCGCATTATACAACAATCTAAAACCGCCATTCGCAATCAAATGGGCGTAAGAATAGGTTAACTGTATGCCCCAGTTTTTCGTCAAGCGGTACTTCACTCCCAACTGGACAAACACGCTGACCTTGTAACTCATATTGCCCAACGGACCACCCAGATAAACCGAATCGCTGATATAGGGATAATAGTTCTGAATCGTCCGGTTGATTTCATCATACCAATACTTGTTACCGAAAATATAGCCGAGATTATTCTCGTTTTCAAGACTTCCGTTATAGTATTGAGCATTGTATTTGGAACCGAAATAGCAACCACCGGCAATGATAAAATTGAAACCCTGATCTTCTACGTCATCACCGAAATTTCGTCCCTTATTGTTTTTTTCGTACGACTCGCGATGATGGTTTTTCTTCCATTCCTGAGAGAATCCCGTAGCACCAATCAGAAGTATCAATGAAAACAGCAAAATTTTCTTCATCATTGCCATAAAAACTGGTCACATTTCGATTATAAATGAACACATTCGCCGTAAGCAGCGGCTGCGGCTTCCATTATAGCCTCAGAAAGCGTGGGGTGAGGATGTACAGCGTGGATAATATCAGGACCTGTCACCTTCATACTGCGAGCCAGCACGGCACCCGAGATCATTTCGGTCACATTATCGCCAACCAGATGGCAGCCGAGCCATTCACCCGTATTTTTATCAAAAATCAACTTCACCATACCGTCACGGCTGCCGGAAGCCGTTGCCTTACCGGAAGCCGTGAATGGGAATTTTCCGATCAGTACCTCGCGGCCCTGTTCCACACACTTGCGTTCGGTCAAACCCACCGAAGCAATTTCAGGCGTAGTGTATGTACAGCCCGGAATATTGCCATAATCTACCGGAGTAGGATTCAAACCGGCGATTTTCTCTACACAGACCAAAGCCTCGTGAGAAGCCACGTGTGCCAAAGCGGGACCGTGAACGATGTCACCAATGGCATAAATTCCATCCTGATTGGTGCGATAGTAGTCGTCCACCACCACCTTACCGCGTTCTGTAGCGACACCATATTCTTCCAGGCCGATGCCTTCCAAATTGGTGATTACGCCAACGGCAGACAAAACGATCTCGCATTCCAGTTCGACCATATTGCCTTTGGCATCTTTGACGGAGACCTTACATAGGTCACCTGTTGTATCCACACTTTCCACAGCGGCGGAAGTCATCGTCTTGATGCCGGCCTTGCGGAAAGAGCGTTCCAACTGTTTGGAAATCTCCTCGTCTTCAACGGGAACCAGATTGGGCATATATTCCACAATAGTGACTTTCGTACCCATAGAAGCATAGAAAAACGCCAACTCGCTACCGATGGCACCAGAACCCATAACCACCATTGTTTCAGGCAATTTGGGCAAAGTCAGTGCTTCACGATAACCGATAATTTTCTTTCCATCCTGCTGTACATTGGGCAGAGAACGGGAACGTGCGCCAGTTGCCAAGATGATATGACTGGCTTCAAACAACTCCACGCTGCCGTCGGCTTTCGTCACTTCCACTTTTTTGTCTTTGACAATTTTACCGAAGCCGTTAATGACTTCCACATTGTTCTTTTTCAGCAAGAACTGAACCCCCTTGCTCATCATATCGGCCACGGTACGGCTACGTTTGACCACAGCTTCAAAATCGGCAGTCACGCCTTCCACGGAAATGCCATAGTTGGCCGCGTGTTTGGCATAGTTAAACACTTGTGCCGACTTCAGCAAAGCCTTGGTGGGAATACAACCCCAATTCAGGCAAATGCCACCCACTTCGGCACGTTCAACAACCGCAACCTTCATATTCAACTGGCTGGCACGAATAGCCGCCACATAACCTCCGGGACCGCTCCCGACAACAATCAAATCGTAATTCATAGTTATATACTTTATTCCTTAATTTACTTCAATCTGCAAAAATACAAAAACTATTTAAACAACCCTCTTTCTTGGCTTATTTTTCAAAATTATTCCCATTATTTTAAAAACATCACTTTTAAAGAATATGGATTTCGTTTTAATTGTTTTCTTAAGACAGCAAAAGAAGTATTTTGCCAATGTAAAACCATTTGTGACAAAACAAACGACTTTTGCCGCAATAGTCAGCAAACATCCCAAACGAACGCGTTGTTAATTATTGGAAATATTGCGAGGAAGTTTCAGCCAATGTTGATAGGATTCACCCAAATTGCGGACAGCTGTTTCCCAAATCAAATGGGCTGGTGTGTCAAAAACCAATTCCGGAGTGGCCGCGCCAATCACCCACATATTCTCCCTCAACTCACCTTCCAACTGTCCTGGAGACCACCCCGCATAGCCGACAAAGAAACGATACTTCAAAGTTGGAATGGCGTGATGTTCAATCAACGACAGCAGGATTTCATCCGAACCGATATAAATTCCAGGCAACAACTTATTGGCCGATTTGGAATTTTCAAAATTATGCACACAAAAAATACCATCGGGCAAAACAGGTCCTCCGATAAACATTTTATCATCCACCTTGATCTCACTCGTCAACTTCCGGACCGACAGTCGAGATGCCTTGTTCAACACCAAACCGGCACAGGAATTTTCCTCATAATCCGTCATCAAAACCACCGAATGATTGAAAAACGGATCATTGTAAAAGGGAACGGAAATCAAGATTCTTCCTGCCGACAAAGCAAATTCCGTAGGTTTAACATCAAAAAATTCATCAGCCGCAATCATAATGTAGATTTTTCTTATTTTTGTAAGATGATTTTCACATTGCAAAAATACGCTTTTTAAACTGAAAATCTTAAATAGAAACTAAAAATCAGAAAACGCGAAAGCACTTGGGTTAAAGGATTTTAGCCAAGACATTTATTCACCACAAAGAAAAATAACATTTTGAATTAAGATAAAAAATTAAAGATGAACGAAAAATACGAACAATTACGCAAAGATTTTCCAGTATTCGAATATCAAAAATATGATTTTAACATCAAGGGTAACGAGATAGATATTCAATTTTTCTTTGCCGTTGGATCTTACGAATTTCAACCTAAAATGAAGTTGTCTTTAGGAAAATACGGCATTAATCACATCGAAGAGAATTATGTCAATGGACTTGTTTTCCAAATTGGACTCATTGAGTTAATCAGTTATTGGAAATGCTGTTGTTCAGCCACCCTTCTCGTTCACCCCTATCATTTGACAAAAGAAATGCAGGATTGGTGGAAGAAACTATATTTCAACGGATTAGGAGAATTTTTCTATCAGAATAAAATCGAGACAACGCAAGAAGAATTCGTTCATTTTCAATTCTCCGACGACAGCCGTCAGTGCGACGAATTGGTTTATCCGCAAGTTAGCGACACTCGGCACGTTATTGTTCCTATTGGCGGCGGCAAGGATTCTGTGGTAACTTTAGAGGATTTGAGGCAAACGAAGGACATCATTCCGTTCATCATCAATCCGCGCGGCGCCACGTTAGACTGTGCCCGCATTGCCGGTTTTCCCAATGTCGAAGACATTGTCGTACTGCATAGGGAAATCGCGCCGCAACTGCTAAGTCTCAACAAGGAAGGTTTTTTGAACGGACACACACCTTTTTCGGCTATGCTCAGTTTCTACTCATTATTAGTCAGTTACGCCACCAACACGCGACAAGTTGCCTTGTCAAACGAATCCAGTGCCAACGAACCGACCATTCCCGGAACCAAAATCAACCACCAATATTCAAAGACATTGGAATACGAAGAAGATTTCAGATATTACGTCAAAACCTTCCTCAACGATTGCAACCACTACTACAGCCATTTACGACCTTATACCGAGTTGCAGATCGCTGAGATGTTTGCCCGCCATCCACAATATTTTCCTGTTTTCAAAAGTTGCAACGCTGGAAGCAAGGAAAACAAATGGTGCTGCAACTGTTCCAAATGTTTATTTGCCTACATCATCCTGTCACCGTTCATCGATGATGCCACGATGATACAGATTTTTGGTGAAGACCTGCTCAACAAAATCGAATTGCGTCAATACTTTGACGAACTCACCGGCATTGCGCCCAACAAGCCCTTTGAGTGCGTGGGCACCGTTGACGAAGTGAACAAAGCACTGCGAATGATCACGGAATCAAGGAAAGACAAAGCGTTGATAAAACACTATTTGGAAAAAACAAAATAATTCATTTTTCAGTTCCACATAATGCACTTTTAGCTGTTGAAAAATAATATTCATATTCCAAAACTTATATGCTATATATAGTTAATTTTGTTTTTTAACTAAATTAGCAGTAAAAATGTATAATAGCGGAAATAAGAAAAGTTCCAAAGGCAGCAGATCAAACAAATCCTCTTGGCCCAAAAGCAAGTGGATTAAGCCATTTTGGATTTTTTACGGTTCTTGCACAGGCGTCATTTTCATTATCTTTGCCTTAATTTCATTAGGTTGGCTGGGATTTATGCCCTCTTTTGCCGATTTAGAGAATCCTGAGACTAATCAGGCCACGGAAGTGTATTCCGAAGATGGTGTTGTATTAGGCAAATATTACTTTGAAAACCGCACCAGCTGTAAATTCGACGAAATATCGCCCAACCTTGTCAACGCGCTGATAGCTACCGAAGACGCTCGTTTTTACAAACATTCCGGCATTGATTTCCGTGCCCTTTTCCGCGTGGGATTTGGCGTGCTGACATCCAACCACAAAGGCGGCGGCAGTACCATCACCCAGCAATTGGCCAAGAACCTCTTTCCGCGTGATCCCAAGGCCAACAAACTGAAATTAGTCCTTACCAAATTCAAGGAATGGGTGGTGGCCGTGAAACTGGAACGCGAATTTTCGAAAAACGAAATCATGGCCCTTTATTTCAACACGGTTGATTTCGGTAACAACTCAATGGGCATCAAATCTGCCTCCAAGACTTACTTCAACAAAGAACCTATTGACTTGAGCGCGGAAGAGTCGGCTCTTTTGGTCGGTATGCTCAAAGCCCCTACCAAATACAGTCCTGTTAGAAATCCCAACGCTTCCAAGGAACGCCGCAATACTGTCTTGTCGCAAATGAACAAATACGACTTCATCACCGACAGCGAATGCGATTCATTGCAGCAATTGAATATCGATATGTCCAATTTCCTGGTACAAGACCACACGGCGGGAAGTGCCACTTACTTCAGAGAATACTTGAGATTGTACCTTACCGAATGGTGCAAAAACAATCCCAAACCCGACGGTTCGCATTACGACATTTACAGCGACGGTCTTCGTATCTACACCACCATTGACTCCAGAATGCAGAAACACGCTGAAGAAGCCGTCTATGAACACGTTTGCAAATACCTGCAGCCAATGTTTTTCGAGCATATCCGTGGTAAAAACAATGCACCGTTTGTCAATCTGAGCGAAGAAGAAACCAACAAGATTCTCTATGCTGCGATGAGACGCTCCGACCGTTACCAGCGGATGAAAGATGCCGGTGCCTCCGAAGAGGAAATCATAGCCGCTTTCAACAAAAAAGTACGAATGACCGTTTTTTCCTGGGAAGGGATGAAAGACACCGTGATGACGCCGATGGATTCCATTCGCTACTTCAAGTCCTTCCTGCATTGCGGTTTGATGGCGGTAGATGTCAACACAGGACACGTCAAGGCATACGTTGGCGGAACGAATTACAAGTATTTCCAATATGACCACGTGAAATTGTCGCGCCGACAAGTTGGTTCCACGTTCAAGCCCTACGTTTATACCGTGGCCATGTCCACCGGTGACTACTCGCCCTGCACAATGGTTCCCAACATTCCGGTCACCATCCACCTGCCTGACGGCAACACGTGGACGCCGCGCAACTCGGGGCATTACAAAGAAGGCCAGATGATGCCGCTGCGCGAGGCCTTAGCACAATCACTCAACCAGGTTTCCGCCTATATTATGAAGCAATATGGTCCTGATGCCGTTATCGAATTGGTTCGCCGTATGGGTATGACCTCCGAAATTCCGGCCGTTCCGGCCATCTGTCTTGGTGCCTGCGAATTATCCTTGTACGAACAGGTCGGCGCCATCAACTGCTTCCCCAACCAAGGAGTTTATGTGGAACCCACTTTTATCACCAGAATTTGCGACAAGGAAGGCAATGTGATTTTCACCTACGTTCCGAAGACCAACGAAGCCATTGACCAAATTACCGCCTTCAAGACCGTGAGATTAATGCAAGGCGTGGTTGACTTTGGTACGGGCGGACGTTTGAGAGGTCAATACAAACTCACTTTCCCGCTCGGCGGCAAAACAGGAACCACCGACAACCAATCCGACGGATGGTTTGTCGGTTATACACCTGTGCTCACCTGTGGAATTTGGGTGGGTTGTGAAGACCGTTCTGCTCATTTCCGTTCCACCGCATTAGGCCAAGGAGCACGAACCGCATTGCCTGTTTTTGGCTTGTTTATGCAAAAATGTTATGCCGATTCGGAACTTCCTTACAAGAAAATTGCGGAAAAGCAGTCACAAGGATACCATTTTACTGTCCCAGAAGCATTTAGAGGAGATGCGGCCACCGGTTGCGAAGACCAAGCCGCCCAAGAAAAACGCCAAGAACTGAATTTTGATTAGGCGGCATCTATTCTAAGGAGAAAATAATGGAAAACTTAAACTTTTACGGTATTCCTGTAGTCTATATTTTTATAGGTATTGCTTTAATTTTACCCCGAATTCCGGTCATAGGAAAGTTTTTCAACATCATCAACACCGCCATCCACGAATTCGGACACGCCATCTTTGCCTTGTTAATGCAGGGTAAAGTCAAAAAAATCGAATTAATGAAGGACACTTCAGGTAACACCGTCACCCAATGTCCTAACCTTTTGGGCAATATCCTGGTATCGTTGGCCGGTTATCCCTTCGCCGCAGCCGTCGGCTATTTCTGCTGTTATCTCAATGAAGTCGGCTATCAATATGGTTTAATCGTGGGACTTTCGGTACTATTCTTGCTTATGCTGGTGTTTTGGATCAGAAACGGCTACGGCGTGGTCTGGATTTTACTGTTTTGCGGATTCAACGGCTGGATCATTTACGCCAATCAGTCGCAGTACATCGACTTAGCCGCACTTTTTTACGCCATTGTCATTATGATGGAAGCCGTGTCATCCTCCTTTATCCTTTTGTTTTTAAGCATCAAGGATTCCAATGCTGCCGGTGACGCAACCAACTTGGCCAAATTCACCCATACTCCGGCTTTCCTTTGGGCTTTGCTGTTTGTCGCATTTTCGGTATGGATGGGATACAAAAGTACACTCCTCCTTCATTTGTTTTGATCACTGCGCAAACTTTAAATGCCGGTTGACTTAAATCTTGAAAAGGCAACGATAATTTCAGATGGACATCACAATTCCTTCTTATAACAACGTCTTTTAAAATAAGGTTCAGAATCATATTTATTCCAGATGCGAGCTGCCACATTAGTTTCCAATTGCTGAGAAGCCAACGCATACTCGAAACCCATTTTCAAGAAATTCTCGTGTAACTGACGATGATAAATGGCGTGTATGCCCGAATGTAGATATTCCGGCAATACACCCGTAATATACATATCTACCAACTTATTCTTTTTCAATGCCTTATATATATGACGCCAACCCAACGGAAATAATTTTCCCTTCGCTTTTTGAAAGGCTTCACTCAAAGAAGGCAAACAGAAAGCAAAGCCAACGACACGTCCGTTTTCATCTTCCAACACCGATGACAAATCGACATTCGCCACCTGAAAATTCTCATTAATAGTCCATTTTATCTCTTCATCTGTCAGAGGAATAAAATTAAAAATATCAACGTAACTTTGATTGATCAACTGGAAATATTCCATTCCACATTGTCTCAACTCCTGTTTATTTTTAAATTTTCGCAACCGGACATTGTATCTTTCAGACAAAAGCGTGGCCAATTTTGAAAATTTTTCGGGAATTTGTCCCACTTTCACTCTATATTGTATGTAATCCACTTCTTTTTCAAATCCAAGTTGCTCAATCAGTTGGGGATAATACGGGAAATTATAATCCGCGCCAATAGAAACGGTATGGTCAAAACCGTCAATAAGCATAGCTTGTTTTTCCATATTGGAGAAACGCGAAGGACCACAAATTTCCGTCAAACGGTTTTGCCGTCCCCAATCTTCCACCTTTTGGAACAAAGCACGGGCCACTTCCAGATCGTTCACGACATCAAACCAAGCGAAACGGATTCGCTGCTGTTGCTTGATTTCGTTGCACTTACGATTGATAATGCCTGCGATTCGACCTACCACTCTGCCGTTTTGATAGGCCAACCACATTTTCAGTTCACAAAACGACAAAGCAGGATGCTTAGTCAGCGTATTGTACTCTCCCTGATCCAAAGGCGGCACATAATACGGACAATGATGGTACAATTCTTTCGGAAATCGAATAAATTCACGAATTTCTTTAGGAGTTTTAACTTCCTTAATTTTCATTTTTCTTCCTATGAATAGAATTCTAATGTTCCTGTGCCAAATGCTTTTCCCACTTCCAGGCCGACTCCACCATCTCATTGATACCGTATCGGCATTTCCAACCAAGCAATTGATTGGCGCGACTGCTGTCACTATAGATAGCCGGCACATCACCGGGACGACGTTCGCCTAAAACATAGTTAAGTTTGACTCCATTGACCTTTTCAAAGGCATCAATCATTTCCAATACGGAAACGCCGTTGCCGCTACCCAGATTGAATGTTTCACAACGACTTGTATTTTTCTGATTTTCAAGGAAAAGCAAGGCCTTCACGTGGGCATCGGCAATATCGCAAACGTGAATATAGTCACGAATGCAAGAACCATCACGAGTATCGTAATCGATTCCAAAAACCGTCAACTGTTTCATTTTTCCAATGCCGACCTGCGTAACAATAGGCATTAGGTTATTGGGCTTATCGGGAGACAATTCACCATTAAGACCACTCATATCGTTACCTACAGGATTGAAATAGCGAAGGATAACGCTTTGCAAGCGAGGATGTTGCTGTGTAAAGAAACGGATCATCTGCTCACCGATTTGCTTGGTATGGGCGTATGGACAGAACGGGGTTCCCACCGGCGTATTTTCCGTGACAGGCAACTCCTTGACATCGCCGTAAATAGAAGCAGACGAAGAGAAAATGAGATATTGCAATTGAAATTTTTCGCAGGCCTCCAACACATTTTCCAAAGATTGCAAATTATTATGATAATACATCAGTGGTTTTTCAACCGACTCGGGCACGCATTTAAAAGCCGCGAAATGAATGATGCCTACCACCTCTTTTTCCTCTTCAAAAACATTAAAAAAAGCATTTTTATCACAAATATCCACCTGATAATGTTTCACACGCACACCCGTAATGGCCTCCACCCTTTGAATTGTTTCAGGAGTAGAACGGACGCAACTATCCACCGCAATCGGTTCAAACTCATCATTTTTGATCAGTTCTATCAACGTATGTGAACCAATATAACCCGTACCACCAGTGACAATAATTTTCTTTTTCATATAATAAATTTGTTTTCGACAAAGTTAATAAAAATTTTAACACAGACATAAATTTTCCATTCGATAATTCAGCCGATGTAATTGAACGGCAGCTCCCATTTGGTAGAGTTGCCTAAGGCAAGCCACATACGCGTCGAAGGCTTCTTTGGTACCAGACTCCAACGGTTCGCGACGTAAGGCCGACAAAGTTCTTTCGGCACACTGCTGCACCAACTGTTCCGTTTCGTCGTAGGCAGGCGTTTTCAAGCGTAACACGGTTCGACGGACATATTCATCCATAAGGTCAAATCCTTCTTTATCACGCAGATAAGTATAGAGATCTGGCATATTGCCATAAATTTGCCAATCTTCATCCCAACACTGGGCTACCGCCATTCCGACATACATCATCCATCCTAGACTCACAGCCGGATAATCACGAAACTCTCGTAATCCATCGGGAAGATAAGACTCGGCAACAGAGGACCACTTGTCGTTGATATCGGGGCTTTCGGACAAACGTTCACCCACTTCCCCTTCCATCAACAAAAAGTGATGCAGATCCTGATGTATTTTCTCTTCAAAATTCATAAAATTTCAATATACTTTATTGATGCTGCAAAGATATTCCTTTTTATACAAAAAAGCAACAAAATTATATCTATTCGTTCGCAAAATTATATACATAATTAAGAAATTAAGAAACTAAGAGATTAAGAACGAAGAATGCCTATATTCTTCGCCTATCAAGCGAAGGTGTGATAAATCAAAGCGGATGGCTGCGAAATTTAGTGCCGACAGATGTAGAGTCTTCAATTTTTATTAATTTTGCACTTTCATTACGGAAGAACAAAACCGTCAAAAAGCAAGCGAAAAATGCCTATACAACCCTCCGATATCAAACAAGAAACCGCCATCCTCGTTGGTGTTTGCACACCTTCCGTAACGGCTGAAAAAGTGGAAGAGTATCTTACAGAACTCGCATTTTTGGTGGATACTGCCGGCGGGATTCCCGATAAGCACTTTACCCAAAACCTGCCCTACCCCGACCCCAAAACCTACTTGGGCAGCGGCAAATTAAACGAAGTGCGCGATTACGTGTCTGAACATAAAATAGACCTTGCCATCTTCGACGATGAACTGACACCTTCGCAGAACCGCAACATCGAAAAGGTGCTGGGTTGTAAGATTATGGACCGCACCCACCTCATCTTGGATATTTTTGCCAAAAGAGCCCAAACGGCACACGCCAAGGTTCAAGTTGAATTAGCTCAGTATCAATATCTTCTACCCCGTTTGACCGGTATGTGGACGCACTTGGAGAAACAACGAGGCGGCATCGGAATGCGTGGACCTGGAGAAAAGGAAATCGAAACCGACCGCCGTATTATCCGCGACCGGATTTCTCTTCTGAAAGAGAAGCTAAAAGACATTGACAGACAAAAGTTTACACAGCGTGGAAACCGTGAGAAATTTGTTCGTGTCGCCCTTGTGGGTTACACCAACGTAGGCAAATCGACCATTATGAACCTCATCAGCAAATCGGACGTTTTTGCCGAAAACAAGCTTTTTGCCACGCTCGACACCACCGTCCGCAAAGTGGTCATCAACAATCTGCCTTTCCTGCTTTCCGACACGGTTGGCTTTATCCGCAAACTGCCCCACACCTTGGTTGAATCCTTCAAATCCACTTTGGATGAAATCCGAGAAACCGACTTGCTGCTGCACGTCGTGGACATCAGCCATCCCGAGTTTGAGGAACAGATTGCCGTCGTTAATCAAACCTTAGAGGAACTTAATGCCGGAGGGAAACCTATGATATTAATTTTCAATAAGATAGACAATTATCATTGGGTTGAAAAAGAACCCGATGATCTCACGCCCAAAGACAAGAGCAATATCACGTTAGAAGAATTGAAAGCCACCTGGATGGCCAAAAGCAAAAACAAGACAATCTTCATTTCGGCTACCGAAAAGGACAATATCGATGAATTCAGAAATTTGCTTTACGAGGAAGTGAAGAAATTGCACATTCAGATTTATCCGTACAATAATTTTCTTTACTGATTATCTATCGCCTTTGGAGCAATCGCAATAGGAAGTCGTCAGAATATTGGTTTTGGGCAATAATTTTTCCATTTTTTCCAGTTCTTCTTCCCGCACAGCCACCTGCCGCAAGTCAAAAATCTTCAGACTTTCAGACAATTGGGATATCGATTCCGGCAAGACATACAAGGGATTGTCCCAAGCATCCAAGATTTCGAGACTTCTCATCGTGCCCATTGTTTCCGGCAACTCATAAATCTTATTTCTGCTGATGACCAAACCTTTCAGCTGCGTCATATCGCCAATGGTTTGCGGCAAACGCACCAGATGATTGCAGCTCACGTTCAGATAAATCAATTTTGACAATTGGCTTATGTGTTGATTCAGCACATTTAATTTACAACCCTTGACCGTCAACTCGCGCAGATTTTTCAGTTGGAAAATCTTTTCCGGCAGCGAATCCATTCGACGTTTATTCACTAATTTCAGACGATAGACCTTGTCTGGATTGGCCAAGGCCTCTTCCAATGATTTGTAAACCGTTCCATCGTCGTTAGAGTCGTAGGCATAACGGACTTTTTGCGCCGAAACGCTGCCGTTACATAGCAACAACACTGCTAAAAAACTACTTATGAAGTAATTGAAGAATTTCATTTTGATCTTGTTTCAACTGAAGAATCAGTTCATCTATCGAAGCGAATTTTTGCTCTCCCCTGATTTTCTGTCCCACACAAACATCCACCTGTTCATCATAGCAATCCCCATCATAATCAAAGAGATTAATCTCGATGGTTTTTTCTGTCAGGTTGAGCGTTGGACGGGTTCCGACATACATCATCCCGTTATAGCTTTGGCCCTGCAACACCACTTTAGCCGCAAACACGCCCACCTCGTCCCAACAGCAATCGGCATTCAGCCTCACATTGATGGTTGGGAAGCCAAAACGCCGGCCATTCTGCAATCCGCGCACCACCATTCCAGACAAGTGAGATGCTTTCATTTTATTTTTTATCTAAGCCCAAGCGGGTTGAAATCTGGTATTTATTTCTATCTGAAGAAGAACGGGCAATCATTTCACCGAGGAAACCGGCCAGGAACAGCATCATACCCAAAACCATAGCCAAAAGGGCGATATAGAACAACGGCTGATCGGTAACCTGACGGAAATTGGCCACGTGATTGTGCAGGTTGACCAACTTCTGGATAATCAGCCAAAGGACGATCACACCACCTACCAAGAAAGCCAAGGTTCCGCGCAGACCGAAAAAGTGCATAGGTTTTTTCCCGTATTTTGACACGAAAGAAATCGTCAGTAAATCCAAGAAACCATTGACAAATCGATCCCAACCGAATTTGGTAACGCCATATTTTCTTTTCTGGTGATGAACGACCTTTTCACCGATATTGGCAAAGCCTGCCCATTTTGCGATTACAGGAATATAACGGTGCATTTCGCCATAAACTTCAATAGACTTTACCACATCCTTACGATAAGCCTTCAAGCCGCAATTAAAGTCGTGGAGTTTAATTCCCGACATTTTCCGTGTCGTCCAGTTAAAAAACTTAGACGGAATATTTTTTGCCAATTTGGAATCATATCTCACCTTTTTCCAGCCAGAAACCAAATCGTAACCCTCTTTTGTAATCATCTGGTACAAGTCGGGAATTTCATCGGGACTATCCTGCAAATCGGCATCCATTGTAATCACCACGTCGCCGCCACAGGCCTCAAAGCCCACATTCAAGGCAGCGGACTTGCCGTAATTTCTTCTAAATCTGATACCACGAAGAGCTGGATTTTTAGCATTTAGTTCTTCAATAATCTTCCAGGAATCGTCAGTAGAGCCATCATCAATCATCAGCACTTCGTATGAAAAATGATTTTCATTCATCACACGCTCAATCCAAGAGGTTAATTCTGGCAATGATTCAGCTTCATTCAACAAAGGAACAATGACGGAAATATTCATTTTATTTTCAATTTTAATTATCTGTAAAAATTTAATCTTTGGGCAGAGTATCGTTATCGATTTCACGTCGTTTGGCCACATACAAAGCCACAAAGATATTGACGAACAAGCCATACAGCAACACCGAGAAGGCGTATGACAGAGACACAGGCAAGATGGATGTGTAATGGGGAACCTTGTCTTTGCTCTGCTGATAAACGTAATCCACGATGTTGACTTGTGTCATTTCGTTATGTGAGTTGTTGACCAGAACTGACAAATCCTTAAAGCAACTGTCGCTTTGGTTGGCGTTGGACAACAGTTTCTGATATACGTCCATATAAGTCAGTTGGGCGAATTCGGGGAAATTTTTATAAGTAAAATGGATGGTATCCACTTTTGACTTGAGGGTAACCCGTTCGTGGTAGGCCTTAAGAATCACCTCTATATTTTCGCGGGTAAAATCGGCACAGGAAGACTGAATATTACCGTTTTCAACGAGCGACTGATAATTTTTTCGCACTATCGAATCGGTTTGGGACAAATAGACGGCAACCATTTCGTCCGAAATCACTTCTTCCTCGGTACGTTGATAAAATCTTTCGACATTTTTCGCATTGATTTGTTCAAGTCCATTTTTATCAATAAACTGATAATGAACGAGCATATATGCGAACATCAGGACGAAGGTGACGACAATGGTCACGGCGCCAACGCCGAAAGCCTTCGGGAAGCGAATATACCCCTCTTGCAAATCGTCACGAAATTCCTTGGCAGCGCCATAAAGGAAAAGGATCAGCACGATAAGGAGCAAAATGCTGAAGATCGCACCGGCATCATAATTGATATTTCGAGCCATCATCTTAACCACTTCACAACCTGCGAGGGTAATCCCCAAGAGTGCGCCCCACTTTAATGCTATCGTAAACAGATTCTTTTTCATCTTATACATTTAAAATGCAAAGATACAAAAACTTTTACATTAGACCATAATTGGACTTATTTTTCTAAAAAAGGGCAGATTCAACACCCGCGGACGACAAAGCACTTATAGTCTCATACAAGTTATTCTGAATTGTTCGCCGAGACTGATGTCGGAAGCGATATGAAAGAACCCCAGATCTTTACTTTTCTCCTTTATACTCAGGATTAAAAGGGCAGCGACTGCCAATGCACTGATTGTTGAGTTGATGACGACTGCAGTGAATTTCGTTCTTTTCCATTTCAACATTGAAATGTTCTTTGACAAAATCAATGGCTGCCAAAATAGAAAGATATGAATCTCGTTTACAGCAGCGTGGACCACCAATGGAACCCAATCTCTCTAATGCCTGCGAAGTCATCAGGTTGGAAAGTCCCCAGGACTCTTCACTCATCGGAGTGGCTTTACTGATGATGGAGACGAACATTCCCGTACTGATGCCGGCACCGCAAGCACCCCAGTAACCACAGGCTCCGCCAGGTACTTGTTTTCCACGTTTCATCATTTCAAGTAAAGCATCCGAAAGGTCAATGTCGCCACCGGCATTTTTATAAGCGGTAAGCAACGCAGAACCGACCAATATATGATGTTCGGGACCGTGCATGTGGCAAAAGGACATTTTCATCATCTTTTCCAAGATTTCAACGGGATTTTTCGAGGTTTCCTGAAGACAAAATTGGAAAATCGAATCAATACCTGACCTATGACAATCATCGCAGACGAAATGTCCGTTGGCACAACGTGTCTTGCTGCTGAATTGTTGGTGGCAAACGGCACATTCCATCATTTCTTCTTTTTCTAAATAAATAAGATGTTCTTTACAAATAAGGCATTCTTCGTTTATCATTTCTTCTTGCTTTAAGTCTTGATTTTCTTCTTTTCGATGACAGGCGGACAATATAACTGCCAACAAGATAAAAATATAGATTTTTTTCATAGGTCAGTTGTGTTTTATGGTACATATTCGTAGGCACCAATGTCGGGAATATTTGAACGAAGATTACCGTCCAAGTCGTCATAAACGCCGATATTGATTTTGCCTCGATTAATGGCGTACGAAAGTGCTCTCAGATGGTAATCGTTTTGGCTTGGATTGACAAAATATGGATCTCCCGTGTGGCAATTGACAAAACGGTCATTGGCAATACTTGACTTGACCAGACAGTGTTCAAAGTTATAGTGGAAAGGAACCGCATCGTTTTCGGCGACAACGATTTCTTCGCCTGAACTGATATTGCCGTAAATAATGCAGTTGGTAAAATTGGCCGAAGTTTCCATTGGTGCGCCATAGAGTTGAGTTGTATTGCTAAGGTAAAGTCCCGGATTTTTGCGGGCGGGAGTTCCGTTGTAGTAGTTGCCGACAGTGACGTGTTTGAAGTCGTATTCACCGCCCTCCAACTGCAAACTGCAGCTGCCGTTGTTGGCAATGACGCAGTTGGTGGCTTCAATATTAGAATATCGTGCCACAATGCCGCTGTTCAAGGTGCTTTTGATGATGGTGTTTGTGATGACGGTACGGTTGCCTGTGACGGTAATTTCGTCGTAACCGCCCCAAGGCTCGATTTGTAGTCCGACAAAAGCATTGCTGATAACGGCGTAATTGATGGTGTTTTCCTCACTTCCTTCCAGAATCCAGATACGGTCCCATTGATTACAGTCGGCATCGTATTGGGCTTCTAAGCGATCCCCTCTGAAAATCACCGGATGCTCTTTGGTGCCGTTGACGTGGATGTTGCCATAGCGCCAAACCAAAAGTCCGCTACCTTTGTGGAAATAGATTCGCGTTCCAGGCTCAATATTCAGGGTGCCCAAGGAATCGACAGCAGCCCACCCGCCAAAAACCACGTAGGGTTTATCGTTGTGCCACGTGACAATCTCACCCTCGGCAGCCACCACCTTGATACCGGAAGCCGGATCTGCAACGATAAAATGAGCATCTTGTCCGTATGCCGTTAAATTGACCTGCTGTTGAATTTGGCCGTTTTGAAATACAATGGAGTCGCTGACCAAGAACGGTTGATTGACATTGCCTGGATTAATGGTGACTTTGACAAAGACAAAAATGCTGTCTTTGGCGGGAATGACGACACCTTGTTGTTGGTTTCCAGCCACCCCATTGACATTTAAACTGTAAGAAGATCGGTTGCCACCGCCCAAAAAGACATCCACTTTCAAATCCTGCTCAGAAGGATTGTAAACGGTAAATTGTCGGGTCGTGGAACCCAAAGTGGTAAAAACCGTGTCAAAAGTGATAAAGGATGTGGAAAATTGCAGTTGAACTTCGTCAAAAACAGGTTTGTTGCATCCCCAGGGCATTCCGCCAAGTAAAATTAATCCCAAAATATAATAAGCGATCTTTTTCGTCATATCGGACAAAGTTAATGGTTATGCCTTATTCATAACGGACATTTTCTAAAAAAAGTGCGTGAGCAGGTGCAGAATCACCTGCTTCACATCGATTTTTTTTGAGTATAATCTGTTGAAAATCATTTACAGACAGACGGCCTTTCCCCACTTGCAGCAGTGTGCCAACGATGGCCCGAACCATATTACGAAGAAAACGATTGGCCGTAATTTCAAAAACAAGTTGACCGTCCTTTTGCAGCCATTGTGCCCGTGTCACTTTGCAGCGCATATTGTTGACTTGCGTGTGGACTTTTGAAAAACTTGTGAAATCTTCGTTTTGAAGAAGCAGTTGAGCCGCTTCGTTCATTTTTTCGACATCTAATTTTTCAAAAACGCGATAGGCGTAAGGAAAAGAGAAAGCGTCTTTTTTGATGTTGACATAATAGCGATAGGTACGGTCTATGGCATCAAAGCGGGCATGAGCGGTGTCCGCCACCGGGAAAATATCAAAAATGACGATTTCCTTGGGCAAAAAACTGTTGAGTTTGTTGACCAATTGGCGACATCGGTCCGCCTCCAGCTCGAAGGGACAATCAAAATGAGCCGTATAGTCACGGGCGTGCACACCTGTGTCGGTACGGCCGCACCCCGTGATGGCAACACGTTCACACTGTCCCTGTTCATCGCGGACTTGCAACAACAGACTCAAGGCGTTTTCGATAGTTCCCTGCACGCTGACATTTTTCGGTTGCATTTGCCAACCAAAAAAAGGAGTGCCGTTGAATGCCAATCGCATAAAGTATCGCATCGACTATCGGAGATTTTTTAATTTTTCAACCACGAGAGGACGATCTTCCTGATAAGTAACGCCGAACCACTGGGCATCGGTAACCAAAACCTTGATATCCGCTGTCTTACTCTGCAAAAAATGGTTAACCACTGTCGGAATCTGAAATTCAGACTTCGGATTGTCATTGTTTTTCTTCAGAAAATCGATGAACATATCCTGAAGGCATTCGAAAAAACAGGGGGTAAATCCCCAGAAATTCATCGAAACGATCGTATCTTCGGCCAAGTCTGTGATTCCGTTATCGTCAACATTCTGAATACCGTTTGCCGTACGACTGATTTTGGTCATTTCGGTAATGCCTATCAAATTATGCTGATTGTCGGTTTGGCAAACCCCGCGCGAAACCGATCCGTGTTCTGACAGCGTATTGCGAAGTTGGTAACCCACCATTGAAAATTGTGGACGATCGCAATCTTGCTTTTGCAGTAAAAATTGGGACATCGTCCTAAAGCTGTTTTTACCATAAAAATCGTCCGCATTAATAACAGTAAACGGTTCGTGGATGGCATCTTTTGCCATCAGGATAGCGTGTGCGGTACCGTACGGCTTTACACGTTCCGGGTTAACCGAAAATCCATCTGGCAAAGCATCCAATTCCTGAAAGACATAGTCCGTGGCTATTTTGTCGCAGTATTTGCTGAGAATAAACTTCTTAAAATCATCTTCCATACTTTTTCGGATGACGAAAACCACCTTGCCATAACCTGCCGCTATGGCATCGCTGACCGAATAGTCCATAATGGTTTCTCCGTTGGACCCGAGATGGTCCAATTGTTTCAATCCTCCGTATCGGCTGCCCATTCCGGCAGCAAGTATCAATAAAGTCGGTTTCATAACTTTTATAAGTTTAATTTGCAAAAATACAATTTTTTTCGGAATTATCCCTTTTCGTCCTGTTATGACATATTCCTTCATAAGTTCAACTAAGAAAGTTATAAAAAAGAAGAAAAAAAAAGCTGACCGAAGTCAGCCGGGAAGTGTTTCTTTTGTAATTTTGTCGTGCTTGCTAATTGAATCTGCCTAAAGTTATTTTTTTCTTTATGTCGATGAATAATCCAAAAGTTTTGCGTAAATTTGCAGATTGAAAATTTAAAACTAATCATTTTATGGAATATAATTTTTTAAAAATCAATACGGAAAAGGAGATTTGCACGCTCACTATTTCTGCGCCAAAGTCATTAAACGCACTTAATTCCACCATTTTGAGAGAATTGGGTGATTTCGTTGATCATATCGATTCACAAATTAAAGTTTTAATCATCACGGGAGATGGCGAAAAATCGTTTGTGGCAGGGGCCGACATCAGTGAAATGCAAAATCTTAATGCCTCGGAAGGCGAAAATTTTGGTCGTTTGGGTGCGCAAGTGTTCCGTAAAATCGAAACCTTACCCATTCCCGTCATTGCTGCTGTTAATGGATTTGCCCTGGGTGGCGGCTGCGAACTGGCTATGGCTTGTGACATCCGGATCTGTTCCGACAATGCCAAGTTCGGCCAACCAGAAGTTGGTTTGGGCATTATTCCAGGTTTTTCAGGCACTTACCGTTTAGCCAAATTGGTAGGAATGGGCTATGCCAAGGAAATGATTTACACGGGCAAAGCCATCCGCGCAGATGAAGCCTTGCGCATTGGTTTGGTAAATGCCGTTTATCCTCGCGAAGAACTGATGACGGCCGCCCAAACGATGGCAGGTAAAATTTGTGCAATGGCACCAATCGCCATCAAATATGCCAAACAATGTATCAATGCCGAATATGACCTCAATGCCGACGACGCCATCGCATACGAAAATAAAATGTTCGGACAATGCTTTGCCACCAAAGACCAGAAAGAAGGAATGACAGCCTTCCTTACCAAACGTCCAGCCGAATTTATTAATGAATAATACTGCAAAAGGCAGACCGAAAAGAGAATTCAGTTTATTATTCAAAATAAAACACTGAAAAGACAATCATTTATAAACTTATCACAAATATTAATTACAACCTTAAAAAATATATTACTATGAAAATCTGTGTTATTGGAACCGGAACTATGGCAAAAGGTATCGTAAAGGCTTTCGCCGCCAAAATGCCCGTTGTTATGAAAAGTAGAACACAAGCCAGCTTGGACAAAGCAATGGCTTCTTTTGCAAAAGGATACGCAAAATTGGTTGAAAAAGGCAAACTTACCCAAGACGCCGTTGATGCCATCATGAAAAACATCACCACGACAACCGACTATGCTGCTTTTGCTGATGCCGATTTAGTTATCGAAGCGGCTGTTGAAGATATGCAGTTGAAAAAGGATGTTTTCACCGAATTAGACAAGATTTGCAAAGCCGAAACCATTTTCGCCACCAACTCTTCTTCTTTATCTATCACCGAAATCGCAGCTTGCACTTCTCGTCCAAGCCAGTTCATCGGTATGCACTTCTTCAATCCAGCCGACCGTATGGCATTGGTTGAAGTGATCAAAGGCCAAGTTACTTCAGAAGACGTTTGCAAGCAAATCGTCGATTTGGCCACTTCAATCGGCAAGACTCCCGTTTTGGTCAACGAAGCTCCTGGTTTTGTCGTAAACCGCATCTTAATTCCTATGATTAACGAAGCCGTTGGCATCTTGGCTGATGGCATTGCTTCTGCCGAAGACATTGACAAATGTATGATGTTAGGGGCCAACCACCCAATGGGTCCATTGGCATTGGCAGACCTTATCGGCAACGATGTCAACTTGGCGATTATGGAAGTTCTTTACAATGAATTTGGCGATCCAAAATACCGTCCGCATCCCCTGTTGAGAAAGATGGTCCGTGCCGGTTTGCTCGGTAGAAAAACTGGCGAAGGCTTCTACAAATACTAATATAAAAAGGGAAGGTTTGAACCTTCCCTTTTTTGCTTGTCGGGGTGACAAGACTCGAACTTGCGGCCTCTACGTCCCGAACGTAGCGCGCTACCAACTGCGCTACACCCCGAAAAGCATTTACGTTCGCAAATGACGCTGCAAAAATACAAAAAATATTCGTACCTTTGTCCACAAATTGCTTTTTATGAAATTATCCATCGTCATTCCTGTTTACAATGAAGAAAAAACCATCCACCTAATACTTGATAAAATATTAGCTGTCAACCTAATAGATGGCTTTACCAAAGAGATAATCTTGGTGGATGACGGTTCAAAAGACCAATCCAAGCAAGTCATTGCCGACTACATTTCCGCTCATCAGGATGTCGAAATGCATTATTACGAACAAGCACGCAATATGGGGAAAGGGGCGGCACTGCACCGTGGTTTCAATGAAGCCACCGGTGACTACGTTATCGTGCAAGATGCCGACCTTGAATACGATCCAGAGGAATACAACTTGTTACTCAAGCCAGTCGTTGACGGATTTGCCGATGTGGTTTACGGTTCGCGCTATCTGGGTGGAAATGCCCATCGCATTCTCTTTTTCTGGCATTCTCACGGCAACCGTTTCCTCACTTTTCTCTCCAATATGTTTTCCAATCTGAACCTCACCGATATGGAAACCTGCTACAAGTTATTTCGCGCCGACATTATCAAAAGCATCTATTTTCAGGAAAACAGATTCGGTTTTGAACCGGAAGTAACGGCAAAAATCGCACGTTTCAAAGGAATTAGAATTTACGAAGTAGGGATTTCCTATTATGGTAGAACTTACGAAGAAGGCAAAAAAATTGGATGGAAAGACGGATTTCGAGCCATTTACTGCATTTTGAAATACAACATCTTTTCCAAAAAATATTTAAAATAAACGGCATTCCCGTGATGTGTCACTTGCAAAACTTGAAAGAGCAAAGAATATAAGGCATAAGACAAGTGCGAGGGACTTTTATCGTTCTAAGCCATTGCATTTCACGAAGAACGACAATTGATTTTACCGCTGCTGACAGTGGACTTTCTAAGCGAACAACTCTCTATCGGCTTAATCTTTAGACAACTTTTCGATACGATTTCTTTAAATCGCCAGGTACAATTTACCAAACAACAAAACGACAATTTACCGAATAAATTCACTATATTTCACCGAATAAATTCACTATATTTAACCGAATGTAATCGCTATAATTTACCGAATAAACACGCTACAATTTACCGAATAAATTCACTATGTTTTACCGAATGTAATTGCTATAATTTAACGACTAAATACGCTACAATTTACCAAACAAATCTACTATATTTTACCGAATGTAATCTCTACAATTTACCGAATAAAACATCTATAAATTACCGAAAATTTATTTATTTTATCATTTATATCATTTATTTTTAGTACTTTTGCAGAAATTTTAAATCATCAAGAAAATGAAAGCATACAAGTATCGAATTTCCGACGAAATGCTACTGCGAAAATTGGAAGGGAAAGGCGCCGTATTGATAGACGGACCCAAATGGTGCGGCAAAACTACCACGGCCAAACGGATAGCCAAAAGCACCTTGATGTTAGGCAAAACTTCTGTTTTACTAAATACTCTTGATGCTTTAGACGTTGCCCCGGAACAAATTCTACTTGGAGCCGTTCCGCGCTTATTTGACGAATGGCAAACCATTCCGGAAATTTGGGATATGATACGAAGTGAAGTGGATGAACGGGGTGATCCTGGACAATTCATCCTAACCGGATCTTCGGTTTTGCCCGAAGCCTATAAAACCGTCCACAGCGGAACTGGCCGAATCAGTCGCCTTAAAATGCGCACAATGAGTCTTTTTGAATCAGGAGAATCTAATGGAAAAGTCAGTTTAGGCGACTTATTTGACGGATGCGACATTGATGTCATTCCCAACGAATTGGACTTGGATGCCATTACCTTTTTAATCTGCCGTGGCGGATGGCCGTCTGCCACATTCTTGTCCGAAAAAATTGCATTGGACCAAGCATTGGACTACTACGACGCAATTACAGAAGTAGATATAAAGCGGGTTGACAATACGCGTAGAAGTCCGGAACGTGCAAAGCTGATCTTACATTCCTATGCACGAAATTTAGGACACCAAGTGCCATACAGCACCATTTGCCAAGATATCAAGAGCAATGACAATCAAAATATTTCTGATGAAACAGTTAAAGACTACGTAGATGCCTTAAAAAAATTATTCACCATTGAGGATATGCCCTCCTGGAACCCCAATCTTCGCAGTAAAACCATCATTCGCACATCTGACAATAGATATTTTATGGATCCCAGCATTGCCACGGCTGCTTTAGGCATTGGTCCTAACGACTTGAAAAACGACCTCAAAGCCTGCGGTATGTTTTTTGAGAACTTGGCCGTACGCGACCTAAGAGTCTATGCCGACAAATTAGATGGCAAACTGTATCATTACCGCGACAGCAACGGACTGGAATGCGACACAGTACTGCACCGCCGCAACGGACAATACGCCTTAATTGAAATCAAATTGGGCGGTAACACCAAAATTGAGGAAGCCGCCCATTCCATCAACTCCTTGAAGTCAATCATTGATACCCAACGAATGAATGAACCGGCCTTTTGTATGATTGTCACTGCCGTTGGTCAATACGCCTATCAACGAAAAGACGGAATTTTTGTTGTACCTATTGCCTGTTTGAAACCGTGATTTAAGGGGAATATTTTCTGGTCAAAATATTTTAAATACCCAAGCAGCGGTGCTATGCAAATCACTATACTTCAATGGCTTTGTATCAATAATCATCTGATGGTTCTTGTATTTCCAGCGCAACTGCTTGTCGCAACCCAATAAAACGACTTTAGCATTTTTTGCAGGAGAAGGAATATTCAAAACCAACTGGTCATCAGGATATTCCATAGCAATGGCATACAATGCGTCGAACTGAGTGGTGTAACAAACGTAAGGTTCTGACACGGTTCTAACGGTATCCGCATCCTGAACCTGTACTTCACGACTCTCATACATTTTTTGATAAGGTCTTGATCCATATATAGCTTCACCGTTGATTTCCAACCAATTACCCAAATCCAACAAACGTTCTTGCTGTAAAAGCGGAATCTGTCCATCCGCGGCTGGTCCGACATTCAACGTCATACCGCCACCGGCAGCCACCAACTTTACAAAATGCCGAATCAGCTGATCAGAAGTCAGGTAATTTTCAATAGGTTCACCACGATTTAGCGCAAACGAACGTCCCAGACCACGACATTCCGCCCACGGACGTGTCGTGTCCATAATGGCACCTTTATACTCGGGGGTTTTGAAACCATAATCTGCTCCACTACCCCAACGGTCATTGACAATAGCCTCTGAACCGACCAAATTGTAATACCAGGCAATCAACTCCTTGGCGTGCCACTGCTCTGCAGAATTAAACCATTCACCATCTGCAAAAATCAAAGAGGGTTTATAGCGAGACACCAGCTCTTTGAACTGTGGAATCATATGTTGTTCCACATATTTTCCAATGGAATCATTAGGGTCTTCATACCAAATATGCAAAGGATTGGTCCATTCTGGCAGAGAATAGTAAAAGCCCATCTTCATTCCCTTGGCACGCACCGCATCCGTTACTTCCGACACCACATTGCGCTTGGGACCGCCTTCCACGCTATTCCAATTTTTTGCATAGCGACTGTCCCACATACAATATCCATCGTGATGTTTTGTCACCAAAATCACATATTTTGCTCCCGCACGCTGAAACAAATCTGCCCATTCATCGGCATTGAACAACTCCCCTTTGAACAATCGGTCAAAATCACGGTATTGGAAATTTTCTCCATAATTTTTTTTTTGGAATGCCAAACGATTGCTGTCATTGGTCATCAATCCACGATAATACCATTCAGCATAACCATCCGAATGGCAATAAGAAGGGACAGAATAAACACCCCAATGGATAAAAATGCCCAATTTGGCATCCTTGAACCATTGAGGATAGGGATGATTGGTCTTGATGGATTCCCAATCCGCTTCCACACGCTGTGCTGACAACTGCCACAAACAAAGCAATGAGAATAATGTTAAAATTATTTTCTTCATACTAATTATCAATATGTTAACTTAATTTAATCACTAATTTTCAAATGAGGTTATTTGGTTTCGACTTTAGCGGAAACTTTCCAAAAACGCAACACACAGATTTCCGCGATGATGCACAACAAGGCAAACAAAACAAAATAACGCCATAACGGAATGCCATTAAAACTATCTGCAATGTTCTTGGATAAATCCTTAGTCTGAGCATCCAAAACCTGCACATCATCACCCACCAAATCCTTCAAATCACCTGCATCATAATAATCCAAATCGGATTCATTTCTGTTGAAATTGAATGCCAAGGAAGTGATCTTCACATCATCTAAAAAGACGTCATAAATTCCAGATTTTGTGATCTGTGAATGGAAATACAACATAATTTCATTGCCCAAAGGACGCTGTTCAGGAATAAAATCAATAGATTTGTCCTGCGATTTCAGCGAGAACACCTTTTCGCCCGAGGTGTACTGATTGGGTACTGCCGCTTGCTCATCGCGACCCAGTACATTATACAGACGGTTCTGCTTGACATTCATAATGGCGGCATTATGCAGCGGAACGAAGACGATGGCATTGCGCTGGGCATCACCAAACTGGTCGCTCAACGGCACGGCAGACAGCAAAACACGTCCTTGACCACAAGGATAAGAAGTTAAAAACGGACTTCCGTTTTCCAAGGACATTACCTCTTCCATCGCTGTAGTACCGGCAGTGCTGACAATAGGGAAATACTGTGTCAACATTGGCATCGTCATTCTTTCGGAAGAAGATTGTATCGCTCCGCTGAAATAAACACTCTCCAAATTAACCTTTCCCACTTTCATCTTGGTTTGAACCAACTTTCCATACTGACCTACACCCAACTGAGCCAAGAAGCCATTGACCGACTCATCCATCTCTTCAGCGGGAAAAACCAGCAAAGTTCCACCTGCGTTGACATATTTTTCCACTTCAGAGGCCATTCCCGAAGAAATCCTTTGAAGCTGGTCCAGAACCAAAAGATTACAAGTCTTAAATTGCGAATAGTTGACTCGTTTTTCATTCATTTCCTGATAAACGAACAGGGAATCCAAACCGTACATTGCCTTCAGATAACGATTTTCCTTGGCATTCACCACAATAATGTTATTGGCAGAAGCCACGGTATAAACGAAGAAAAGCTCATCGTCGAAAACAATAGGACTGTCTTCTATCCGCACCACACCGCACTGAACTCCATCCCCGGTTATCGTATAGTTCATCTGATAATCGGCATAACTTTCCGCCTTCACATCCACTGCTGCCAGCGCCTTTTGCTCATCATTGACATACAGTTTGAGCGGCAACTTATTCACATCCGTCGTACCGTAATTGTGGATTCTCACCGTAAGCGTGACGTTTTGTCCCACATTAAACACTGGCGTCAAGAACCAGCAACTGTCGATGGAGACATTATCGGTATGCCTCACTTCTATCGGAATCAAAAAATTGCGATTCAGAGAATCTCTTTTCAACGCAGCAGCATCGAAAGCATTTTTCTGAAAATCAGAAATAAAATAATTGATATGATTTAATTTATGCGAATAGGAAGCCGTATTTTGTGCGAAAGCAACTATTTCATCCATTGTATGGCTTTGTGCCGACGGCTGGATATCATCCAACATCGACAAAATTTCATCTTTATTTAAGATATGGGACTCTTTTGAAGAAAAATCCTGCGTTGTCAATACAAAATCATCAGTGTATGAAAAAGCATTGACCACATTTTTGGCTGCTTCCACCGCGTCATAGAGCAGAGTTCCGTCCTTGGAATTGGCATCCATTGAAAATGAATTATCCACAAAAATCGTCACCACATTACCCTTATGACTACTGAGATTATTTTTCGGAATAAACGGCTGTGCGAAGGCGATAGCCAAGGCTGCGATAGCCAACACTCTTAATGCCAACACAATATATTGTTGCAGTCGGGATTCCTTCTTTGTCTTAAGCAACACATCTTCCAACATTTTAACATTGGAAAAATAAACCGTCTTGTATCTTCTAAAATTAAAAAGATGGATGATAATCGGGATCAAGACAGCGCTTAAAGCAATCAGAAACAAAGGATTAGCAAATTTCATCAGGTGAAGATTATAATTATTCAATACTCAAGGCCATACCTTTCAAATAGCTTCCTTCAGGATGGAAAATATTGACAGGATGGTCCAAAGCATGTTGTAAGTTCTTGATTATTCGAATATTTTTATGTTCCATAGCCGCGGCAGAAAAGATAATCGTCTGAAAATCCTCCTTGGAAATGGCTTGCGAACACGAAAAGGTAAAAATCATTCCGCCGGGTTTCACCTTTTCCATCGCCTTCCTGTTGATATTACGGTAACCTTTAATGCCTTGCTCTTTTACCTTATAATGTTTTGCGAAAGCAGGCGGATCCACCACAATGACATCGTAGAAATGGTCGGGCATCTCTTCAATAAAATCAAACACATTGGCGGCAAAGGCCTCGTGATGTTGAGACAAGCCACCCAGCAAAGCGATATTTTCATTGGTTTGTTCAATGGCACGTTTAGAGATATCTACCGAATGAACCAATTCTGCTCCACCCTGCAACGCGTAGGCAGAAAAACCACCGGTATAGCAGAACAGGTTAAGCACTTTCTTGCCGCGACAGAACTCGCCAACCATTTTCCGGTTATCCCGCTGATCGATAAAGAAACCCGTTTTTTGTCCTTGAGGAATATCAATATAAAAAGGAACTCCATTTTCGTGCACCAGCACCTCATCATCCAAACTGCCATAAAGCAATTCATTGGACGGCACAAAGGCATTGGATTCAGAAAGTGTGGTTGCACTCTTGTTATAAATCGATTTCAAGCGGTCGGCCAGCACTTCCTTAAAAATATCCACCAGCAGTTCTCGCATCAGGTACATCCCGTACGAATGGAATTGCAGCACCAGATGACCGGCATACCAATCGGCAATGAGTCCGGGCATACCATCGCCTTCGCCGTTTATCAATCGGAACAAGGTCGTATTTGGATTTTCAAAAAGATAAATCATCTTGCGATAAGCAACGGCCCGTTCAATTTTGCGTTTCCAAAAGTCGCGGTTCACCTCCACCCTGTCGAAACTGAAAACTCGGACGGCAATAGAACTGGTGTGATAATGGCCAATTGCCAGGAAATTATCGTGGGCGTCAAAGACTTCCACCGCTTCACCTTCGGCGATTCCACTATCTTTTCGGGCAATAGCTCCGGAAAATATCCAAGGGTGAAACCTTTGCAACGACTTTTCCTTTCCTTTCTGTATGACGACCTTTTTCATTTCAGACTAAGCAAGTAACCTTTTTTAACATAAAAAATTAATTTTTTCAGAACGAATTATTGAAGGCAACATCGGTCCGAAAAACGAGCAAATAGGCAGGATTAACCCTGCCTATATTCACTCTATTTAAACTATTTTTTCGCAAACTGAACCGCGGCTTTCATAAAGCCCATAAACAACGGATGCGGACGATTGGGTCGAGATTTCAACTCCGGATGGAATTGGCAAGCCACGAACCAAGGATGATCGGGCAGTTCAATCATCTCCACGATGCTGTCGTTGGGAGAAGTGCCACAGAACACCATACCGTTTTGAGAAAGCACTTCACGATAATCATTATTCACTTCATAGCGATGGCGGTGACGTTCTGAAATCATCTCTTCGCCGTATGCTTCGTAAGCCTTCGTACCTTTTTTCAACTTACAAGGATATTTACCGAGGCGCAAGGTTCCACCCAGCATACTATATTCATTTTGTCCAGGCAAGAAATCGATGACCGGATAAGGCGTGTTGGAATCGATTTCCTTGCTGTTGGCTTTATCCAACTTACAAATATGGCGGGCAAATTCGATGATGGCGATTTGCATACCCAAACACAAACCGAGATAAGGAATTTTGTTTTCACGGGCAAAGCGGGCCGCATTGATTTTTCCTTCGACGCCACGAGATCCAAAGCCGCCAGGGATGATAATGGCATCCACATCATTCAACAAGGTGCCGGCGGTCTTTTCGGTAATATCTTCCGAATCAATCCACTTGATTTCCAATTTGGTATCGTTATAAATTGAAGCATGTTTCAAAGCTTCCACTACGCTGATATAGGCATCTTGCAATTCAATATACTTGCCCACCAGTCCGATTTTGCTATGATGAGACAATTTTTTGCTACGATTCACCATATCTTCCCAATCCTGAAGATTCTTTTCCTGACACTGAATCTTCAGACGCTTAATCACCTGCTCGGCCAAGCCTTCTTCTTCCAAAGCCAATGGCACTTCGTACAAAGACGGCATATTCGTATTTTCGACA
The DNA here is from genome assembly GCA_045616665.1 of Bacteroidales bacterium. Lineage (GTDB taxonomy): Bacteria > Bacteroidota > Bacteroidia > Bacteroidales > WCHB1-69 > RUG11690. The sequence continues at coordinate 7,606 of JAZLHE010000044.1, read as the reverse complement.
ACGCATTCAAGCTTCACGTTGCAGAACAGCGACAATTTCTGCTTGATGTCCTTTCCAAGGGGACGGTCGCAGCGACAGACCAGAATATCGGGTTGGATACCCAAGCTCAACAGTTCTTTCACACTGTGCTGTGCCGGTTTGGTCTTCAACTCGTTGCTCGGCGTGATGAATGGAATCAGCGCCACGTGAATGTACATACAATTGTCGTAGCCTTCCTCGCTGGAAAATTGGCGGATGGCTTCCAAAAATGGCAAACTTTCGTAATCGCCCACGGTACCGCCGATTTCCACGATAGCCACTTCAGCATTGTTGGATTGCGCATTCAGGCGGATTTTATCCTTGATCATATTGGTAATATGAGGAATCATCTGAATGGTAGAACCCGCGTAGGCACCGTTTCGCTCGTTGTCGATGACCTGATAATATACTTTCCCAGCCGTAACATTGCAATATTTGCTCAGACTCTCGTCTATGAACCGTTCGTAATGACCGATATCCAAATCGGTTTCGCCACCGTCTTCCGTAACAAAAACTTCACCGTGCTGATAAGGGTTCATCGTTCCGGGATCCATATTCAGATAAGGATCCAATTTTTGCATGGTCACTTTCACGCCACGTGATTTCAATAGACGACCAAGAGATGCTGCCGTGATACCTTTTCCTAAGCCAGATACCACACCACCTGAGACAAATACATATTTTGTAGCCATTGTATAAAATTTTAATCAGCAAAATTACAAATATTTCCTCATATACGAACCATCTTGTAAATTTTTTTCCACTTATTTTTCATCGGCAAAAAATCCTCTTTCATTGAAGTATTTTTCATTTTGATTGAAAATCGTTTTTTTACCCATTTTTATTACTAAAAAATCAGTAAATTTGCACATTCAAAAATTTGCCCTATAAATATAGAGTAAATATTTATGAATTAGAATATTAACAATATATAACTTTAGATAAAAATGACAATTTACCTCAAGAAAATTTCAAGATTCAGCTTGATTGCGAGCCTACTGTTTCTCTCAACAGGACTAATCATTGCTCAGGAAAAAAGAGATTCCGTACACATCAATTTGCAAAAAGCCATTGAAATAGGACTCAGCGAAAGTCCTTCCATTCGCATTGCGGGACGAGACATTCAGATTAAACAAGAATACAAGAAAGAACAGATTGTGTCACTTTTCCCCAATGTGTCATTGTCCGGCTCTTATCAATACACCCTTTTAAAACAGAGTATGGCTATGAGCATGGGAGGTCAGGATATGAATATCAAGGTAGGTAAAGACCATAACTATTCGGTAGGCGCATCTTTGTCACTGCCTGTCATTGCTCCAGCCTTGTGGACCAGTCTGAAATTATCACAAATGGACGTGGAACTGGCTATGGAATCCGCCCGTTCCTCCAAATTGGAGTTGATCAATCAAATCAAGCAGGCCTATTACACTTATCTGGTAGCGAAACAGGGACACGAGGTACTGCTGCAAAGTTACGAAAATTCAAAGGCCAACAACGACTTGGTGACGAAACAGTACAATCAGGGCTTAGTATCCGATTTTGAGAAACTCCGTTCCGACGTGGCATTACAGAATTTGCGCCCCGACGTGACTTCTGCCGCCAAAGCCACCACCTTAGCCTATATGAGACTCAAGATCATTTTGGGTATGGATGTGAATGAACCTGTAATTTTTGACGGCGAGCTATATGATTATGAAGAAGAAATCTTGAATTCCTTCGTTCCGCAGCTGGATCAAATCAGTTTGGACAACAACAGTTCCTTGCGTCAATTGGACCTTGGAATCGAGGAACTGCAGCAATCCAAAAAGATTATCAAGAGTTCCGCTTGTCCCAATTTGGCCTTTACAGGAAGTCTAATGTATAACGGTATGGGTGACACTGGCGGTGAATTCAACAATTTTCCGTATTCGGTCATCGGTCTGGGCTTGTCTGTTCCCATCGTTTCCTGGGCAGCCACATCCTATCAACTCAAACAAACCAACCTGAACATCCAAAATATGGAAGACCAACGCCTTGATGTGGAACGCAATCTTCGTCTTGGAGCGCAAAGCTACCTGAATGATATGCAGCAGTCGTTGGAAGACCTTGTATCTGACAAGGAAACAATGCTACAGGCAGAAAAGACACACGAAATCGCACAAAAACAATACGAAGTCGGCCTAAACACCTGGATTGACCTCAACGCCGCCGAATTGATGCTTACCACCACTCGTCTTACCTATTGCCAATCTCTATTTAACTATTTAACGGCAAAAGCTTCTTTGGACGCTTTAATCGGCAATGAATAATCCCCTAACCTTTGACTTTATTAATTTCGGAAATAAAAATTAAAATATATAAACAATGAAAAAAAACTTTTTATTCGGATTGATGGGCTGTTTGATGATTTTTGCCGCCTGCTCTAACAAGAAAGCCGACACCGGCACCGTGGATGAAAAATTCAAAATCAAGGTACAACAGGTTGCCATTCAGGAAGTGGAACAGTTGTACGAATACACTGCCATCATCCAAGCAGAGGCCGTAAACAACATCGCACCTTTGACAGGCGGACGTATTGACAAGATTTTCGTGGAAGTGGGTGACTATGTTACCAAAGGTCAGGTCTTGGTGCAGATGAACGAAAACAGTCTGAAGCAAACCAAAAGCCAATTGGACAACTTGAAAACCAGTTTCAAGCGTATTGACGAACTTTACAAAGTCGGCGGCGTTTCAAAATCTGACTGGGACGCTATGAAAACGAATCTGGACGTTACCCAGACTTCTTACGACAACTTATTGGAAAACACGCAGTTACTTAGTCCGTTGAATGGCGTCATCACCGCCAGAAACTATGATAGCGGAGACTTGTACGGCGGACTTCCCGTGGTTCAGGTACAGCAAATCAACCCAGTCAAGATGCTCATCAACATTTCAGAAGCATTATTTACTAAAGTGAAAGTCGGTATGCCGGTGGACATTCTCGTTGATGCATACGACGGTGAGGTTTTCAAAGGAAACGTCAGCTTGATTTATCCCACCATTGACGGTACGACCCACACGTTCCCAGTGGAAATTCAATTGCCAAACGGTGATCGCCGCGTTCGTCCGGGTATGTATGCTCGCGTAACCATCAACTTTGGTATGGTCAACCACATCGTCGTTCCCGACGAAGCCATTTACAGACAGCAAGGTTCTGGCAACCGTTATGTTTACGTTTACGACAACGGCCGCGTTTTCTTCAAGCAGGTTCAATTAGGACGTCACTTGGACACCAAGTACGAATTGCTCAACGAAGACATCAAGGACGGTGTTTATTTGGCCACTTCCGGCTTGGCAAGACTGAAAGACAGTTTGGAAGTTGACATTGAAAAATAATTTTACTACTAATCTGAAAATCAGAAGGATATGAGTTTATATCAAAAATCCGTTAGTCGTCCGATTATGACAGGGCTGATTTATGTTGCCGTTGTCATTATCGGTATTTTTTCCTTGACCAAACTTCCCGTTGACTTATTCCCGCACATGGACAGTAATACCATTATGGTTTTCACGGTTTATCCTGGTGCGAGTGCCGAAGATATAGAAGACAACGTTTCCAAGCCGTTGGAGAATGTCTTGAACACTTTGAGTGATATGAAACACATCACTTCCAACTCAAAGGAAAACTATTCTATCATCTACTTGGAATTTGAATATGGCGTGGATATTGAAGAAAAGACCAACGATGTCCGCGACAAATTGGATATGGTTACGTCCCAATTACCCGACGAAGCCAACCAGCCGTTCTTGTTCAAGTTTAGTGCCGACGACCTTCCTATCGTAATGCTTTCGGTAGAATCAGACCAAAGCACCCAGGCCCTTTACAAGATTTTGGACGACAAAGTTGCTTCTCCACTTAGCCGTATCAGCGGTGTGGGCGCCGTTTCTATATCAGGTGCACCTCAACGCGAAATCCAAGTTTATTGCGATCCTTACAAATTGGAGGCTTACAACCTCACCATCGAAGGCATTGCCAGCGTTTTGGGCGCAGAAAACAGAAACGTGTCCCTGGGTATCATGGACGTAGGATCCAAGACTTATACTCTGCGTGTGGATGGCGAATTTGAAGACGCATACGAAATGGAAGATGTCGTGGTAGGCAGTTATTCCAATAAGAATATTTATTTAAAAGATGTAGCCCAAGTGAAAGATACCCTGCAAGAACGTATGCAGGAGGTTTTCACCAACGACAGCCGTGGTGCTATGGTCATCATCCAAAAACAAACCGATGCCAACACCGTGGAAATTGCTCAAAAGGTGAAAGACCAACTTCCTTCAATCAAGAAGAGTCTTCCAGCTGACGTAAAATTGGACATCTTGGTAGATAACTCCGAAAACATCACCAACACCATCGCCAGTTTGGAAGAAACCATCTTGATTATCTTGTTGTTGGTAGTCGTTGTCGTACTCTTCTTCTTAGGACGATGGAGGGCCACCATCATCATTGCCGTGGTAGTGCCTGTCTCCCTTATTGGTTCTTTCATCTATTTGTTGATTACAGGTAACACACTGAATATCATCTCTTTGTCATCATTGAGTATTGCCATCGGTATGGTCGTCGATGACTCCATCGTCGTTTTGGAAAATATCACTACCCATATCGAACGCGGTTCCAACCCGAAAGCGGCTTCCGTATTTGCCACCAGCGAGGTTTCCCTTTCCATCGTGGCATCAACACTCGTTATTGTAGCCGTATTCTTGCCATTGACCTTCATCACCGGTATGTCAGGTGTCTTGTTCAAGCAATTGGGTTGGATTGTCACCATCGTTATCGCCATCTCCCTGATGGCCGCTATGACCTTGACACCTATGCTTTGTTCTTTGATGTTGAAAAAGAATCCGAAAAAGAGCAAATGGTTTGCTGCCGTTTATGCGCCTATTGAAAGATTTTTGAATTGGTTGGATGACGCTTACGCATCTATGTTACGTTGGTGCGTCAATCATCGTAAGACCGTGGTTATCATCGCCATTGTCGTTTTTGGTTCAAGTTGCATCCTGATCAAATTTATTCCGACAGAATTTTTCCCAACACAAGATAATGCCCGTTTGAGTGCAACTGTCAAGTTGCCAATGGGTACGCGTGTCGAAACCACTCGTGCCTTAGGTGACGAACTGGTAAAGGAAATCAGAGAGGCCTACCCCAACGAAGTCAGACGTGTCAACTTTTCCGTAGGTCAACCTGACGAAGACAACACCTTCAGCTTAATGCGTGACAATGGTACTCATTTGCTGTCTTTCAACATCAGATTAAGCAAGAAGACCGAACGTGACAAATCCATCACGGAAATTTCGGACGGTATTCGTGAAATTATGCGCAAGCATATTGAAATCAACTCCTATTCTGTATCCACCGGCCAGGGCAATATGGGTGGACAGTCAACGGTAGATATAGAATTGTATTGTTATGATTTCAATACCACGGATGATTTTGCCGCCAAAGTGGCCGATCGTATGCGACAGGTTCCTGGTTGTACGGAAGTTGTTATCAGCCGTGACGAATACACTCCTGAATTGCGAGTATTACTTGACCGTACCAAATTGGCAGAAAACGGTTTGAGTTCAACGACTGCCGCCGGTTACGTCCGTAATCGTTTCAACGGCTATACCGCTTCGTATTTCCGTGAAGATGGTGACGAATACAACATCCGCGTACGCTACGCTCCCGAATTCCGTGAAGAAACCCGTTCTATTGAGAACATCCTGATGTACAACAATCAAGGTCGCGGCATTCGTATTGGAGACGTAGGCAAGGTCGTTGAAAGCTTCACGCCGCCAACCATCGTGCGTAAGGATCGTGAACGTATGGTTAAGGTTTCTTGTGTCGTTGGTAAAGATGCCGTTTTGAGTGACATTGTCGCCGCCGCACAGAACGAACTTGACAATATGGAAATTCCGAACACATTGGATTATAAGATTGCAGGTACTTGGGAAGACCAACAAGATGCCTTCAAAGACATCATCACGCTGATGTTGCTGATCGTAATGTTGGTATATGTCGTGATGGCCGCCCAGTTTGAATCCTTCGTTTACCCGTTCGTCATTATGTTCTCCATCCCGTTCGCCTTCACCGGAGTATTCATCGGCTTGGCCCTCACGCACACCGCATTGGGTATCATGGCCTTGATTGGAGCAATGATGCTGATCGGTATCGTAGTCAAAAACGGCATCGTATTGGTGGATTACACCAGTTTGTGCCGTGAACGTGGCATGAGCGTAAAGGATGCGGTTGTTACAGGCGGACGTTCCCGTCTTCGTCCTATCTTGATGACCACGTTGACCACTGTTTTGGGTATGATTCCGTTGGCATTGGACAAAGGCGAAGGTGCCGAAATGTGGAACTCAATGGGTATGGTTGTTGCCTGGGGTTTGACCATTTCAACTTTGGTAACCTTGATTCTCATTCCAATTCTTTATAGTATCTTTGCCGATTATGGCGAAAAGAGGAAAATGAAAAAGGCATTGGCTCTTCAAGCCACAGCAATTAGTGAAAATCAAGCCGAATAAAAAAAGAAAATTATGAAAGCCGTTTTTATATCGTTTTATCAAGCATTTTATGATGAAATCATCGAGATTTTAGACAAGTTGGAAATCCGAGGATTTACCTTCTGGCAGGAAGTACAAGGCCGCGGCACCGAAACGGGTGAACCGCATTATGGAACCCACGCATGGCCAACCTTGAATTCAGCTTTACTGGCATTTATGCCGGCAGACAAGGTGGCTCCACTGCTTGCCGAAATCAAGAAATTGGATGAAAGCGCACCCCAACAAGGTATCCACGCTTTCGTTATGCCCGTAGAAAGTCAAAATTAATCACTTAAACATAAAACAATGAATATTTCGCACATCGAACACATCGGCATTGCCGTTAAAGATTTGAACCAGGCCATTCCTTATTATGAAAATATTTTAGGTCTGAAATGTTACAATATTGAAGAAGTTGCTGATCAAAAAGTAAAGACTGCCTTCTTCAAGGTTGGACAAACCAAGATTGAATTGCTTGAACCCACTTCAGAAGAAAGCACCATTGCCAAGTTCATCGCCAACAAGGGCGAAGGCGTTCATCACATTGCCTTCAACGTTGACAATGTTGCCAACACTTTGGCCGAAGTTGAAGAAAAAGGTGTTCGCTTGATTGACAAGGCTCCTCGCAAAGGGGCAGAAAACCTGATGATCGGCTTCCTGCATCCCAAGTCAACTTGCAGTGTATTGACCGAATTGTGCCAACAACCCGAAAAATAGCGGCAAAACACATTAAAAAGTCGTTAGAACTTTCTATTTATAAAGAAACCGAAAAGTTACAAGATGGCTTTTCGGTTTTTTTATGTTTACAGCTGCGGAGGGAAAGGAAAAAAGTTGTATTTTTGCCGACGGAAAGTTGCCAGAGTGGTCGAATGGGGCAGACTCGAAATCTGTTGACCCCTTCGGGGGTCCGGGGGTTCGAATCCCTCACTTTCCGCAAAATTGCCATAAAGCGTTTTTAATCAGCACTTTACGGCAATTTTTCAAAACAGCCGGGACAGTACCGGGACAGTGTTTTACAATCCTTTCAAATGCCAAAAACATAGAAAGG
>JAZLHE010000043.1:0-42583 GCA_045616665.1 Bacteroidales bacterium | reverse complement strand
ACTTTCAACTTTCAACTTTCAACTTTCAACTTTCAACTTTCAACTTTCAACTTTCAACTTTCAACTTTCAACTTTCAACTTTCAACTTTCAACTTTCAACTTTCAACTTTCAACTTTCAACCCTAAATCTGCGGGAGCGATGGGAGCGGGCACGAAGCGCAGGTGCTTGGCTTACGGCCGTTGGCGGCAAAGAGCGACTGAAAGAAGCTGCTTTGCCGCCATAGCGGACGTGGCAAGCACAAAGCGAAGTAAAGCGGACAGCGCGACGGCGACTTTAGGAGCCGGGCCGCCCAAATCATAACAATGAAAATCTGCCAGTGGGAAATAAATGTATTGCAAATGCGAGGGCGAAATGAGTGGCGTTTTAATCTTTTCACTATTTTTGCAGTCTAAAATTAAAGAATGGTGCTATGAGAAAATTCGCCTTGGTTAATGTCTTGTCCTGTATGCTGCTGATTTTGGCAGTGTCTTGTCATCAGGATTCGAAGGAATTTATTAAAAATCCCAATATGACATATCGGTCGCTGGGCGCAACAGAGTTAGAAGTGAGTGAAATAGGAATTGGATGTGCGGCGTTTGCCGATTTCACGCCGGAGCAATCCTACGATTTCATTTCGGCGGCAATCGACAATGGCGTGAATTATATCGATATTTATGATGCCAATCCAAAGGTCCGAGATAATATCGGCTTTGCCTTGAAAAACCGGCGAAATCAGATGATTATTCAAGGACATATCGGTTGTTTTTATAATGGTCAGCAGTATGAACGTACCCGAAATCTTGCTGAAGCGAAGCAGGGTTTTGAGGATTTGCTGCAACGTCTCGGTACCGATTACGTGGAAGTGGGTATGCTTCATCTGAGTGATGATTTGGATGATTGGAATGCTCTTGTTGAAGGACCGTTAATGCAGTATGCGCAGGAACTGAAAAGCGAAGGAAAGATAAAGCATATCGGTATGAGCAGCCATAATGCGGAAGTGGCCCTGGCAGCAGCCAAAAGTGGTCTGGTGGAAGTGATTATGTTCAGTATGAATCCTGCTTTTGACGCCTTGCCGGCGGGCTTGAGTGTCTGGGACGATGAAAGCTATAAGAATATGATGTCGGGTATAGATCCTCTCCGCGTGGAATTGTACGATTATTGTGCGGTGCATCACATTGCGGTGGTGGCAATGAAGGCTTTCGGCGGTGCAAAAGGCCGTTTGCTGGATGCGGAACGTACTCCGTTGAAATCAGCGTTGACGCCTGTGCAATGTCTGGCTTACGTATTGTCTAAACCGTGTGTTTCAACGGTGGTCTGCGGCGCAATGAATGTGGAGGAACTGATGGAGGATATTCGCTATGAGCTGGCGGATGAGACGGAAAAAGATTATAAATCGGCATTGAATAGTACTGCCAAAAGCGGGGCTGATGGTACTTGTACCTATTGCAATCATTGCTCTCCTTGCCCTAAAGGGATTAATATAGCGAAGGTCAATGAATTGCTTGACAAGGCCAAAGCCGCCGATGAAATTCCGGCGGAGGTGTTGAAAGAATACAAAGCGTTGAATCATAAGGCTGGCGAGTGTGTCCAATGTGGCGCGTGCGAGTCGCGCTGCCCGTTTGCGGTGTCTATCCGTGAAAGGATGAAGGAGGCGAAAGCGGTTTTTGGAGAATAGGTTATGGAGAAGGTTCAACTTCCGGTTTCTAAAAGTTTGTATATCAGAAAGTTGTTTGCAGATTTTCTGTACAAGCAGTATTTTGATGTTGTTCCAAACGATTTTCCGTCCGATGTGCGTGTGACTTACGATTGTCTGACGAAGATTTCGAAAACGCTGAATGCGAAAGATTGGGTGGAAATCAACGCTCACGATTGCGGTGCGGCCTACCGCTTCTTGATGGCGGCGCTGACCGTGATGCCCGGTAGTTGGCTGCTGACGGGCGCAGAACGCCTTTTGCAGCGTCCGATGGAGGAATTGGCGGATTGCCTGATCGCTATCGGTGCCAATATTCAAAGGGTGAAGAACGGGTGGCATATTCAAGGAAAACCGCTTGTTGCGAAAGAAATGACCATAGATTGCTCCCGTTCCAGTCAGTTTGCCAGTGCCTTGCTGCTGATTGGCGATAAAATCGGTTTGGAAAAGCTGAATGTAATTCCGAACAATCCGCCTTCTGAACCATATATTGATATGACGATGAGGGTTTTGGAAAATCCGGATTTGCTGGAGCAGGATTATGCTGATTGGAGTGCGGCGGTGTATTGGTATGCGCGTTTGTTGCTGGAAGGAGAAGGCGAGTATTTGCTGTCGGGTCTTTCTTTGGAGAGTTGCCAGCAGGACAAGGTGGTGGCGCAGTGGTTCGCCCCGTTGGGCATTCGCAGTGAGCAGCATCCGGAAGGAGTGCTCATTTCGGTGGAAAAAACACTGTCGCATTATTCTGCTTCTTGGGAGGTGAGCCGCCATTTGGACACCGTTCCCGTTTTGGCCTGTATGGCTTGCCTGTTGCCAGGACGCTTTGCTTTTGAAGGTGTGAACAACTTGATTTACAAAGAGTCGAACCGTTTGGCGGTGATTCAGGAACAGCTGTCTTCTTTTGCGGATATTGATGTGACAGATAATCAGTTGATAATAAAGAAAAAGAGTCTCTCTGAAATGTCAGACAGACTCTTCTTTAATTCGTATAAAGACCATCGTTTCGTGATGGGATTTTCGTTGTTTGCGCTTCGCTATGACGTGGAGATAGAAGGCGCGGATTGCGTCGCCAAATCATATCCCCACTTTCACCGTCAGTCCGTCGTAGGCGGGATGAACGTGGGCAGGTAATTTTTGTGAAAGTATTTCGTATTTGCCCACCCTGTGCGACATGTGGGTGAAAAAGGCTTGGCGAGGTTGAAGCTTGTCGATGATCGCCAATGCCTGGTCGATGTTGAAATGAGAATAATGCTCTTTGTATCCCAGTGCATTGATGACCAGCGTGTCCAATCCTGTTAGTTTGTCTAATTCTTTGGGAGCAATAAAGCTTGCATCCGTAATGTAGGCAAAGTCTTGAATGCGGTATCCTAAAATCGGCATGGCCAAATGGAGAATATGAATGGGAATGATTTCAATGTCGCCAATGCGGAATGTGTCTTCCTTGATAGTTTGGAGCCGTAAGTTGGGAACGCCGGGGTACTTTTTCTCCGCGAAGGCATAGTCAAAATCTTTCTTGATGATGCCCAAGGTGCGGGGAAGTCCGTAAATGTCTATTGATTTGTGGTTAAGGAAGTTGATGGGTCTGATGTCGTCAATTCCGCCCACGTGGTCTTTGTGCTCGTGGGTGACCAATATCGCGTCAACATCGGTGATTTTGTTGGTCAGCAATTGTTGTCTGAGGTCGGGGCCGGCATCAATGAGCAGTTTGAGTTGGTCGATTTCAACAAATGCGGAAGTTCTAAGTCTCTGGTCTCTTGGGTCGGAGGAAGTGCAAACCTCGCAGTCGCATCCAATTACGGGTACGCCCTGCGAGGTTCCGGTTCCTAAAAAAGTGACTTTTATCACGTTGATATGTTATTTAAGTCCTCTGTTTTTTAATAAAGGTTCAATAGAAGGTTCTTTACCGCGGAAGTTGATGTAGAGCTTCATCGGGTCGGCGGTGTTGCCTCTTTCCAATATGTTGGTTCTGAATGCTTTGGCAGTGGCTTGGTCAAATAATCCATTTTCTTTGAACGCTTCAAAAGCATCGCTGTCCAATACGGCGGCCCAGGTGTAGCTGTAGTAGCCGGCGCTGTATCCGCCAGAGAAGATGTGTTGGAAGTAAGGGGCTCTGTAGCGGGAAATGATTTCCGGAATCAAGCCGATCTTGGCCAGAGCCTGGTCTTCAAATTCAGGCAATTGAATGTTGACGTGAGTTGGAAGGTTGTGCATATACATATCCAACCAGGAAGCTGCAATCAATTCCGTGTTGATGAAGCCTTGTCCGTAGGTGCCGGCAGCATCAATTTTTTTGATTAATTCTTCAGGAATGACTTCTCCGGTTTTGTAGTGTTTGGCATATAGGCGAAGTACTTCGGGCTGGCTGGCCCAGTTTTCCATAATTTGAGACGGAAGTTCGACAAAGTCTCGGGACACGTTGGTTCCGGAGAGTGAGCGGAATCTGCATTGGGAGAAGATGCTGTGCAAGCCGTGACCGAATTCGTGGAAGAAAGTTTCTGTCTCGTCAAAGTTCAGCAATGAAGGTTTGTCAGCCGTTGGTTTGGTGAAGTTGAAAACTAAAGAAACGACAGGAATTACATTTTCTCCGTTTTCGTCAATGTATTGTTCGCGGAAGTTGGTCATCCAGGCACCGCTGCGTTTGCTTTCACGTGGGAAGAAATCCATATACAGAATGGCGATGGTCTTGTCGTTTTCCTGCACTTCGTAGGCTACCACGTCTGGATGATATACGGGGAGGTTTTTGTTTTCCTTGAAAGTGATGCCGTACAATTTGTTGGCCACTGTGAATACGCCTTCTCTGACGTTGTCCAATGAAAGGTAAGGACGGATGATGTCATCGTTGAGGTCGTATTTTTCCTTGCGTAATTGTTCGCTGTAATATCTCCAATCCCAAGGTTTCAATTTGAAGTCATTGCCTTCTTTTTGAATCATTTTCTGATATTCGGCAGCTTCTTCCTTGGCTTTGGCAATGGCCGGATTCCAAACCTGCATCAGTAATTCAAATACTTTTTCAGGTGTTTTGGCCATACAGTCGTCCAAAGTATAGGCGGCGTGAGTGTCGAAACCTAAGATTTGGGCGCGTTCCAAGCGGAGATTCAAGATGGTGTCGATGATTTTGGTGTTGTCGGTTTCGCCTGAAGTGCAGCGGGTAGAGTAGGCAGTCCACAATTCGTGACGAAGTTCCCTGTCTTTGCAGTTCATCAGGAACGGTTCCATACTGGGCAAGTGGATGGTAAACACATATTTGCCTTTGGTGGCTTCGTCGGCGTTGCCGGCTTCGAGGGCCGCGGCCAACTGGTCTTCTGGCATACCTTCCAGTTTGGCGACATCATCCACCACGAGTTTGTAGTCGTTGGTGGCTTTCAGTACGTTGTTCCCAAATTTAAGGGTGAGAAGGGACAATTGTTCGTTGATTTCTTTGAAACGGGCTTGCTTCTCGGCAGGAACATTGGCACCGCCGCGAACGAAACTTTTGTATGTTTCTTCCAAAAGTCTGAATTCTTCCGGTGTATATTTTCTGGTGTTTCTTTTTTCGTAAACCGTTTTAACTCTTTCAAACAGTTTAGGATTTAAGCTGATATTGTCTTCGTGAGCCGACAATTTCGGATAGATTTCTTCGGCGATGGCTTCCATAGCCGGGTTGTTCATACATTCGGCAAGGTTGAAAAAGACGGCGGAAACCTTGTTCAGCAGTTGGCCGCTGTTTTCCATCGCCAGGATGGTGTTTTCAAATGTCGGTTCTTCGCTGTTGTTGATGATGGAATCAATTTCGGCGTTCTGCTGGCGCATTCCTTCTTCAAAGGCAGGAATGTAGTCGGAAGTGTCGATTTTGTCAAATGGAGGGACATTGAACGGGGTGTCCCATTCTTGCAAGAAAGGGTTGTTTGCCAGATTGGCGTCTGCGTTTTTCTTTCCGCATCCGATGAGCAAAATGCTTGATAAAACAAGTAAGGTCATGGTTTTTTTCATGATGTTTTGATGTTTTGGTTATTGTTTTTGTCTGATAATTTGCAAGATAGGTCAGATACTGACAGATGTTTTTTTATCTTGCAAAATTACGTTTTTTTTCTTTAGCTAATTTATGATTTGATTTATTTTTTTAAGATAAATTTCTTTTCTTAATGATTTCGTTTAGTCTTGTAAAAAGATTTCGACTTCGCAACGCTCCGTCGGAGTGGCGATAAGTCTTTGGGTTAGAAATGGCGGCGACGGAATGTCAAGTGACCACAGGATTTTTCCCATTTCCTCCGAAATTTCCGTGATTTTTCATAGAATTTTTATGAACAAAATGTTGATAAACTGTCTAAGTAGTTGATTCTAAATCAATTATAAATAATTAAATAATTACAAAAAGTTATTGAAAAATATAAAAATGTGTGTATTTTTGTAATGCAAAAATACGGGAGTAAATACAGATTGGCAATCTTAGATTGAAAGACCGCTTTGCTAAAAAAAATAAATGTATAATATAATATTACTACTGCCTAATCCGATTGAAAAAAATCCTCTTCTGTCCTTCAGAAGTCGTGACGATGCTTGGAAGTTCGCTTCATTGCTGCGAAAGTGCAAAATTCTCAATTTAACTTACAGTTCTATTAATTATTTGAAGATGAAAAAATTAGCTTTATTAGTTTTAGTGGCCGTTATGCTGGTTCCGGCTTTGAATAGAACAGCAAGTGCAGAAGCCCCTGTTTATACCTTAAGCGTGAATAAAAGCAATGGGGGATTTTTATCATTGTTTAATTTGTATGGAAATGTTACCTATAGTGAGGTTTACGATGCTGGCACGAATTGTATCAAGGGAGTGCTGAATTGCTATGGCCGTGGTTGTATTCCTTGTAGATTGCCGGAAGATGCTGGAAATTATACAAATGGTGTGACGCCGGTAGCCGCTAAAGTTCCCGCGGGATTTGTTGCTGCCATTAACGGTTTGATTGAACAAAGCGAACGTCAGTTTGATGCTGGTATCTTAAATGGCTCAACTTCTAAAAAGGTTATGACTCCAAATTCGACAACAAAGGCAAGTGGTGCTCAAAAATCAAAAAAATCAATGTATATTTATACTTCAAATTGGAAGTATGATGAAAAAGCTGATGGTCAAATGACGATCAATCTATATGAAACCGACGCTTCAATGTTGGGTTTTTAGTTCCTACTTGTAATGGTAAGGTGCTGCCAATGTGCAGCACCTTTTTAAATCAGGATTGTACCGCTATTTTTTTTGTGGCGACTTCGCAAAATAGCCGTGGGTGTTATTGCTTTCCAATAGGGCTATTCTACGGCATTCCGTGTGATGGAGTTCAGACGATATGAAGCGGTGCGGTAAATCCATAATCGCCTACAACCTTATTATGGATAATTTTTTAATGTTTTTTTTTGTAATTTTGCAACTTGCTGAAGTTTATAAAATTTTATGAGTTTGAGATATGAAAAATTTAGTTTGTCTGAGTGCCTTTTTATGCTTATGGATGGTGTCCTTGGCTCAAAATGCGGTTCTTCCTTTTTATAATCAGTGGTCTCTGGATACCACATTGACCTTGGCGTTACCTGAGTCAGATCTAAATTGGCGTGATTGGAATGCTACAACAGACGGCTCCGATTTGTGCTTTTTCCGCCGACGCTCTTTTGTCTGGAAAGAAGATGGGTATTATGCCGTCATTTACAAAATCAATCGTTTTTCCTTGACCCAGGACTCTGTCCTTGTCGAGTATCCTAAAACCAATTCTTCTTGGAAAAAAGAGGCCCAAAGTTGCTGTATATATAGTCTTTCGTTTGAGAAGAATCGTTTACTGTTGGTTTGCGATCACCAAATCCTATTGTTTGAAAAGGTCAATGGACGATATAATTATGTTAAACGCCTGTATTGTTTAGGTGTCAATTCTGCGTATTATTATCAGCAGAAAATTTATGCTTTGGTGGATGACAGGTCAAAAGGGGAATTTCGGTGGTTGTGCTATGACAGCGATAAGGGCAATCAGCCCAAATTGCTTCGCGTACTGCCTCAACCGCTGCCGTTTTTGCTGCAATTCGATCCCAATAGATACTGTTTTATAAATGAAAATTCTTTGTTTTATACCCCCCCAGGAGCTAAAATGATTTATCGGTATTCGTTGGACGCGGTTTTGTTGGACAGCGTTTCCATTGATTTCGATGGTTGGAAAGATTTTCCATCTGAATTTGTCGAAAATGAACGTAAGCTTTCATACGGAGTGGAACGGATTTCTTATGCGTTGAAACACGGCTATAAACAGTATTCTTTCGCCAAGACGATTGAACCAATGAGCGATTCTTTGCTTTTCGTGACGATGAATAGTGGTTATGAAACGGATATGAATGGTCTTTCCGTATTGTGCTTGAGGAAGCATAATGGTGCTTGGTTGCGAGAGTCCTTTTCCTTGAAACAGGCGGATACGTCTATGGTTTATGAAAATGGAATTTATCCGTTTGTTTATTATCCTGAAGCTAAAAACTTATTGCTGTTACCGTCTGATAATGTAATGTTCCAGTTGGTGTCAGTTCCTCAAAAGGAAGAATATGAAGGTAGGTCTGTCAAACAGTATGCGAAAGATGAAAATTTGTATTATAAGGATTACGATCCCGTCGTGAAGTTGCGAGTGCAAAAGACTAGGTTGCCGATGAAATTTCTTGATTATGACAATAATGAGGTGGAAATGTCGGATTTGGGGGCTGATAAATCCATTCTGATAGTCAATAAGCAACCGCAATGTTCTGGTTGCCAAAAGGTGATATTGAAATTTCTTCATTCTGTCGATACCTCAAAGGTGTCGGTCGTTATGTTGTTTGAACCGATGGATTCTTATCGATTGCGTCGGGAAAATGATCGACAATTGTTGGAAATAGTTCCTAAATATTACAAATCTTTGTATATGCGTCAGCGTTTTGACTATAGTCCATTGCTTACTTTTGATTCTTTTCCGGCGGTGCTGTTTTGGAGTAAAGAGCTTGGTTTTGTCAATGCGTTTAGTACGGTGGGTATATTCACGTCAGATTATACAAAATACGAGTTTTCAGACCTTTTCCGTTCTTCATTGGATAAGTTTATACAATCTGGTCAATAGGTTTTGTCGTATGATGCAATATTCCGAAAAAATAATGTAAATTTGCAACGATAAAAATAAGGAGATGGCTTATCAAATCGACTATACGCAATTCACTCAGTATGACAATCTTGAGCTTATCGCAAAACAGGTTGTGACGGGTTTTATTACTGGTCTTCACAAGAGCCCTTTGCACGGCTTTTCGGTTGAATTTGCAGAGCATCGACAGTATAACCCTGGAGAACCTACCAAGCATATCGACTGGAAACTTTATGCTAAGACCGACAAGCTGTTTGTGAAGCGCTATGAGGAAGAAACCAACCTGCGTTGCCATATCATTATTGATAATTCTTCTTCTATGTATTTTCCTATACAAGAGAAATATACTTTGGCGGAACCGAATAAGATTTTGTTTTCTGCGTATGCGGCAGCGGCCTTAATGCAGATTTTCAAAAATCAGCGTGACGCCGTTGGCTTGAGCGTGTTTTCCGATAAATTGGAATTGCATACTTCCGCACGCGGCGGAGAAAGTCATATGAAAATGATTTATAGGGAATTGGAAAAGATAATTCAACCTATCTCTACAGAAGTGCATCGCCGTTCCCGAGTCACTGAAACCATTCACCGTATCGCAGAGCAGATTAACAAACGCTCAATGGTAATTATCTTTAGCGATATGTTTGAGTCTGATGCGGATTTTGACGATATGATGTTGGCGTTGGGTCATCTTAAACACAATAAGAACGAAGTCTTGCTGTTCCATACTTATCACAAAAAAATGGAGGAGGATTTTAATTTCGATAACAGACTCTATAAATTTGTGGATATGGAAACAGGAGATGAAATCAAGTTGCATTCCAACTCCATTCGAGAATATTATAAGCAGGCTATCGGGGATTATTTTCAAAAGTTAAATTTGAAATGCGGTCAGTATCAGATTGATATGATTCCGGCAGATATCACTAAAGGCTTGGATCAAATTTTATTGCCGTACCTCTTGAAACGGGAACAAATGTAGTTCTTGTCACGCTATTGTTTGTACATTTAAAAAACAAAACTTGTCTTTGTTGAGATTCGTGTGCTTGGATTGAAAGCAGTGCGAACAACATTTAATATAGAATGTCTGTGGAAGAATTTGATTCGAAATTGAATCTTCTTGACTGGAGCGTGGAAGACCGCCCCAGGGAAAAGTATGTTGCCAAAGGTCCAAGAAACCTCAGTGACGCGGAACTTATTGCCATTTTGCTGCGAAGCGGCACCACTAAGGAAACCGTGGTTGATCTGGCTAAACGGCTTCTGTCGCTGTGTGATAACCGATTGTCGTGTTTAGCTTCCTGGAATTTGACTGATCTGCAGAAAATATACGGTATCGGAGAGACAAAGGCAGTTACCATAATGGCAGCTTTTGAATTAGGACGACGACTAAGGGCCGAAAAGGTACATAAACAATGTAAAATGACTTCGCCGCAAGACGTGTTTGAATACATGCAGGACAAAAACGCTTGCCTGAATTATGAAGAATGCTGGATCCTTTTACTTAATCAGTCTTCTCTCTTGCTAAAGGCGGAAATGGTGGGGCAGGGCGGCCTTTCTTCTACGGTGGTGGATGTGAGGGTGATTCTGCGCCGTGCTATTGAATTGTCAGCGACGGGAGTGATACTCTGTCACAACCATCCTTCTGGCGATGTGCGTCCCAGTGCGGCGGATAATCAGTTGACCAAACAAGTGAAAACTTCTGCCAACTTGGTGGATATTAAGTTTGTGGATCACATTATTGTGAGTAGCAACGCCTATTTCAGTTATGTTGAAGAAGGAAAGCTGTAAGGGGATGATAAACTCTACTTGGAAGCCTTGCTTCTTTGGTATAGTCTGTCTCTCTTTCTCATTTTGGCTAACCATTGCATGAAAATGGCTAAAACCACAAGGGTGATGCCGGCTCCAATGTAGGGGGCAATGTTGAGCGGAATCCCAAAGATGTGCTGTTCTGCAACGACAAGATAGGTGGAACAAACCATCGTCATAAACAGGGCGGGAACGAGAACAACGAGGTAATACAATTTGTGCGTGTGTTTATACTTTCTGGTTGTGTAGATGGTACAGGCCCACAGGGTAAAGACCGCCAGCAATTGGTTGCACCATCCAAAGTAACGCCAGATGGTTTCAAATCCGCTTTTGTTAGCGATGCTGAAATACAAGATGATTCCGGTGACGGCAAATAGGGGGATGGCAATTAACAGCCGCTTAACGATGGGCTTTTGGTCGTAACGCAATATGTCCGCAATAATGAGCCGTCCAGACCGTAATGCCGTGTCGCCGGAGGTTATTGCCGCACTGACCACCCCTAAAACGGTGACGATGGAGAAGACCTTGGGAAACCAGGTGTTTGCAATGAGTCCTACCATTTCAGGACCACCTAAGCCTTCGGTGGAAACCGGACTGTCGGGACCGAAAAAGTAGGAGGCGGCTGCAGCCCAGATGAGGGCGACAATGCCTTCTGAAATCATTGCGCCATAAAAAATGGGGCGGCCCAGTTTCTCGTTAGTCATACACCGGGCCATAAGCGGCGATTGTGTGGCGTGAAAACCGGAAATGGCACCGCACGCAATGGAAATGAACATCATCGGGAAAATTGGAGAACTCTTGGTGTATTCGGTGTTGACAAAACCGTTCCATAATTCTGGAATTTTGGGTTGATAGCAAATGAAAGCACCTACAATGGCAATGGCCATGCCAAAGAGAAGAAAACCAAAAATAGGATATATCTTACCGATAATTTTGTCGATGGGCAAAAGAGTGGCAATGAGGTAATATGCAAAAATGATGCCAATCCAGATGAAAATGCTCCAATTGGGCGTGAAATGAGATTGCAAAAGTAGTGCCGGCGTGTTGATGAAGACTACGCCAACCAAAATCATTAACGCCACCATAAAAAAGTTCATAAACTGTTTGACAAATCTACCCAGATACCTGGCGTGGATCAGAGGCAAACTGCAGCCGTCGTGACGAATGGAAATCATACCGGATAGATAATCGTGAACACCTCCGGCAAAAATACTGCCTAATACAATCCACAAAAATGAAGCGGTTCCGAATTTGGCGCCCATAATGGCTCCGCAAATGGGACCAACTCCCGCAATATTGAGAAATTGGATGAGAAAAATCCTCCAAGGCTTCATTGGAATGTAGTCAATGCCGTCTTGTTTGGTGTAGGCAGGCGTGATACGCGTGGGACTCGCGTTAAAGATTTTCTCTATAAATTTGCTGTATAAAAAATAACCTGCAATTAATGCGATAACGCATAATACGAAACTAATCATTTTTGATGAAAATTAAGTCTTTAATATTGGAGTCTTTACCGTATATCTTAAATAGGTATGTTCCGGAATTGAATTGCCGTACATTGATCTTTCCTTCGGAATTGAAATGGTTGAATTCCTGAATTTTCCTGCCATTGACATCATAAATTTCAAGCTTTTGAATAAAATCGATGCCAATAATGCTGACAAAGTCATTGGCGGGGTTGGGACGAAGAAAAACCTTGGCATCATTGCTGACATTTTTTTGCTCATTGATCCCAACATCTTGTCCGGGAACGGCCAATACATATTCACCGGCACGCAGACTGTCGGTGGTCACGGTCCCGTTCAACTGACCATTTCGAGAAAAGTCAATGCTGTGCCAATCGTCTGCACAGTCACGGCGATAAAGAAGTCGCAAATCGTTCGGCGTGTGGCCTTGCAAAAGTTCATATTCGGGATAATTGCTGTTTTGAGCATTGTAGTTGAATCGGAGTTTTCCGCTGATTTTGTCGGAATTGGTGTATTCAATTCTCCAATACCGCTTGTTGAGCCGATAAGCTTGTGCCGACGTGTTTTTGATGGGATCTGGATTTACAAAGTTATATTCGATTCGTAAATGCGAAGAATCTTGAATGTCGGATACGATAAAGTTGACGTTGGCATCGGCAAAATTGTTGGACCCGCTCCACCTGATGGTTTTGTTATAGCCAATGAGGGCGTCGCAAATGTCGTTGTCATAATCGACTATGCCAAATTTTGGCATAAATGGAATGCTGATGCGGGCAATGCCATATTCCCCGGAGAAAACAAAGTCTTTGTAATCAAGACGTTCTCCACTGTCGCTGAAAAATGTCAGACTCACTTTATTGTCATTGATAAAGTGATTGGCGTGATATAAACGTTGGCGTACATAAACGGCATATTGGTCATTTCCTTCGGAAATAATGGAGTCGATGGAAAAGTGCGGAAATCCGGGCTGGTTAATCCATCCCTCATAAAAACCGCTCAAATCGATATGCGTATGGTTGCTCAAAAAGTTAAATAAGGTTTCAGAATTAATGTTCTTGAAAGCATATTGATTCAGATAGGCCTTGATGCCATCAAAAAATAAAGAATCTCCAAGGTATTGACGCAGAGTATGAACGACAAGGGAACCTTTGTCGTAGGAATGCATACCGTATGTCTTGTTTTGAGGAACATCGTTTAAGGCATAGAAACCGCCGTCTTGGAGGTGGATGTTGTGTAAAACATAGTCGTGCAGGTTATTGATGTCGTTGGTATATGTGTCTTTGGAATAGAGATATTCGTCGGTGAGGGCTTCGCAATAACTGGCAAAACCTTCGTTAAGCCACATTTCTTCTGCCGTTTCGCAAGTGACAAGGTTGCCGAACCAGGAATGGGAAAGTTCGTGGGCATATAGACTTTCATTGGCACTGGTGCCGTCAACACTTGTTTGAGGATAGGTGATGTTGGTGGCGTGCTCCATCGCTCCTTGGTTGAAGGACACCAAGACATAGCCGATTCTGTTGAAACGCAAGGGTCCGAATTTGTTCTCGTAATTGCGGGTGATGTCTTTTAAATGAGCAAAGGAACCTGCTACATTATTAATGTAAGAGGAAGTGGCGTAAATAGTGATGGGAATGTCGGCTTCCATACCGTGAAAAGTGTCGGCACAAAGCTGGTAGGGTGCGGTGGCAACAGAGGTCAGGTAGCTGGGAATGGGCTGGTCAAGTTGCCAATGCCATATCTTATTGCCGTTTTCCTTGTCGCTGCAGCCCAACAGGTCGCCGCCGCAGACCGCAGTATGGTAAGAATAGGTCTCGATATTGAAATTGTAGGTTGACTTGTCCGTGAACTCATCGATACACGGATACCAGCAGCGCCCGTAGGAATGGGGGGTGGCATACATACTGACGCCCAGATTGTAATAAAAGCCATTGTTGAAAGTAAATCCGCCCCAGCTGTTGCCCGTCGGTATTCCGTGATAGGAAATGTGTAAGTCAAGGGTGTCTCCCAATTGATATTGTGGAGCATCAATGCAGAGCTTCGTGCCTTGATGCGTAAAGGAAATGTTTCCACTTTCGTGTCGGATTGAATCCACGGTGAGGGCCTCCAAATCCAAATTGAAATGTGCCAAATGGGCTATTTTAGGCACCATTCGCAGTGTGGTTGTTCCGGTTAATTCGTGAGAAAACGGATCAATGAACAGGTTCAATTCGTAGTGGGCAACGTGAATGCTGTCGCTCCGGTGCTGGCAAAATGCTGAAAATGTCAATGAACAGCAAATAATCGTTAAAAGCCAATTTTTCAATTTCATAAAATGAGAATTATGATGGAAAAGTTTGTTGTTCGTGACTTATAAAATGTCTTTTATGATAAAAATACAAGTTTAAAGTACAATGTTGACAATCTTTTTGGGTACAATGATGACTTTCTTAGGCGTGCGGCCTTCAATCCATTTTTGAGCTTCTTCGTCAGCTAAAATGGCTGCTTCGATGTCTTTGGGCGTCATATCCAATGGAAATTCGCGTTGGAATCTGGTCTTGCCGTTGAAAGAAATCGGATAGTTGAAGGAAGTTTCCTTGAGATATTCTTCGTTGAATGGAGGAAATGCTGCGTCCACTACAGAAGTTTCGTGACCTAAAAGATGCCATAATTCTTCTGCAATGTGGGGTGCGTAGGCCGAAAGTAAAACCGTTAACGGTTCTAATATCTGGCGCTTGTTGCATTTGAGGTCGTTCAGCTCGTTGACGCAAATCATAAAGCCGCTGACCGCGGTGTTGAATGAAAAACGCTCGTTGTCGTCTTCCACTTTCTTGATGGTCTTGTGCAGAACCTTGAACTCGGCTTTGCTCGGTTCGTTATCGCTCACATTAAACTGGTTGTCGCTGTCGTGGAAGAGTTTCCAGAATTTCTTCATAAATCTGAAAACGCCTTCAATGCCGTTGGTGTCCCACGGCTTGGCCAATTCGATAGGTCCAAGAAACATCTCGTACATTCTCAAAGTGTCCGCGCCGTATTTTTCGACTAAGTCGTCGGGATTTTGGACATTGAATTTCGATTTTGACATCTTTTCAACTTCCCATCCGCAGATGTATTTGTCATCTTCCAAAATAAATTCAGCATTGGCGAAGTCGGGCATCCACTGCTTAAATAGTTCCGTGTCCAAAATGTCGTTTTTAACCATATTGATATCCACGTGAATAGGAGTGGTTTCATATTGGTCTTTCAATCCTAAAGAAACAAATTTATTCGTGCCGACGATACGATACACAAAATTGGAACGGCCTTGAATCATACCCTGGTTGATAAGTTTTTCAAAGGGTTCGTCTTTGCAAGCCAGACCGAGGTCGAAGAGAAATTTGTTCCAAAAACGGGAATAGATGAGGTGACCGGTGGCGTGTTCGGCTCCACCGACATACAAATCCACATTCTGCCAATATCCGTTGGCCTCTTTGGAAAAATACGCTTTGTCGTTGTGCGGGTCCATATAGCGGAGATAATAACCGCTGGAACCGGCGAAACCGGGCATCGTGCTGGCCTCCATCGGATAACCCTTGTATGTCCAGTCCTTGGCGCGTGCCAATGGCGGTTCGCCCGTTTCGGTGGGTTTGTACTGGTCGATTTCGGGAAGCAGAATCGGAAGCTCTTCTTCGGGAATCATGTAGGGCATTCCATTTTTATAATAGACTGGGAATGGTTCGCCCCAGTAGCGTTGACGGCTGAAAATGGCATCGCGCAGACGGTAGTTGACGGTGCCGTAGCCAATGCCCATTTCCTTCACTTTTTCGATGATGACTTTTCCGCCTTCTTTTACGCCCATTCCAGAGATGAACTCCGAATTGACGCAGGTGCCGTCTTTGGCTTCAAAAGCGGCTTCGCTGATGTCGCCGCCGGCAATGACTTGGCGAATGGGCAGGTTGAAGTGCTTGGCAAAGGCATAGTCTCGGCTGTCGTGGGCAGGGACGGCCATAATAGCCCCCGTGCCATATCCGGCCAATACGTATTCTGATATCCAAATCGGAATGCGCTCGCCATTGAACGGATTGACGGCGTAGGCGCCCGTAAACACGCCGCTGACTTTCTTGACTTCGCTTTGCCGCTCTGTTTCTGAACGGTTGCGTGCCCAGGTAACATATTTATCCACGGCCGTTTTCTGTTCTTTGGTGCTGATTTTTTCTATCAAAGGATGTTCAGGACACATTACCATAAAGCTGACGCCGAAAATCGTGTCGGGACGGGTGGTGAAAATGTCCAGGGTTTCTTCAAAATTATCCATCTTGAAACGGATGAAGGCTCCTTCGCTGCGGCCAATCCAATTGCGCTGAATTTCCTTTAGCGATTCGCTCCAATTCAAAGTCTCCAAACCCTTTAAGAGTCTTTCGGCGTAGGCGGAAACACGCAAAATCCATTGTTTCATCAACTTGCGTTCAACAGGGAAACCTCCGCGAACCGATAGGCCGTTGACCACCTCGTCGTTGGCCAGCACCGTGCCTAATTTGGGACACCAGTTTACCCACGTGTCGGCAATGTATGCCAGTCTGTAATTGAGCAAAATGCTTTGCTGCTCTTCTTCCGTTTTGCTGTTCCATTCTTCTGCGCTGAAATGCAATTCCTCATTTTGAGCGGCGTGAATGTTCCTGCTGCCTTCCTTTTCAAAATGTTGGATTAACTCGCTAATGGGGCGTGCTTTTTCTTCTTCCGTGTTATAATAATGCTTAAACAGTTGAATGAAAGTCCATTGCGTCCATTTGTAGTAGTCGGGGTCGCAGGTGCGCACTTCTTTGTCCCAGTCGAAGGAAAAGCCGATTTTGTCCAGCTGTTCGCGATAACGATTGACGTTGCGGCTGGTTGTGATGGCAGGATGTTGTCCGGTTTGGATGGCGTATTGCTCGGCCGGCAAACCAAAGGCGTCATAACCCATCGGGTGGAGTACGTTGAACCCCTTTTGACGTTTGTAACGTGCGTAGATGTCCGATGCAATGTAGCCCAGTGGATGCCCCACGTGCAATCCGGCTCCTGACGGGTAGGGGAACATATCCAAAACATAGAATTTGGGCTTGTCTTTTTTTATCTCACTTTGATAGACTTTGGTGTCTTTCCACCATTGCTGCCATTTTTTTTCGACTTCGTTAAAGTTGTAATCCATTGTATTTCAGTATTATTATAATTTCTTGTTTAAAAGTACAAATATAAGCAAAATAAAAATATCATTATCGAAGTTTGATGAATTTCTTTTTTTATCAAGCCAATGCCACTTCTTGCCCAATGAATCGTCACCATTCCGACTAAGCGTGGCGAAGGCGGAATTTCTTTTACAAGACTAAACGGTATCATCTCGAAATTTTTTAACGACTGATAAATCAAGAATTTTCCTGTGATATTGGTCGGCGAAAAAGTGCTAAAAACAAAAAATGGTGGATATTTCCAAAAAAAATCGTATCTTTGCAGATTGTAATAATTGATTCGTTTATGAAAAATTTATTCTTGTTGTTCTCCTTGACACAGACCCGTACGCCCCAACATAAAAATAGGATTGCTGAAGACCAGTCCGGTGCGTATCCGTCTGCTGAATATGATGAGGCGAAGTGGATTTTGATGCATACGCCGGGAGAAGAACTGTTTTCGGGTGTTATTCACCCTGCGGCCGCCCTTTTTGAACACTATTTTAATGTGGAAGCCGCTGCCAAGGAACATCAAAAATATATTAATATTTTGAAAAATAACGGCTGCCAAGTCGTGACCATCCGCGAAATCTTAAATGAACTGGATATCAATTTGTTGCGTATCTTGGCTGCTCGTGCGCTGACCTACGTTCCTAAAAATGACGAATATCGACGCGAAATCCTCAATCAGATGAGTCGCGAGGATCTTATCCGCTGTATTTTGATGCGCCCCACGGTAACTACGCAGACTACCGACAACAATACGGGCGTGGAGGCCGTTTACACCTATCAACCGCTGATGAATCTGTATTTCCTTCGTGATCAGAGTATTACAACACCTAAGGGAACGATTATGTGCCGGATGAATTCCAGCCAGCGCGCCTACGAGGTCAGTGTGGTCAAGGCCTGTCACGAATATTTGGGAAATATGCCTATCCACGAAATCCACGAAGAAAATGCTTTCCTTGAAGGCGGCGACTATATCCCTTTCGGCGATGTGGCTTTCCTCGGTCGCGGTATGCGTACCACCCAAGAAGCCGTGAATGAATTGTTGAACAATGATTTGATAGGTCACGATACGCTGGTCGTGGTGAACGATAATCTGCGTTGGCAGTTGCAGATGCACCTCGATACACATTTTAATGTCATCGATAAGGATCTGGTTACGATGTGCCAAAACCGCTATTATGCTAAGGCCGGTGACAAGCATTTCCTTACTTGTGACATCTATTCAAGAAAACCTGGCGAATCTTATCAGTTGATTCACAAAGACTTGGATTTTAAACAGTGGCTTTTGGACCGTGGCTGCAAGATTATTCCGATCAATAAACAGGATGAGTTGCATTATGCCAACAATTTCTTGACGATTGGTCCACGCCATATTTGTGCCATCGATAATCAAAGTCCTGAATTTGCCAACGTGCTAAAGGAAAATAATGTGAAAGTGGATTGGATTCCGGCCGAAAACCTGATTTGTGGTTATGGCGCCGCCCACTGTATGACGCAGGTGATTAAAAGAAAAGCTGAATTGTAGTCAATTCAGCTTTTTGTGGAGGATATGGGACTCGAACCCACTGCCTTTTGATTGCGAACCAAACGCTCTACCAGATGAGCTAATCCCCCCTGCGTTTTGCGAGTGCAAAAATACGCATTTTTTTGTTTCTTCGGAATTTTTTTTGAAGTATTTTTTTTGACAATGCCAAACGGTGATAATTCAGAAGAAAATTGTATCTTTGCAGTTTGTATATTTGAAAAAACTATTATGGAAATTATTGGAAAATTATTACAGAAACTGCCACTCCAATCTGGTATAGGTCGTACGGGAAACAGTTGGCAGAAGCAGGAATTTGTTATCGAAACCATTGAACAATACCCGAAGAAAGTGTGCGCCACCCTCTGGGGCGACAAGTTGGATATGCTCGACACCGTGAACATCGGTGATACTGTTAAAGTCTCTTTTTCTCTCGAATCTCGCGAATTTAACGGCAGGTGGTACACCGACGTGAAGGCTTGGAAAATAGAACTTTCTACCGATGTCCCCGTTGTTCAACCTGCCGCTGCTCCAATGACTGCACCAATGGCTGCTCCGACTCCTGCGGCCATGCCAACCGTGGACCAGGATACTTTTACTGATACGGCTGTCAGCGACGACCTTCCTTTCTAAGTTATGGATTACGGAGTTTGTATCTTGTCGGTGGCGCCGTTGCGCGGCGAGGCGTCCGAACGCTCGGAAATGGTTTCCCAGTTGCTCTTCGGTGATACATATAAAATATTGGAAATTACCGACAATTGGTTGAAAATCAAAACAACGGATTGCGATTATGAGGGTTGGCTGAATGTGAAGTATCATCTTCCCCTCACCAATCAGCAGTTTGCTGATGTTCAGCAGGTTGAAAAATTCGTCACCCGTGATTTCGTCACGCCGGTGACGGAATTGGGTAAGCAGCAGGCTTTCCCTGTTTTTATGGGGTCTTCCTTGCCTTTCCCCGATGCCGAACATCGTTTTTTCCTGGGAAATGTCTGCTTTGAACTCTCTGCCAATCCGACTAAAAAACCGAATTGTGCCGGTTTGCAGGAACGGCAGACCGCAATGCTCCAATTTGCTATGTCGTTTTTGCGAACGCCTTATCTCTGGGGTGGTCGTACTCCCGCCGGTATCGACTGTTCTGGCTTTACCCAGTTGATATACAAAAGCATTGGTGTTTCTATTCCTCGTGACGCCTCGCAACAGGTTAACTTGGGAACCGTGCTGGATTTCGTCTCTGAGGCGGCGGTGGGCGACTTGGCTTTCTTCCAAAATGCGGAAGGCCGTATCGTTCACGTGGGAATGGTATGCGCCCCTGGAAAAATCATCCACGCGTCAGGACAGGTCCGTATCGATACGCTGGACGAAACCGGAATCTATAATGCCGACAAGGGTCAGTATTCGCATTCATTACGGGTCGTTAAACGTTTGCTGGTATGAGAAAGTCCTTGTTGCAGACGGATAAAATTCGCCTAAGGGCATTGGAACCTCGCGATATAGATGTGCTATATCGCTGGGAAAACGATCCCGAAGTATGGGTGGTGAGCGATACGCAAACTCCCTATTCAAAATTTACCTTACAGGAATTTATTAAAAATTCATCCCTCGATATTTATGCTTCGCGTCAGCTTCGCCTGATGGTTGAAAATCACGATGGACAGTCCGTCGGGACTGTCGATGTGTTTGATTTTGAACCGTTTCACCGTCGCGCCGGCTTGGGAATCCTAATTTCTAAGGAATTTCGTCACCAGGGTTTTGCCGAAGATGCCGTGCGTTGCGTTTGCCGCTATCTCTTCGCAGTCCTTCAATTGCATCAGGTGTATTGTAATGTGATGGCGGATAATGAAATAAGTTTGAAATTATTTAAATCTGTCGGTTTTGAGCCAATGGGAATCAAGAAGGATTGGATTCGCGTTCAACAGGGTTTCGCCGATGTTTATGTGTTGCAGCTAATCAATGAAAATGAAAAATAGAACCATTTTACTGCTGATTGTGATACTCGTGGCCGTTGGCGGAACTTGTATTTTCAATGCCTTTTTCAAAAATAACGTGGCAGTCGATAAAACCGTGGTGACCATTCCTAAAATGTCGACAATCAGTCAATTGCAGGATTCCTTGACCGCCAAGAGTGTCCTTCAAAATCCGACGACTTTCAAGTTGACTTGCCGCTTGATGCGCTTCAAAACACCCCGAATGGGACATTATGAATTGACTTCCGGAATGTCTAATATTGATGTGGTGAGAATGTTGCGCCGAGGCCAGCATTATGGCGTGAAATTCACTTTTAATAATCTCCGGACGAAAAAACAGTTTGTCGAGAAAGTGGATCATCGCTTCTTTTTTAATCCTGAAGATTTAGAAAGACTTTTGTCTGACTCTGCTTTTCTGGCTTCGTATGGATTTAATGCGGAAACTTGTATAGCTGCTTTTATTCCAGATAGTTATGAATTTTTTTATGATATTACGGCAGAGGAATTTTTTGAAAAGATGTTGACTTATTATCATCGGTTTTGGAATGACGAGCGGTTGAAGACGGCAGATTCCATCGGCTTGACACCGGTGGAGGTGGCAGTGTTGGCATCGATTGTGGAGGAAGAAAACTATCGGGCTTCTGAAAAGGCGATGATTGCGGGCCTCTATATCAATCGTCTCCAAAAGGGAATGCTGCTGCAGGCCGATCCAACGGTGAAATTTGCCGTGGGCGATCCTTCGCTGAAACGCATCCTGAATGAGCATATACGAGTCGATTCCCCCTATAATACTTACTTGTATCCTGGTTTGCCACCGGCTCCAATCCGTATTC
This sequence comes from Bacteroidales bacterium, assembly GCA_045616665.1. Lineage (GTDB taxonomy): Bacteria > Bacteroidota > Bacteroidia > Bacteroidales > WCHB1-69 > RUG11690. Next base: position 21,066 of record JAZLHE010000043.1, on the reverse strand, counting down.
CCGCGGCTTCCACGATGGATTCCGTCTTGCATTACACTCACCATAATTATCTGTATATGTGTGCAAAATCTGATTTGTCCGGTTTCCACGATTTCGCCACTACCTTGTCTCAGCATCAGCGCAATGCCGCAGCCTACCATCGGGCTATCAGTCGTATGAAATAGTTGTTTATAGACAAATTTAATTAAAAAAACATATTTTTCAAAATTTGATAATGAAAACAAAATACTGGCTGATATGGGTGTTTTTTATACTTCCGATTTGTTCTTGGGCACAAATCGCCGGCGTGTGGAGTGGCTCTCTTTCCGTGGGGACAACATCGTTGACGGTAGTGCTGACCGTGGAACAAAACGGCGACAGTCTGTATGCCGAATTGGATAGCCCCGACCAATATACTATGGGAATTCCTGTCAGCAGTATCAGCTTCCTTCAGGATACCTTGCAGTTCAAAGCCAATAAAATATCGGCCTCGTTTAGAGGTGTTTATAATAGTTTGACTGATGAAGTGGTGGGTGAGTTTAAACAAGGTCGCTCAAAATTGCCTTTGGTGTTCAAGCGAATCGCGCAACGATCGGTCATTTACCGCCCGCAAACTCCCCAACCGCCATTCCCCTATACCGTGGAAGATGATATCCAATTGCAGTTCAACCATCCGGAGTTGGGGCATGTTCCCATTACGGGAACTTTAACCTATCCTTCTCGAAAAGAGGACTTTAACAATGTACTGATGATCTTGGTATCAGGTTCCGGTTGGCAAGATCGCGACGAGGAAATTATGGGACATAAGCCCTTCGCCGTGTTGGCCGATGAGTTTACGCGGAAAGGTTTTGCGGTGTTTCGTTACGATGATCTGCCACCGGCTTATTATTCAAAGTGCTCTACACGTGATTTTGCCGATGTGGCCGATTTTTTGGTGAATTATTTTAAGAATAATGTGAATTTCAAGTCTGCGAAAGTCGGTTTGGTTGGACATAGCGAGGGCGGAACGATTGCGGTAATGGTGGCCGCTGAAAATTCCAAGGTGGATTTTGTGATTTCCCTGGCGGGAATGATGGTTTCAGCCAAAAGCACGTTGATGTATCAGATTCGGGAATTGGGAAAGGCCGATACGACATTGTCTGATGCCGAAGTGGAAGCTTCTGTAAAAATCACTTCCGATTTGTATTCGATGATTGAAAAGGCGAAAAGTCAGAAGGAAGCCGTCCAAAAATGCGGGGAGTTGTTGACAGGATATGCGGCGTCAATGTCAAAAGAGGAAAAGGAAAAAATCAAAATTACGCAAAAGGATATTTTCGGCATTTTGCAAAATGTGGGTAGTAAGTGGTTTTATGAACTATTTAAATTGAATGTCCCGAAAAGTCTGAAGAAGGTAAAATGTCCTGTGCTGGCCCTGAACGGCGAAAAGGACAAGCAGGTAGAATACCAGGCTAATTTTCAGCTTTTTGGTAAATTCCTTCCCAAAAAGACCCGCTTCGATCCCATTTCCTATCCTGATTTGAATCATTTGTTCCAACATTGCGAGACCGGATTGCCCGATGAATATGGAAAAATTGAGGAGACTTTCTCTTCGGATGCTTTACGAGATATGGAAGAATGGTTGAATGACATACTGGTACGGTGAAATAATGAATTGATGTTTGACTAAAAACAATTGAAAATGAAGAAGTTTATATTTGTTACAATTGCATTTTTGTTGCTGTTGACTTCTTGTAAGAAAAACTTTGAAGGCGAAAATTACGAAGTAATGGGGAAAGCAACCACGTATCTGATGGTCGAAATAAAAAATAGCGTGAAGACAACGTTAGGGGTAAATATGGATTTCTCGCAAATAGCTGATATTGCTGGCGTTAATGGATTTCATCAGTTGATGAACAGCCGTATTTTTTACCAGACAGTGGCCGTGAAATATAGAAGTGTCGATGTGAATGGGCATCCGATCTGGCTTTCAGGCAGATTTTACTATCCTATTGACGTGTTTGGAAATCTGAAAATACCAGATCATATTGTATTGTACAATCATCATACGGTTGGCAAAAACTCGCAAGTGCCTTCTCAGAGTTTTGGCCCTGAAGCGTGTATTGTCGCCAACAGCGCTTTTGTGGTAGCACCCGACTATCTTGGTTTTGGCACAACTGTTGATCAGATACATCCCTATTGCATCCCTGAAATTACTGCAAGAAATGCCTTGGATATGCTGCGCGCTGCTTGGAATTATATGGCTGATAATGGCATATACAAACCTGAAAAATTGCCTATGTACAATGTCGGCTATTCTCAAGGAGCCTCAGCTGCATTGGCGATATTGAAATATACGCAAGACCATCCGGAATATGCCAATTGTCGTTTTGATAATACATATTGTGGCGGCGGACCTTTCAGTATGGAAACGATGTTCCTCGAATTTTTGGAAAGCGACAGCTGTGGTTATCCCGTATCTGTGCCATTGGTTCTTATTGGACTGAAAACGGCATTTCCTGAAATTTTGACTGAGGATTATGATGCCTATATGACTCAGAATATGGTGGAAATGATCCCCAAAGTGCAAAGTAAAAACATCAACACTGATGATCTTAATGCAGAAATTCGGGCGCGTTTTTCCGTGCCGAAAGACAGGGCAGTACCTACATCAAAGATGCTTACCGTGGAAGCCCGAACGCCGGGAAATCCCGTGTATGAACAGTTGATGGCAGCTTTGAGAAAATGCGAACTTTCTCGTGGCTGGAGTCCGAACAGTTATATTCATTTTATGCACTCCACCACCGATAACTATGTGACGTACACGAATTTTAGACTTGTCCAGAACAACCTTTCTAATTCTTACACTTCATTTGAACCGCTGGATTATGAATTGTTGCAGGGACATGTGGCGAATGGCGTCCTTTATTTTGTCCGTACGATTAGTGGGGAATATCTTGTTAATTATTATTTTGACAAATAATCGTGTTTCTCTGGCCTTTAGGAGAAGGTTGACTTTGTTTCGATATATTGCGGTAGCGATTGGAGCGGGCACGGAGCGCAGGCGTTGAGCATACGGTCGCGGGCGGCAAAGAGCGACTGGAAGAAGCTCCTTTGACGGCCTTGCAGACGTGCACAACGCTAAGCGAAGTAAAGCGGAAAGCGCGACCCGAGCAGAGCGAGGGAACCGCCCAAATTAAAATTAATAAAGATGATGCCTTGCTTCAGGAGAAAAATCGTATCTTTGCAACGTCTTTAAAGTCGTAAAAAATGATGACAACAAAAAATTTTATTATCTCGGTATTTTTGTTTTTTGTGTTCTTGTTTTCCGCCTTGGAATTGAAGGCACAAGGTTATAATATCAAGGTCAATGTGCGCGACCTGCAGTTCGATTCGCTCTACCTGCAGTCTTTTGACACGGGTGGAAATTTGGTGAACGTGGTGAAGCTGCCGGCGGCCAAAATGATGGAACTCAAAGGCAAAAAAACATTGAATCCTGGAATGTATGTTTTGAAAGCGGATAGCAATATCGTGACCGAGATAATGATTTCAGACACGAAAAATCAAAATTTTACTGTGTCGTATGACGGAAAAGAGGTGCTGTTTGCCGATAGTCCCGAAAATGAGGCCAATAAGAAGTATGTGGATAAAATGTTGGAGTTTGATGGTCGTTTACAAAAACTGGATGAGGAATTTAATAAAATGAGGCAAGACAATCTTCCTTCCTATATGATGCAGCCTTTCATTGATTCGCTGACAGCCAGAGCTTTGCGTATTGACGAAGAAAAAAAGGCCTATCAACAAAAAATTTCAGAAACGTACAAAGACTATCTCTTGGGTTCCATTATCAAATCTACGATGGAAATACCTGCGCCTCCTCGTGAAATCTATGGAAATCAGCATTTGATGCAGCTGTATATGGCAGAACATCTCTATGATAATTATGTTTGGGAGGATGATAGACTTTTAAATACCCCAGTGGCCATCAATAAACATAAGCAATTTGCCAATTTGATGTACTATATTGATTATCAAGAAGGAGCTCCCATTATGAAGAAAGTGCTGATGGCGGCACAAGTCAATGAAAAGTCGTATGCGGCCTTTTTTGAGCACATGGAAAAAGTGTTGGGTGCCACGAAGTCCCCTTATCGTGTGGAAGGCATTTATATCGAAATGCTGAAAAACGCAATCGCCTACGATAAAACCAGCAAGGTGAAAAAAGTTCGCTATGAAGCTGAATTGAAACACTTGGACAAGAATTTGGACGGCAGCATTTTGCCTAATTTCAATATTGTTTTAGGAAATGGTGACACCACCACGCTTTATGATGTGAAAGCGCCGTATATGTTGTTGTATTTTCAACATCCGGAATGCCCTACTTGCCGACAGGCACGTACGAGAATGAAAGATTATCCGGTGTTGAATAAAGCCATTGATGACGGCAAAATCGTGGTGCTCACCGTTTATTTTGAAAACGACAAAAAGATTTTCGACAATTATATGAAAACGGAAGCTAATCCGAAGTGGATGCATAGTTGGAATTATGACAACCAGATAGAGAAGGAAGAGCTCTTCTACCTGATTACCATTCCGTATATGTTTTTGGTAGATAAGGATAAACGTGTAATTAAAAAGGATATTTTAATCAACGAAGTGGAAGACTATATCAAACGTCTGAAATAAAGTTTGAACACCCATTCGAAGGGGCTTCTTCGCAACGCGAAGAAGCCCCTTCGCTTATATATTAACTTAATAAATTATAAAAGTTGCAAATTTTTGGGTTTTTTACAAAAAAAACTTATTTTTGTAAGTTAAGTATAATAGTATGTAAATTATTCTATTATACTGATAATGAACCACTTGCTCGAGGATGTGTTGTTCCCGACAGTGGCGAAGCTGTGTAAAGTGTGACCAAAATGACGGTTGTGAACGAACAAAATTGGTATGTGTTGAGGACAAGACCTCGCCAGGAGAAGGCGGTGCGTAAGCTGTTGACCGATATTGGCGTGGAGAATTTTCTGCCGACAAGTATGGAGGAGCACGTATATGTGAATCAAAGAAAAAAGAAGATTGAGGTTCCGTTGATTACTTCAACCTGTTTTATGCGTTGTGCCGCCGCTGAGCGCTTCAATATCGTGAACGGATTGAAATACAAAACCCTGTTGGTGACCGACCACTTTACAAACTCAAGTATGATTATTCCCGATAAGCAGATGGACGATTTTAAATTGGTACTGTCGTTGTGCGATGGTCGGCATCTACAGCCAGTGGAAATTTTCGAAGGAGATAGGGTGGTGGTGACCGAAGGTGAAATGCGTGGGGTGGAAGGCGTAGTGGCCAAGATTAACGGTCGTCGCCATTTTATGCTTGTGTTGAATAACCTGACTTCTTTTATGTTGCAGGTCCCGATGTCGATGGTGAAGAAAATCGACCGAGTTGAATCGACTTGCTTTTCAGTAAAACCAATAAACAAATAGTTATGGATACCGTAATGTTACTGCCGTATGACCGTATTTACAAGAACTTCATTGAAGAAAAGTTCTTGCACGGTTATGATGAATATTACTTCAGAAACCAGCAGGCAAAAAAGCCGATTAACGGCTGGCGGCATTTGCGTTCTGACGAGGTGGAGGGTTTGGTGAAAAACAGCAATACCGCCACCAATTGGGACGATATCTGGGTGACGGACGAGTTTGACACGAGTATGATTCGCAACAACCGTTTCTTTGGGATGGTGCGTATCGGACGTGTGGCTTGCGAAACCTTGCAGTATCACGATTTGCGTCTGCCGGTGGGTATTACCGACAGTAGCATTATTTCTTGCGATATCGGCGACAATGTGGCGATTCACGATGTGCATTATATGGCCAATTATATCATTGGCGACCGTTCGATTCTGTTCAATGTGCACGAGTTGTCGGCTACCGACCACTCCAAGTTCGGCAACGGTATCGTGAAGGAAGGCGAACCGGAAGACGTGCGGGTACGCTTGGAAGTGATGAACGAGGCCGGAGATCGTTGCATTCTGCCTTTTGACGGAATGATTACGGCAGATGCCTATTTGTGGGCTAAATATAAGGACGATGTGCCGTTGCAGAAAAAATTGGCGGCAATCACCCAGCGAACCTTCGATAATCGTCGCGGCTATTACGGAATTATCGGAGAAGAGTGTGTGATTAAGAACTCGTGGATTTTGAAAGATGCCAAAATCGGTCCGTGTACCTATATCAAAGGTGCGAATAAGTTGAAGAATATCACGATAAATTCCTCTCAGGAAGAGCCAACCCAAATCGGAGAAGGTGCTATTTTGGTGAACGGTATCGTGGGCTATGGTTGCAGAATCTTCTATTCGGCGGTAGCCGCTCGCTTCGTAATTGGCGACAATTGTAATCTTAAGTATGGAGCGCGTCTGATCAGTTCCGTTTTGGGAGACAATTCAACCATCTCTTGCTGCGAAGTGCTGAATAACCTGATTTTTCCGTCGCACGAGCAACACCATAACAATTCATTCCTCATCGCGTCCTGCGTGATGGGACAGAGCAATATGGCAGCGGGGGCAACCGTGGGCTCCAACCACAATAGCCGTGCCACCGACGGTGAAATTTTTGCCAAAAGAGGTTTCTGGCCCGGTCTCTGCTCTTCCGTTAAGCATTCTTCGACATTCGCTTCTTTTACGCTGTTGTCAAAAGCCGATTATAAGTATGAACTGAATATCAAGTTGCCGTTCAGTCTGGTTAGCAATGACGATCACGCTAATGAGTTGCAGGTGATGCCGGCTTACTGGTGGATGTACAATATGTATGCCATCGCCCGAAATACGCAAAAATATCAGCAGCGAGACAAACGCAAACGCAAAATTCAAAATATAGAATTTGAAACTTTCGCTCCCGATACGATGGAGGAAACCATCCGGGGCTGCAAATTGCTGGAAGAATGGACAGGAAAGGCCTATTTGCTGTCTGTCGGTAAATATCAGACCGATTTGGAAGTGAAAAAGCTGAGAATGTACGGAATAAAAATATTGAATGAAGAACCGGAAACGGCTAAAAGTCTGGAGGTTTTCGGCGAAGGCATGGAAAACAGCAAGCGGAAAGTGCGCATCCTGAAACATTACGAGGCATATCACGCTTATCGTGATATGCTGCTCTATTATGCGATGCGTAATGCGATGATGTTCCTGGACGCTCATCCCGAGGTGACAATGGAAAAGCTGGTGCAATTGGTGTCGGGTTCCCGTAAACGCGAATGGATTAATCTAGGTGGACAGTTGGTTTGCGGTGAAGATTTGGACCAGTTGAAAGCAGATATCCGCTCGGGTGTTCTCGGCACTTGGGAGAAAATTCACCAACGCTATGACCAGTTGTGGAAAAATTATCCTTTGGAAAAATTATTTCACGCCTATCAGTCCCTGATATTTTTGAATTACAATGAAATGGGAGCCATCAGTCGCTCCGTCTGGTTAAAGTGCCTCGACGAAGCCTGCCGAATTCAGCAGTATATCTGCGATCAGGTGTATCAGTCTCGCAAAAAAGATTATGATAATCCTTTCAGAAACGCGACTTTCCGCAATGAAGCGGAAAAAATCGCCGTCATCGGTAAAATAGACGAAGTCGGTTTTGTGAGACAGATTCGCCGAGAAACACGTGAGTTCATTGCCTTGGCTCACGAAATGAAATTGAGGTAAGTATGCTCAATTTCGTGAAATATTAATTTTTAATCAATTAAAAATCAAAAAAATGAGAGTTGTTATAGAAAAAAATTATGATAAAATGTCCCAATGGGCAGCCAATTATATCGTTAAAAAAATCAATGCCTTTCGCCCCAGTGCTAAAAAACCTTTCGTGTTGGGACTTCCTACGGGTTCTACGCCTATTGGAACTTACAGGGAATTAATTAAACTTTTCAAGAAAGGCGAAGTCTCCTTTAAAAATGTGGTGACTTTCAATATGGATGAATATGTTCAGATTCCAGAAAATCATCCTGAAAGTTATCATTCCTTTATGTGGAACAATTTCTTTAGCCATATCGATATTCAAAAGAAAAATGTGAATATTTTGAATGGCAATGCGAAAGATTTGGAGGCGGAATGCCAGCAGTATGAAGAAAAAATCAAGTCTTACGGTGGAATCGAATTGTTTATGGGCGGTATCGGCCCTGATGGCCATATAGCTTTCAATGAGCCGGGGTCGTCGCTGTCTTCCCGCACTCGGGTGAAGTCGCTGACAACCGACACGATTATTGCCAATTCGCGTTTCTTTGACAATGATGTGAATAAGGTTCCCAAAACGGCTTTGACGGTCGGTGTGGGTACGGTGATGGATAGTCGCGAGGTGCTGATTTTGGCCAATGGTCACAATAAGGCTCGCGCGTTGGCTCACGCCATTGAGGGCGCGGTAAGCCAAATGTGGACAGTGAGCGTGTTACAGATGCATCCCAAGGGAATCATTGTCTGCGACGATGCCGCTTGCGACGAAATGACCTACGGAACCGTGAAATATTTCAAGGATATTGAAAAAAATAATTTGTAATATCTTTGGATTAATTTGATTTTTAATCAGTTATTCTAATCATAAATTTTGAATCATCAATGAAATTCATCAGTTGGAACGTGAATGGCTTGCGAGCTGTTGCAGGAAAAGGTTTTGCTGAAATTTTTGAGCAGCAAGACGCAGATTTTTTCTGTTTGCAGGAAACAAAATTGCAGGCAGGACAGATTGATATGGAATTTTTGGGCTATCAGTCGTATTGGAATTATGCCGATAAAAAGGGTTATTCTGGCACGGCTATCTATACCCGTCACGAACCGTTGTCCGTGACGTATGGTATTGGTATTGATGAACACGATCACGAAGGTCGCGTTATCACGCTGGAAATGCCCGACTTTTACCTCGTGACCGTGTATGTCCCCAATTCTCAGGACGGACTCAAACGCTTGGATTACCGTATGCGTTGGGAGGCGGATTTTAGAAATTATTTGTGTCGGCTGACAGAGGTGAAGGGCGTGATTGTCTGTGGTGATATGAATGTGGCTCATCAGGAAATCGATTTGAAAAATCCTAATACCAATCACCAGAATGCGGGATTTACGGATGAGGAACGCAGTTGTATGACCGAAATGCTGAATGCGGGATTTTGCGATACGTGGCGTTTTCAGCATCCCGAGGAGGTAAAGTACTCGTGGTGGTCGTACCGTATGAATGCCCGTGAAAGAAATGCCGGGTGGCGTATCGATTATTTCTTGACTTCCTTATCGCTGGTCGATCGCATTCAATTTACTGAAATCCATAACGAAATTTATGGTTCTGACCATTGTCCCGTGGAGTTGGTCTTGAAATGAAAATGTGTCCAAATTGCCGAATAAAAACCGTCCAAATTGCCGAATAAAAACCGTCCAAATTGCCGAATAAAAACCGTCCAAATTGCCGAATGAAATAGTTTAATATATTGAATATAAGTATTTTGCAATATATTTGATTGTATTGGATTATTTTGTATTTTTGCATTGAAATAATTAACTGATTTTGATATGGAAAATGAATATAGAAAGAGGATTGCGGATCAGTTGCTGAATGAATGCTTGGATAGCGCTGGTGCGGTATTGGTTGAAGGTCCGAAATGGTGCGGAAAAACGACCACGGCACTTCATAGTTCAAAAAGTGTCGTATATTTGAATGATCCCCAACGGGAGCTTGAATACAAGACAGCCATTGATGTCGATCCAACGTTGTTGTTTGTGGGAGAGACGCCCCATTTGATAGATGAATGGCAAGAGGCTCCCAAATTGTGGGATGTTGCCCGTTTTCTTGTGGACCGACGTGGTAAATCGGGACAGTTTATTTTTACCGGCTCTGCAGTGCCTGCAGATTCTTCGCAGATTAGGCACTCTGGCGCTGGTCGTTTTGCCTGGTTGAAGATGCGTCCGATGTCGTTATATGAAAGCAGTGAGTCGAATGGTCTGATAAGTTTAGCTTCTTTGTTTAATCGTAATATCCAACCAGAAAGTGGTAAGGCTCCCCGAATGTCGTTGCGAGATATGGCCTATTTGATGTGCCGTGGAGGGTGGCCTGGTTCGTTGTCCAAATTGCCGGTTTCGGCATTGAAGGTGCCCCAACATTATATCGATGCTGTCGCTAGTACCGACATCAGCCGGGTGGATGGCGTAAAAAGGGATCCTTCATTTACGAAACGTTTGTTGCGCAGTTACGCTCGACATCAAGGGGCACAGGCAAGCATCGCAACCTTGCGAAAGGATCTTTTGACAAACGGACAAGATTCAATGAGTGAAGATACGGTGACATCTTATATCGAAGCGTTGAAAAAGATTTTTGTCATTGAAGATATGCCGGCTTGGAATCCGAATCTGCGTTCGCAAACGGCATTGCGTACGAGCGATACCCGATATTTTGTGGATCCATCATTGGCTACGGCTGCGTTGGGTTTGGGTCCTGACGATCTGATGGAGGATTTGAATACCTACGGATTGTTATTCGAAACACTTTGCGTCAGGGATTTGAGAGTTTATGCCGATGCCTTGGATGGCCAGGTGTTTCATTATCGCGATAAAACCGGTCTTGAATGCGATGCCGTGGTCCATTTGCGAAACGGACAATATGGTTTGGTGGAAATAAAGTTGGGCGGAGAAAATCTTATTAATGAAGGCGTTAAAACACTCCTGAACCTGACCAAAAAAATTGACACGGAACGTATGCGAGAACCTTCGTTTAGGATGATTTTGACCGCCGTGGGTGAATTTGCCTATCAACGCGCAGATGGAATTTGGGTGGTGCCGATAGCTGCATTGAAAAATTAAAAGAATATTGATAATGTTTGTTTTAGAATAAAACTTATTGTCATAATTTATTGAAAATAAATTAAATAAAAATATTGTTATGAAAATTGCAGTCGCAGGAACAGGTTATGTGGGTTTGTCCATTGCCACGTTGTTGGCTCAGCACAATCAAGTGGAAGCCGTAGATATTGTTCCCGAAAAAGTTGAAATGATCAATCGCCGCCAGTCGCCTATCCAGGATGAATATATTGAACGTTTCTTTGCCGAAGACGTGGCTTTGCGCAAACAGAGTGCGCAAGCGGATTTCATTCTTCGACAACCATTGGATTTGCATGCGACCGTGGATGTGGAATTGGCATACAAAGATGCTGATTTCGTGGTGATTGCGGCACCGACCAATTACGATAGCGTGAAGAATTTCTTCGATACGTCCGCAGTGGAAAATGTGATTGAAACAGTGTTGAAGTACAATCAGCATGCGGTAATGGTTATCAAATCAACAATTCCCGTTGGATTTACGGAAAATGTTCGAGAGAAATTTATGAGCAGAACAGCCGATGGTCAGAAACCCAATATCATCTTTGCCCCTGAATTTTTGCGTGAAAGCAAGGCATTGTACGACAATCTATATCCGTCAAGGATTATTGCGGGCTTCGATTCGTCTAATCCATTTTTGGAAAAGTCGGCCCACATTTTTGCAGACTTGATTCACGGCGGGGCGGTTAAGCAGGATGTGCCAATCCTTTATATGGGTTCAACCGAAGCCGAAGCCGTGAAGTTGTTTGCCAATACCTACTTGGCCTTGCGTGTGAGTTATTTCAACGAATTGGATACATACGCCGAAATCAAGGGCCTGAATCCGCAGCACATTATTGAAGGCGTTTGCCTCGATCCTCGAATCGGAAGCCATTACAATAATCCTTCTTTTGGCTATGGAGGGTATTGCCTGCCGAAAGATACTAAGCAGCTGTTGGCCAATTACGCCGATGTGCCTGAGGATTTGATTCGGGCTATTGTGGAATCCAATCGCACCCGCAAGGATTTTGTCGCGGACCAGATTTTGAAAAAGGCGGGCTATTATGATTATTATAATCGGGGCGACTATAGTGCCAATAGCGAAAAACATTGCGTTATCGGTGTTTATCGTTTGACGATGAAGAGCAATAGCGATAATTTCCGTCAAAGCAGCATCCAGGGCGTGATGAAGCGGGTGAAGGCAAAAGGGGCCGAGGTCATCATTTATGAACCTTCTTTGGAAGATGGAACGACGTTTTTCGGCAGTAAGGTGGTGAATGATCTGGAGAAATTCAAGCGGCAAAGTCAGGCCATTATTGCCAATAGGTATGATGCCTGTTTGGAAGATGTTGCAGAAAAGGTTTATACCAGGGATATTTTCAAGAGAGATTAAACAATGACTCAAATTGCCGAAACAGTAGAACTGCGGCGTTTCCCGTCGCGATGCGCAGCGTGGCAAAAGCTGGCCGACAAATCGGCTTACGCTTTGCTGTTACTGTTGTCGGTATTGTTGCCGCTGGTCTATCATCCGTTTGTGACAGATTTTGGCGTCACTCATTCGCTGAATCTGTTGGCTCTTGTTCACAAGTTGATTGACGGTGCGTTTATTCTTCTCGTTCTGTCTTCCATCTTAATGAAAACAGGTCCTTCAACCTCGTCGCGAACGGTTTTGTGGCTGCTGGCTGCTTTGCTGCTGATTGCGGCACTGGCAGAAGCTGCTTTTTTCGGTTCGACAGCTTTGTTTATGGAGATAAGAGCCGGGTTGATTTGCTTTTTCGCGATGCTGGCGGGGTGGCGCTTGAAGTGGTCGGAAAAACGTTGCTCGATTTTGGTGTTGCTCTATGCCGTGTCGGTGTTGACGATGGGGGTGTCACTGGTTTTTATGAAAGGGATCGGTTTTGCGGTTTCCCGCACCTATTTTGCTGATCAGAAAAATGCGGTGGGACCGATGTTGGCAACGGCGGCGGTTTTGCTTGCAGGACTATTGCGTTGTAAACGGGACTTAAAGGGCAATCTCATCAATATTGTCTTGCTGGCCCTTATATTCTTGTGCGCCTTGACGATTTTAACCATCCGTTCTCGTGCGGCTTTGCTGGCTCTCGGCTTGGTGCTGGCCTTGTTGCTCTATCAGCGATGGAAAGGTCAATATGTCCTGCTAACCATCGTTGGCGGCTTGATACTGTTGGGAATTGTGGTGGCTTTGTTGCCGCCATTCGTGAAGGATTATGTGCATCAAAGTCTCTTTGCCGGCTTTTCGGGCGACGTTACTTCGGGGCGTATGAGTAGAAATGAAAATGCAATGGATATTTTTTGCCACAATCCGCTTTTTGCTCACTTGAAAAATCCTGTGGCTACTGAAACTGTACATAATTTTCCGTTGTATGCACTATGCCAATACGGCTTGTTGTTCGCTTTCCCGCTGTTGGCTTTCTATTTTTATTTGCTGGTAATTATTATAAAAAGGATATGCTTCAAGGCTTTACCAAATTCTGCCTCCATCGGCTTTTATGCGATGCTGGTTTTGTTTGTGGTTTCAATGTTTGAATATGCCTTTCCTTTTGGTCCAGGCACGTCCACAGTGATGAATTTCGTGTTTTTGGGCTTGGCTTTTCGCTTTTCTGAAGAAAAAATTGAAAAAAATAATGATAAAATCATCAATTATGAATGATATGAAAATTGCCGTCGTCGGCTTGGGCTATGTTGGTTTGCCCTTGGCTCGTTTGTTTTCCACCAAATACAAAACCATCGGTTTTGATATGAATCAATCCCGTGTGAATGCTTTGATGGAAGGTCACGATGCCACGTTGGAAGTGCCGGACGAGTTGCTGCAAGAGGCTATTCGGAAATATGGTTTCCAATGCACTTCAAACTTGGAGGACATCCGTTCTTGTAATTTTTATGTGGTGGCAGTCCCGACGCCGGTTGATGAAAACAACCGTCCCGATTTGACACCGCTGCTGGTGGCAAGTGAAACGGTGGGAAAAGTGATCAGCAAAGGAGATATCGTGGTGTATGAGTCAACGGTTTATCCTGGTGTGACGGAAGAGGAGTGCCTGCCGGTGGTGGAAAAGGTGTCTGGTTTGAAGTTTAATGTGGACTTTTTCGCTGGCTATAGCCCCGAGCGTATTAATCCTGGCGACAAAGAACACACCGTGGAGAAAATCAAAAAGGTGACTTCGGGTTCAACTCCCGAAATTGCCGATATCGTGGATGGCGTTTATAACAGCGTTTTGGTCAATGGCACGCACAAGGCGCCTTCGATGAAGGTGGCGGAGGCATCCAAAATTATCGAGAATTCGCAGCGTGACGTGAATATCGCTTTTATGAACGAGTTGGCAAAGATTTTCAACGCGATGGGCATCGATACTCACGATGTGATAGAGGCGGCTTCCAGCAAGTGGAACTTCATCAAGATGAGTCCCGGTTTGGTGGGTGGTCACTGTATCAGCGTGGATCCGTATTACTTGATACAAAAAGCGCAGGTCTATGGCGTTCTGCCTCGCATTATGCACGCCTCCCGCCGATTGAATGACGGTATGGGGGCGTATGTGGCGAATCAGACGATTAAGTGTATGAACAAGAAGGGTGTGTTGGTCAAGGATGCGAAAATCTTGATTTTGGGCATCACCTTTAAGGAAAATTGTCCGGATATCAGAAATACAAAAGTTGTGGATATTTATCATACCTTGGTCGAATATACCCACAACATTGCCATTTACGATCCTTGGGCTAATCCCGATAAAGTGCGTGCGGAATATGGCATCGAGGTGGTCAATGATGCGCCAAGGGAGCAGTTTGATGCCGTGATTTTGGCAGTGGCGCATCGTCAATTTTTAGAAATGAAGGTCGAAAATTGGGTCAGAAATGGTGGCGTCGTTTATGATGTGAAAGGTGTTTTGCCAAGAAATGTTATTGATGAAAGATTATAAATTATGGCAGATATAAAATTGAAGTTAAAACAGTTCGGCGTTTCTGCGATTCGTGTGCTTTTGGGTACGAAAATGAAAGAAAAGTGTGTGTATTATAACCATATAAAGGAATGGCCGAATCTTGAAGATCCTAAGACTTGGGGCGAAAAGCTGTTGTGGTTGAATCACCATTGGCAACCGGAAATCAAGAGTCTTTGTGCCGATAAGTATCGCGTGCGCGAATTCTTGAAACAGCAAGGTCTCGAAAATATTCTCGTTGACCTGCTGGGCGTTTGGAATAAGGCCGAAGATATTGATTTTGACAAACTTCCTGATAAGTTTGTGTTGAAATGCAATCACGGTTGCGCAATGAATATCTTAGTGCACGATAAGCTTAAACTTGATCAACGAAAAACGGTCAAACAGTTAAATGAATGGTTGAAAGTGGATTTGGGCAAGACTTCCGGCGAATTGCATTATTCCAAAATCAAACCCTGCATTATCGCCGAAGCTTTCTTGCCGGTGAATAGCGATGCCGAAATCGTTGATTTTAAGATTCATTGTTTTAATGGTGAACCTAAGTTTATCGGGGTTTGCTATGATAGAGATCCAATTACGCATACTTCCAAGGGACTGATTTATTCTCCTCAATGGGAACGAATGATGATTTTGCAGGGCGATGACGAGTCTTGTGTTTATCCGAAACCTGAAAATCTGTCGGAAATGCTGGATATCGCTCGCCAGTTGTCGAAGGATTTTCCATACGTGCGGGTGGATTTGTATGACATACGTGGAAAAGTCTATTTTGGTGAATTGACTTTCTCTCCAGATGGAAATATTCCTGAAAGAGAATACACGAAAGAGGCGTCGAAACAGATTGGCGCCTGGTTGAATTTGCCTACGATAAAATAATTACTCAAAGTTGCTTTTATGAAAAAACAGTTGGTTGTTTGCGGTGGCGGAAGTAGTGCCCACACGTTGATTCCTTTTTTGAAGGATTCGGTTTTCGAGGTTTCTATTCTGACTTCAAAACCCGAACAATGGCATTCTACGGTGAAGTTGGAATATCACGATCCTTCCGGAAAAGTCTTGGAACACTATGAAGGTCCGCTTAAGAATGCTTCCAATAATCCCAAGGAATTGATTCCGACTGCAGATTATATCGTTTTGTGTATGCCGGTCCATAAGTATAGGGCTTGCCTGCAAGAAATTGCTCCTTTTATCAATTCGGATAAAACGGTGTGCGTGGGTGCTTTGTATGGTCAGGCGGGTTTCAACTGGATGGTGGATGAAATCAAGCGCCAATATCAGTTGAAAAACGTGGTGACCTTCTCTTTTGGTTTGCTGCCTTGGATTTGCCGAATTATCGAATATGGACATATCGGCGTGACATACGGGGGAAAGGCGGTAAATTACGCGGCTTGTTATCCGCAGTCTTTTTTCCCGCAACTGAATGAGGAACTTTTTGAAAATATTACTTTTCGCTGGTTCGGGAAAGGTCATACCGAACAAAGTGAGAATTTCCTGTCACTGACATTGTCTGTCGATAATCAGATTATTCATACATCTCGCTGTTTCGGCTTATATACCGTGTATGGCTCAACTTGGTCGAAAAAGTCTGATGTGCCAATGTTTTATCGTGATTATGATGATGTGTCGGCGAAGTTGTTGGTCGATCTGGATGCCGATTATTCCAAGGTGCGTGAGCGCATCAAACTGATGTTTCCCCAAAAGAATTTCAAGCACATGCTTGATTATCTGGCGCTGGAACGCTTTTCGTATCAGTCTCAAAATACTGATGTGAAAGAGTCTTTTGTCACTTCTCCGACATTGACGTCTATCGCCACGCCGGTGGTGCAAAATGAACAGGGTCTGTGGGAAGTTGACCGCCATCATCGCTTTTTCCTTGATGATATCTATTATGGAAATGCTATCGCAAAATGGATGGCTGAAAAGCTGAGAATTAATGTTCCTACGATTGACGCTATCTTGCACTGGGCTCAAAATGTTAGAAATGAACATTTTATCGATGAGGATAATCATCTGATTTTGAATAGTCCGGATTTATCTTCCCCATTGAAATCGGGCATTCCCGGCTTCTATGGTTATCAGTCCATTGAAGAGGTGGTTGACTAATATAATTGTGTTGATAATTAAGATGCTGGTTTATGCAGGCCACGAATAGAATTGCTGTTAATACGATTATCCAATATACGCGTTTGGTTGTCAATGCGCTGATAGGATTGGTGTCTGTTAGGCTGATCCTTCAGGCATTGGGCGATGACGATTACGGTCTTTATGACTTGATTGCTGGGGTTATTGGATTGCTTAGCTTTATAAGTGCTTCACTGACAATGACTTCTACGAGGTTTTTGTCAATAAGTATAGGACAGGGGGATGATGAGCATACAAAAAAGACGTTTAATTCTTGTTTTTGGATGCATTTTCTGATGGCGGTTGCCTTGGTGGCGGCCTTGGAAGTGGTTTCGCTGTTTGTTTTTAATGGACATTTGAAGATTTTGCCCGACAGAATTCCTACGGCTAAATGGATTTATCAGTGTATGCTCTTGTCTTTGTTTCTGAGTATTACGGTAACCCCGTTTATTTCGTTGATTGTCTCGCACGAAAAGTTTGTCTATTTGTCGTTGGTGTATATGGCAGATGCCGTTTTCAAGTTGGGAATAGCGATTGTCATTACGCAATATAGTCAGGATAGGTTGTTGCTTTACGGAATTTTAATGGCAGCGGTCACCGCTTTGAATGTGTTGTGTTTTGTGGCTTATTGTCTGATTCGTTATCGAAACAAACTGCGTGTGGCGGCTTGTTCCGTGAAGGATTTGAAGGAAGTGTCGGGCTTTGCCGGCTGGACGATGTTGGATTCTTTGGGTGCGGTCTTGTCGCGTCAGGGCTATTCCGTCTTGCTGAATCGTTTTTTCGGCACTACGGTGAATGCGATCCTGGCCTTGGCCCGTCAGGTGGAAACGCCGGTATATACGATTTCGGCATCCATTATCGACAGTATGAAACCGCAGATTATGAAAGCGCACAGCGTGGGGGATGACCGCAAAATGATGGGCTTGTCGCTGACTGCAGGCAAGTTGGGTTTCGCAATGATGTCGCTTCTGGCCATCCCGTTGCTGATTATGATGCCTGACGTGCTGGATTTGTGGCTGAAGACTTATCCCGAAGGAACGGTCCTGTTCTCGCGTTTGCTGGTGATTGCCTGTTTGGCCAATCAGTTGACAATGGGGTTGTTTTATGCCAATCAGGCCATCGGTGACATCAAGTTGTTCTCTATTACCGTTTCGGTCTTGCGAATGTTGTCGTTGCCGATTTCCTGGATTTTTCTGAAGTTGGGTTACCCGGCCTATTCGGCCATCGTGGTTTTTGTGGTGTGTGAGTCGCTGGGTGCGTTTAGTCGTGTGATTATTCTTTCAAAACTTAGTAAAGAACTGAAAATAAAGGATTTTTTACAGTCTATCCTCTGCAAGGTGTTGCCGCCTTTCGCATTGGGAATGGTCGTCTGCTGGGCTGTCTATGCGTCGATGAATTCACTATGGAGTTTGCTGGTGGCAACGGCAGCTTCGGTCGTCGTTTATGCGGTGGCTATGTTTTTCTTCGGATTATCGAAGGATGAACGTGCTGCTATCGGGGGTGTGGCCCAGTCTTTTATTTCAAAATTTAAACGTCAGAATTGATGAAAAATATATTGTTGCTGACCAATATTTATCCGATGAACGATTCTGCGTACGATGGTACGCCGGTGTGCCATTTTTTTACTCGTGAATGGGGGAAAATGGGCTATAATGTAAAGGTCGTACATTTTATGTCGCTGTTTCCGGAACCCTATTATTGGGTGGGCCGACTTTTTGGCGAGCAAATTGCCGCCAAGACGGGTTGTGTGACCTATTCCAATCCGTCTCGGAAGTGTGAAAAATACCTGGTGGATGAGGTGCCGGTGTTATATGTGCCTATTACCAAGTTCGTTCCTCACCATAATTTTTCTCGTAAAAGAATAGAAAAGGCCTTCCAGTGGGTGTGTCAGCAGTTGGAACAGGAGAATTTTGTGCCAGATGTGGTGACGGCTCATTTTCCGCTTCCGCAATTGGAAATGCTCTGTCTTTTCAAAAATAAGTTTGCTTCAGCCCGAACTTGTCTGGTTTTGCACGGCGACGGTTCGCAAATTCCGGAAATTTATCCCGATACGTATCAGGAATATATGAATGCGGTGGATGTGTGGGGATTTCGTTCCTTGGCTTTCAAAAATCAGTTTAATGAGATTTTCGGAGAGAAAAAGAATGAATTTCTCTGCTATTCCGGTATTCCGAAGGCTTATTTTTCATCTGAAATAAAAAAAATCGAGATGCCGGTACGCCATTTTGTCTTTGTCGGCAGTCTGTTTAAGTTGAAAAATGCAGATGTTACGATAAAAGCACTCCATCAGGCATTCCCCAATGGCGATTTTCGTTTTGATATCGTGGGCAGTGGTGCTGAAAATGATAATTTGCGTCATCTCGTTGAAGAATTGAAACTGACAGAAAATGTTGTTTTTTGGGGACAGCAAAAGCGGGATGATGCCCAAAAGCTGATGGCCGCGGCGGATTGCTTCGTGATGGTGAGTACGCGCGAGGCTTTCGGCCTGGTGTATGTGGAAGCGATGGCCAAAGGCTGTATCACGGTGGCTACAAGAGGACAGGGCATCGACGGCGTCATCGTGGATGGCGAAAACGGCTTCCTCTGTGAGTCGGAAAATGTGGATGCTTTGGCAGACCTATTCCGGCAAATTCAACAACTGCCGGCAGAAAAACTGAACGATATCTCTGCCAAAGCGGTAAATACGGCCCGCCAATTAACCGATGCGAAAGTGGCGGAATCTTATATCAATGCAATCATTCAATCTTTATAGTTATGACGATTAACGATGCTAAAATTATCGAACTTCCAAAAATTCTTGATGTTCGGGGAAATCTGTCCTTTGCCGAGCAATGGACGCACATTCCTTTTGAAATAAAAAGAACCTATTGGCTCTATGATGTCCCCGGCGGCGAATGTCGCGGCGGTCACGCTTATCGCGAAAATCAGGAGTTTATTGTCGCCCTTTCAGGCAGCTTTGATGTCATTTTGGATGATGGCAACGAAAAAAAATCCTTTACGCTCAATCGCTCTTATTATGGTTTGTATGTGCCGAAGGGCTTGTGGCGTGAAATGGACAATTTCTCTACCAATGCCTTAGCCCTCGAGTTGGCATCGACAGCGTATGACGAGAATGATTATATTTATGATTATGATGAATTTTTAAAACTAAAGAATAATGGAAAACTTTAGTGTCTATGATTGCACTATCATCGAACTGGACAAGCATCACAGCGACCGTAAGGGAAATCTGACGGTGGTGGAAAATGGCATTACCCTGCCTTTCGATGTGAAGAGAGTGTATTATGTTTATGATGTTCCCGGCGGCGAATCCCGCGGCGCCCACGCCCATCGCAACCTGAGCCAGTTGATTGTGGCTGCTTCGGGCTCGTTCAAGGTAACTGTCGATGACGGACGGGTGAGACGTTCGTTCTTCCTTAATCGTCCTTACCAGGGACTGCTCGTGAAACCAGGCTTGTGGCGCGACTTGGAGGATTTTTCTTCTGGCGCCGTTTGTATGGTCTTGGCATCCGATGTCTATAAAGAAGACGATTATATCAGAAATTATGACGATTTTCTGAAATATAAAAACATAAATGATAAATAAGAATGAAACGCTATTTTGTGCTATTGGGAGCCAATAAACTGCTGTGGGGACAGGTTTGCCATTTGCGCGAATTGGGATATAGGGTGGTGGTGGTCGCTTGGAATGACCAACCCGACATCCGAGGAGATTTGTATATCCAAATGGATGTGAAAAATGCGCAAGGCATCATTGCCCGTTTGGAAGAACTGGGCTTGTCGGGACAAGTAGATGGCGCATTGTCAAGTATCGATTTGGCCGCTCCAACCGTCAATGCTATCAATGCGTGGTGCGGTAATAAAACAATGCCAGACAAGTTTAATCGCGTTCTTTCCAAAGACGAGATGCGAAAAGCGTGGATGTCGGCCGAACTTTTTAACAGGTTGTCTGTTAGAAATGACGAAATCTCCTTGACTGAATTATTCTCTCTTTCACAAAAAATGAAGTTAATCTGCAAACCCGATGTGGCAGCCAGTTCTCGTGGAATTACCATCCTTGAAAAGGGACAAGCGGAAGTCTCGCTCGTGAATGCCATAGATAAGGCCAAAGCAGCTTCTTTCAATGATAAATGTCTCATCGAAGAGTTTGTCGAAGGAGAAGAATTTACGGTCGATATGCTCGGCGATGCATACGGAAATGTGAATTGCTATGGAAGTTCCATACAATATCATTCTAAATATGCT
>JAZLHE010000042.1:0-19292 GCA_045616665.1 Bacteroidales bacterium | reverse complement strand
TATAAATTCCCGTGTGAGAACTACATTGACAAACTTGATTTGTTGCTTGCCAACGAGGACGACAGCACTGGCACAATGGAAAGTTGTGTCAATTACATCATCAACAAACAGGGCAATTTCAAAAATGTAAGCACGTGGGACACGTTGAAAGATGTTGTCGCCCAATATGCAAACGGCAGTGCCACAGGTGCAAAGAATGAAATTATGCCCTCATCGTGGAAAAAATTTCTGCGTATTATTAACAAAGCAGTAGATTTGCAGGGCATTTTCAATGATAATGTTGCCGACTACGAACGAGATCTTACAACTGTTGTCCGCAACGACCTTGTTGGAGGACAAGTGATGGTTATTGATATCACCTTGCTTGATGACAACACGCAAGGTTTTGTTTTCGGCAGTGTAGCTCGTGCCATTTGGGAAATGAAGTTCGATACAGAACGCAACAATGTTCCTAAAAAAGTCATCATCTTTGTTGATGAGTTGAACAAATACGCATCGAACGACACTCCTAAAAGTTCGCCAATTCTGCATCAACTTCTCGACATCACAGAGCGTGGACGTTCGTTGGGGATTATTTTGTTCTCCGTTGAGCAATTCCGAAGTGCTATTCACGACCGCGTAAAAGGCAATTGTGCAACCTCTGCATACGGAAGAACTAATGCTATTGAGATATCCAAGTCCGATTACCGATATATTCCTAAAGTGTACCAAAATATGATGACACGTCTTTCTGCAGGCGAATACATTATTTCCAATCCTGCATTACGTTCATTAGTCAATATAAAATTCCCATTTAATACTTATAAGCAATTCCCTAACGGATAAAAATAACTCATGGCTGAATTAAAACAAGATATAGTTGGTAAAGATTTGCTTGAACAATTAATGTTCTCGCTTTATCCAGATGCAGAGACCATTTATCGTGAGTATTTGCAAAACGCGTGCGATTCGATAAATGATGCTGTAAATACAAATGTATTACCAAGAAAAGAAGATGGACACGTAACTATCAACATTGATAAGTTTCATTGTAGAATTACCGTTGAGGATAATGGCACAGGTATCAAAGCAGACGAAGCAGAAAGCACGCTGACTCACATTTCACGTTCTAAAAAGAAAAAAGAAACCTCGGCCGGGTTCTTTGGCATAGGTCGTTTGGTTGGAGGTGGTTATTGTAAAAAACTAACCTTCATTACGTCTGCACTTGGTGAAACTGTCGCTACCAAAATGGTCTATGATATGGATCAAATTCGTGAAATTTTGGAAGATGATAATGATGATAGTTCTGTTTCTGAAGTTATACGTAAGGTAACAACTTTTCAGAACGATATAGCAGAAGATGCTGACAAACATTATTTTAAGGTGGAATTGGAAAATATTTTATCCGATTATCATGATGTGCTTTTAGATGAAGATAAAATATGCGAATATCTTCAACAAGTGGCTCCTATTCCATACGAGGCATCATTTTTCAACAATCTTATCAAACCGAACATCACCAAAGATGACAGCAAATATTTGAATTACTATAACCAACTGAATGCCGTAAAAGTTTCCATCAACAACATTGTCGGACTAGAAAAACCATACGAAACAAAATTCAAGGGTACAGAACACGAATATCTTGATGAAGATGGTAACGAAAGAAAAGATAATGCACCAATAGACAGCATTCGCTTCTTTTCGATATCCGACCCTCAGTTAGGCGATTTGGCATGGGGGTGGTATGCCTATACACCTGCTGGCACTCAAATCAAAGAAAAAGACCCATATACATTTATGCCTGTCTTGACAAGAGGCATTCGATTACGCTGCCACAATATTCAGATTGGCGATGAAAATGTACTAAACAAGTACTTCAAGCAAGCACGCAGTCATGTTTACTACAATGGAGAAATTTTTATCATAAACAACGATATTAAGCCTACTGCCGACCGTTCTGATATTGCACCAACTTCAACAGCAAAGAAATTTCAAGCCAAAGTAGAAGAGTTTTTCCGAAATGAATTGGAAAAACTTTATCAAGAAGCCAACAAGGCTAACAAACAGTTGGAAAACATCAAAAAAGCGGATGAAGAAATACGTAAGATAGAAGAATCCACGGAATTACCTTCCGAAAATAAAGCATTGGAATTAGCCAAACAGCAAGAAGAAAAGCAAAAGGCTCAGGAAAAATTAAGTAAGATTATTGCAAAGAGTGATGATACAACTCAATACACCTCGATGCGAAATTTAGCTGAAAATTTCAAGAAACAATTAGACGAATATCAGAAGAATCCAGTACCATCGCAACCTACTACTATTACTCCCAAATCTCCAACAAAAACATTAGACGAAAAGATTGATGAATTGGAAGAAAAATACAAAGCCGAAGGTGTCTCTTTGGTCCGAAAGATTTTCAACATCATAGACATACGCTACAAAAAAAAGTACGAAGCCATTATCAAGAGTATCAAAGAATCAATTGTCAACGATTTAAAGAAGTAACATTTTCTAATGGCAAAGACAAAAACTAAATATAAAGTTCTTCTCATAGAGCCCAACTATTCCAACAAGTATCCTCCTGTTGGATTGATGAAGATTGCTTCTTACTATCGTAATTTAGGTAATTGGGAGGTGTTTTTTTATAAAGGCGATTTAACTTTATTTGTTATAGAACGCCTTGCCGATAAGATGATTACTGAATTAAACGATGCAGATTCATCAGGCAACAATTGGCAATATCACAAAGATGTATTGATGGAGTACATCAGAACCCGCAAGTCTCAATTATTAGAAGATTTACCATTGGCCGATTCTGATGTCAAAATACTGCTTCAAAATATCATCAACAATTATAAAGACCAATATTGTAAAAAAACTTGGCAACGGGAATGGGACCGCGTGGGTGTTACTACACTGTTCACTTTTTATTGGGATATAACCATCAAAACAATAGAGTTTGCTCGTGATTATTTAGTAAAAGACACTAAAAATCTAATGGTTGGCGGTGTGCTTGCTTCCATTCAACCTAACGAACTATCCAAAGCTACTCAATTGCCTATACACAAACATGGCGAAGCTGGTGGAATACATATAGGCATATTACGTCCCGGAGACCTCGATTCTAAAGACACTCAACCTATTGATGAGCTCGAGCTTGATTATTCTATTCTTGACGAAATAGAATATCAATATCCAATGTCAAATGCATATTATAGATATACAACCAGAGGTTGTGTCAATCGATGTAAATTTTGTGCTGTACCAACACTTGAACCTGAATATCAAGACTATATTCCGCTTAAAAAGCGTATTGATATAATTAAAGACAAATATGGCGAGCAAAAGGATTTGCTACTGATGGACAATAATGTATTGGCATCAACAAAATATGCTCACATTATTCAAGAGATAAAAGATTGTGGATTTGAAAAAGGAGCAAAGTTTATACAACCTAATTTTTTTGATATTGCTATTCGCAATTTAAATAACGGCATCAATGACCGTGCTTATATTCGTAAATCATGGCATCTAATAAACGAGTTGTATAAAACACTCAAAGGTGAAGAGTCCTTTGCGATGTATCAACTTCTTGAAAAATATCACCTATTTAAGTTTTATACCACTACAAAAGAGAATCTGATTGCTTCGTATGAAGAAATAAAACCAATTTATACAAAACATCATCTTCCTGGTAAAGGAAAATTACGCTTTATCGATTTCAATCAAGGAATGGATGCTCGACTTTTCACTCCCGAAAAGGCAAAATTGCTCAGTCAGATTGCCATACGTCCTGTAAGAATTGCCTTTGATGATATAAAAACCGAGAAGAAATACAGGGATGCTATTAGCATGTGCGTTCGTGCAGGGATTAAAGATTTTTCTAACTATTTGCTCTACAATTTCAACGACAAACCAGAGGATTTATATCAGCGTTTGAGAATCAATGTCGATTTGTGCGAAGAGTTAAATGTCAGTATCTATTCTTTTCCTATGAAATTTCATCCAATACGTAAAACAGACGATATGGGAGATATAGATTTTTCTCACAATCGAGATTATATCGGACAGCATTGGAACAGAAAGTATATTAGAGCAATTCAAGCCATTTTGAATAGCACAAAAGGAAAAATCGGTAAGGGAACTGATTTTTTTGAAAAAGCATTTGGCAAAACTGTCGATGATTTTATGAAAATCCTTGTAATGCCAGAAACAATGATTATTTATCGCTTTTTATTCGAATGGTTTGACACAGAAAAAGGAAAATCGGCAGCTATTAGTGTGCTCAAAAGCGATGCGATATGCAATATTTCCACTAATTCTTGGTGGAAATGCTATTGCGATACCCAAAAGTTTGTTTCTGCAGAAGAATGGCAAAAGGTAGATGGAATAATCAAGAGTAATAATTTTGATATTGACGAATCATCATTATCTGCTCAATCCATCAAACTCTTGAAATTCTACATCAACAATAGAAAGAATGTGATGGAACCTGATTCTGATTTGTGGATTATGCGTCAAGAGTACTATAAAAATCCAACTATAGCTCCTAAACGTCATAGTCTTAGACAAATATCTGAGAAATCATAATTTTTTTTATTACTGTCCGATAAAACTTTTTTGTTTATTAAGACCTCTCCTAATTTTAGAAACCTAACAGCAGTCCAAGGACACCCACCAATAAACCGACCGCCATATTCAGACCTTTCATCAGGAAGAAATTTTTGCGGGACTGGGCCAAGAGCGGCAATGCCCCGTGTCCGTCCTGTACGATAGAGCTGACCAACAGGATGCTGAAAGGAATGGCTCCGCTGAAGAACATGATGACGAAAATCAAGTGCGGACCTGACTCCGGAATGATGCCGATAAGGATTGCCAACAACATCAAACCCCACAAAGCCCATTGGTTGTCAGCGATAAGTGTATTGACATCAACAAACAGGTATAGCACTTTTAAGAACGTCAATACGCCGAAAGTCCAAAGAAAAACCGACAAGAAATGGTGTTTGATAACGTGTTCCCACAGATGCGATTGCAGGAAATGCTCAGACGACAATGCCACCACGATCAAAGTGATGCAGGCCAACACCAAGAAAAAGATGTTTTCCCACGAACCCAATCCGTGTTCATGTTCGTGATGATGACCGTCTTCTGCCATCGTCTCACCAGCTGCTGTTTCTTCGTGGTGATGATGTTTGCAACCGTCTGCACATTCTGAATGCTGACAGGAAGCGTCCATCGTTATAGCCACTTCCCCGCCCTGATGCTGTTCGGCAATGGCTTCCGTATGATGGTGGTGTTCCATTCCAGGCATTCCCCCGTGATGATGCGCCATCGCACCCGTCAGAATTGCCACAATATAGATGATTAAGCCAAAAACCAGCAATGCGCGCGGAAAAGAGATATTTTTTAAATTTGAAAAAGACAAATTGGCTTTTGCGTGATCGTGTTCGTGTTCTTCGTGAACCTCAAAACCGTGTTGTTCCAAGGCAAAATGTTTGTTTTTGAACAACAAATGTGTAATTAACCCTGCAACAACCGCAATTGCCAGCAGAGCCGCCGACAAAATTAGCGTCCATTGGGGACTGTAGGCCATCATTACGAATGCTTCGTCGCCGAAAGTGGCGATCATACCCGCCACCAATGCGCCAAACGACATCAGATTATGGGTAAACAGCGACACGATGGCAAAACCGCCGATACAACCCGGCACCAAACCAAGCAAAGTGGCCAACAAAATCTGCAAAAACGGTCTGTTGTGCAGGTTTTGCATCCATTTCCCAGCAGAGCCAACATTCACAAACTCTATCAGCAGCATCATAATCATCACCAGGCAGGTGATGGTCAGCGTATCTCGTAACACATCTATGAATAAATCCAAGTACATCTTATTTAAAGTATATATTATCTTTTTGTATAAACATTTTCAAACTTTGTCCGTCCCATCAATGAGCGGCCCAAAGTAACTTCATCGGCATATTCCAACTCTTCCCCTATACCGACACCACGGGCAATCGTCGTGATTTCATTCACTTTATCTTTAATGTTTTTATAGATGAAGAAATTAGTGGTATCGCCCTCCACCGTGGCAGGCAAAGCCAGGACCACTTCGTTGATTCCGCCTTCGTCCACCCGGTTGAACAATTCTTGCAGCTTAAGTTGATGAATGCCAATACCATCCATCGGGGAAATGACACCGCCGAGAACGTGATAAACGCCCGAAAACTGATTGGTGTTTTCGATGGCAATCACATCCCGGATATCTTGCACGACGCAGATAATGCTATGATTACGTTGCGGATTGGCACAAATATCGCAAGTTTCCTTGTCGGACAAGTTAAAACAATGTTTGCAATAGCACAAATTTTCCTTCAAGTTGTTGATGGCGGTTGTCAACGCTCCCACTTCCGTCTTTTCGGCTTTAACCAAATGCAAAGCGAGGCGCAAAGCCGTTCTACGACCGATTCCCGGCAGTTTGGCGATTTCGTTAACCGCATTTTCAAGATATTTGGAAAAAGATGCCAACATATTCTATTTCAATAATTTATTAATATATTCAACGGCCAACACATTACGGGGCGACACGATGTCAATCCATCCGCTTTCTATCGGATAGACCTTATTTTCGCGCACAGCCCTCAACGAGGAATAAGGTTTCGTATGCACAAAAGCATCGATATCTTCATTTCTGATAATAATAATGTCTGGATCTGATTCAAAAACAAACTCGCGACTCACATTCCACGAAGTCAGGTCTGCTCCAATATTTCTACCTCCGGCTATTGTGATGATTTCGTGGATATGCGAAGTGGAAGGTGCGGTATAGTCGCCGGCATCTCCAAACCCCACCACATAATATACTTTTTTGTTGGTTTGTGCGCCATCCATTCCTTGTCTTACATTTCTGAGACGCAACTGTATATCATCCACTCTTTGTTTTGCCAAATCGTTTTTATTCAGCAATTTACCAAGTGTTGTTATTGAATTGCACAAACCGTCAATTCTGTTTTCCTCACGAATGACGACCACTTTCAATCCGGCATTTTCCATTTTTTCGACATCTTGCTTGGAGACAATCGAACCGATAAGTACCACATCAGGATTGAGGGTCATCAAACTTTCCACATTGATATTTTGAAGTCCGCCTACTCTTTTCATTGTGTCAGTAGCTTCAGGATAATTACAAAAGTCAGAAATACCGACCAGTTTGTCTCCATCGTCCAGAAGGAACAGCATTTCGGTAATGGCTGGCGAAAGAGAAATGACACGTTGGGGAACAGAATCGACGGACACCGTTCGGCCATAAAAATCAGTATAGGTAAAAAAAGAAGCCCTTTCACCCGAACCCAAGGGTGAAAGGCAACTTATCATAAGAGTAATCAGTATTAGCGATACAAAATTTACTGCAAATAACTTATTCACAGACTATTTCAATAATTGTTGGTTATATTTTCTCAAAGTATCCAAGACATTGACTTTCACGTGGATGAAGTCATCTGCTCCGACGGCTTTCAAAGCATCCAATGCCTCAACAGGATTACCGGCGATGAGGACTGGCGTATTCATCGCGGCTTTCAGTGCCT
The DNA here is from genome assembly GCA_045616665.1 of Bacteroidales bacterium. GTDB lineage: Bacteria > Bacteroidota > Bacteroidia > Bacteroidales > WCHB1-69 > RUG11690. The sequence continues at coordinate 11,727 of JAZLHE010000042.1, read as the reverse complement.
TGGTCAATTCAACACCGAGGGTGGCATATTCTTCATCGGAACTGCAAAGCACCACCAAATCGGCCTTTTGTTCGGCAGCGGCCTGAACGCCTTCTTCAACGGTCTTGTAACCGGCGGTTTCAGCGATTTCGTAGCCTGCACAGCCGAAGAAATTGGTAATGAAGCCTGCACGAGCCTGACGCATTGCCAAGTTGCCGATCTTCAGCAAGAACACCTTTGGACGACGGTTTTTCTGAGCATAGCGTTCGGTTTCCAGACGAAGTTCCTCAAAAGCCAAAGCACCACGGTAAGTCCGCAAACCAATGCAATCGTCATTTTGGATGCGTTCCACCTTATCGAGCATTTTTTCGTTCACATTCGGGAATTGGTTTGTACCCAAGAAAACGAGTCTTCTGGTAGCGATGTTCATATCGCGTTTCTGGCAGCTGGCTTCGATTTCGCGTTTGATTTCGCCATTGGCAACCAACTGGATCATACCTCCGTTTTCTTCCACGTGCTGGAAGAGTTTCCAAGTTTGTTCAGCGATATTGTTCGTCAGATTTTCAATATAATATGAACCGGCTGCAGGATCAACGACTTTGTTGAAATAAGATTCTTCTTTCAGAATAACCTGAACATTGCGGCTGATACGGCGAGAGAAATCGTCGGCATCTTTGTAGGCCACGTCGAAAGGCTGCAAAGTAATGGCATCAGCGCCACCGATAGCGGCTGCCATACCTTCGGTCGTATTACGAAGCATATTTACGTATGGATCGTAGAGGGTCTTGTTCCAGGTTGATCCAACGGTGTTGATTTGCAACTTGTAGCCGCAGTCGCAAGTGGGTTTATATTGTTCCACCATAGTAGCCCAGAGCAAACGGACGGCGCGCAACTTGGCGATTTCCATAAAGTAGTTTGAGCCGACAGACAAAGTCATTTGGATTTTCTTGCAGGCCTTACCCACCTTGATGCCGTGTTCTGTCGCAAACGCAATGTATTCGTTGGCGATAGCCAACGCGTATGCCAATTCCTGAACGATGGTGGCACCGGCGTTATGCATAGCGATACCGTTCACATTCACCAATTTGAAATTCTTGTAATCGTCAGCGATTTCGTGTAATTTCAGCAATTGTTCCATATCTGCTTCTTGAGAAGCATAGAATTTTGTTCTTCTCAAGAAATAGGTAATGGGATCAAAATTGATGCTGCCTGTGACGGCGTCTTTATCAACGTTATGTTCATTAAGATATTTAACGAACAAAGTCATAAAGTCAACATAATTTTGAGCGTGATTGAACTGCAATCCCACCTTTGCGCAGTCAATGTTTTTCAGCAAAGTGGTCAAAGTGGCGGCATCAGTCACATTTTTCACGTTGAAAGCGACGGTATTGGCGCCGCGATTAATGGCATCGACAGCGATTGCATTGGCTTTGGCGGCATCAGTTTCGCTGATTTCCTGCACAATTTGCCAATTGTTGTTGTCTGTTTTCGTTCCACGTGTATAAGGAAATTGGGCCGGCATCGTGTTGAGATAGTCCAAATCATTCAAATCTTCTGCACGGTAATAAGGACGTACATTGAAACCTTCGTCAGTACGCCAAATCAGTTTTTTCTGATAGTCGGCACCTTTTAAGTCTTTAATTATCACCTCTTCCCACTGTTCCGTGGTCACCTGAGGAAATTCGCTGAATAACTTTTCTTCGTTCATATTATAATATTGAAATTAGATTTGCAAAGATACAAATATTTTTAATGGAATAATGATTAAAAATAAATTTAGTCGCTCAACTGTATCAAAATATTGCGTTTTGTGTTGATTATGACAGATGTTGCCATTTTAGCCCGAATTTATTTAGGATCTGATTTTTTAGATTTTGTCATAATGATGATTCAGTTAAAGATGAATTTTATTTTTAGTATTAAAGTTTTCACTATTTTTGCACCAAATAATTAAATATTCAATTGTATGGAAGACGAAAAAGACATTTATTTAAACTCGGAAGAGATTAAAATGCCCGACAACGCCTACACAGAGCTGAAGGAGGGCGAAGAGTACAAACCCATTTTGATGGGCAACAAAAAATACCCGGAAATCAATGCGTGGACCGTGATTTGGGGTATCATTATGGCCATTATCTTTTCGGCGGCCACGGCATACGCAGGCTTGCGATTTGGGCAGGTTTTCGAAGCGGCGATTCCAATTGCCATTATTGCTGTCGGGGCTTCTACCCTGGCCAAACGAAAAAGTCCACTGTCGGAAAACGTGATTATCCAGTCTATTGGCGCCAGTTCCGGCGTGATTGTCGCAGGTGCCATTTTCACTTTGCCGGCCATTTACATCATTCAGGAAACCAACCCCGACATTCAGATGAACGTCAACTTTTTCCAGATTTTCCTGGCCTCCTTGTTCGGCGGTTTCTTGGGAATCTTGTTCTTGATTCCATTCAGAAAATACTTTGTTTCTGATATGCACGGCAAATATCCTTTCCCTGAAGCCACTGCCACCACCGAAATCCTGGTATCGGGTGCCAAAGGCGGAAATCAAGCAAAGTTGCTGGTAATTAGCGGATTAGTCGGCGGTTTGTATGATTTTTGTATGACGACTTTCCACTTCTGGTCGGAAAACATCACCACACGTATGGCAGCTTGGGGCGAGCAATTGGCGATGAATCACAAATTCGTTTTCAAAATGAACGGCAGTGCCATTTTATTGGGTACCGGTTACCTGATTGGCTTAAAATATGCCATGATTATCTGTGCCGGTTCATTTTTGTCCTGGTGGTTTATTGTTCCCCTTTTGGGACAATTTGGCGTTACCCCCGACGGTGTGATGATGAGTACTTTGGATCCAGACTTCATTTTCGCCAATTACGTCAGATACATCGGCATCGGCGGCATTGCCATGGCCGGTATTTTAGGCGTGATCAAGTCTGCCGGTGTCATTAAGACTTCCTTGAGCGTGGCATTTAAGGCTGGAAAAGGCAAGAGTAGCGAAGAGCCGCAAGTACTTCGCACCCAGCGTGACATTCCGATGAAGATTATACTTTTTGGCTTTTTGGCAGTCATATTATTATTAATAGTATTCTTCATCTTTGGCGGAATGCAGATGAATCTCACCCAGATTATTGTCGGCATTTTGGTAGTTTTCATCTTCGCCTTCCTGTTCACGACAGTGGCAGCCACCGCTATCGCAACGGTAGGAACCAACCCAGTGTCAGGTATGACGATGATGACACTGATTCTTTCGTCTTTCATCTTATCTGCAGTTGGTTTACAAGGCGGTACAGGCATCATCACGGCTTTGGTTGTGGGTGGCATCGTATGTTCTGCTTTGGCTATGGCTGGCGGTTTCATCACCGACTTGAAAATCGGTTACTGGATTGGCACATCACCTTATAAACAACAGGGATTGAAATTCTTAGGCACCTTGGTTTCCGCCTTGACTGTTGGTGCAGTCATTATGCTTTTGTCTAAAACTTACGGATATACTGGCGAAGATGCTTTGGTGGCTCCCCAGGCCAACGCGATGGCTGCCATCATCGAACCTTTGATGTTTGGAGGTCAGACACCTTGGATTTTGTACATTATCGGTGCCATTTTGGCCATTGTTTTGGACCGTATCGGAGTTCCCGCGTTGGCATTCTCCTTGGGTATGTTTATTCCTTTGCAATTGAATATTCCTTTGCTGATAGGTGGTGCTTTGGCCTGGTTCATTGGCAATCGCAGCAAAGACGAAGCCGTTAACAAAGCCCGTAAAGAAAAAGGAACGCTGCTGGCTTCCGGAATGCTGGCCGGCGGTGCCATTATGGGCGTGGTCAGTGCCATTATGAAATACTGCGGCGTCGAAATCACGATGCCGACCGACTACTTACAGAGTTCGGCTTACGACATCTTGGCCATCGTGATGTACGCCGCCCTGTGTGTGTATTTGGTTATCCATTCTTTCTCTCGAAAGAAAGCATAGGCATAAGTTGAAAACAAAAAAAACGGGATGATTTGCGTCATCCCGTTTTTTGTATCTATACGCCAATAAATTAAAATTTCTTTGAAGTAAGATTTTTAAATGCGACTTCTAAAATAGAAATATATGTTTTATCCATTGACTTTCCTTTACAATAATTAATGCAATCGGCTTGAATAGCTTCCAATGTTTCATTTTTGTCAACGAAGAAATAGGTTTCCACTGTATAATTATTGTCTTTTTCCACATAAATCTCCATTGATTTTTTAGACATTCTCTGAATGGTCGCGCTAGGAATATTCATCAAAATCTGCAACATTTCTTTTTCTTGTTCAGGTTTCAGATTTTTTTGAAGCATAACGACTTTGCATTGCAGCGCTATCGGAGCCATTAACTGCTGCCCCAGACGATCCATAGCGTCCATATAATTTTTTTCCTTGGCATCCCTTAAATTTTCCAATGTGTTGACTGTATGTGCGAAAACATACGTGTTCGTACTGGTCTTCTCGTTAAATTCAGACATTAATGTCCACGTTGAAATCAATTGTTCCTTGATTGTATATTTATCGGTTTTCCATCCTTCAGAAGTTAATTTGTCAGCCATTTTAGCGGCGTCTTTGGCTTCAACGGGTTTAATGATTTCTCCTTTGACAGCACCTTTCGACGCAGAAGAGACTTTACGGGCTTGACCGTAGGCTTGACCACCAATTAACAACAAAGAAGTGACCATTGCAATAATGATAAAATTCAGTTTTTTCATAATAATATTTCGTTTAAAAAATTTCTGCAAAAATACAAAATAATTACATTGCAAATTGAGAATAGTTTTGTAATTTTGCCGCCCGAAAAAATCAGGATATAAAAGCAATGGATTTCGGACTTATAAAACAGTTTTTCATTAATGTTTTCTCGTTTGACGAGCGGTATCCGTTGTTATTCACCCAATTCTATTTTTGGGCATTTTTCGCAGTTGTTTTTGCTGGATTTTGCATTTTAAAGAACAAACGATTGCTGAGAAACACGTATTTGTTTTTTGTAAGTGTTCTTTTCTACTACAAAACTTCCGGACTTTTCGTCTTAATTTTGATTTTTTCCACCATTTTCGGCTTCTTTATCGGCAAAGGCATTTTCCGTTCTGACAAGAACTGGCAACGAAAATTATTGGTTACGACAGGGGTGGTTGTCAATTTGGCCATCTTGTGTTATTTCAAATACGCCTATTTCTTCACAGATACCTACAACTCGCTATTTCACAGCAACTTAGAAGTTGTGAATCATTTGGCGAAATGGGCCAATGAGTGGAGCGGCTCCAACCGCTTTGATGCGGACAAGATTTTGCTTCCCGTAGGTATTTCGTTCTTTACTTTCCAGAATATCAGCTACTTGATTGATGTTTATCGAAGAAAAATTGAGTCTGTAAACAACATTTTGGATTTTGGATTTTACACCACTTTCTTTCCGCAGTTGGTGGCTGGGCCCATTATTCGTGCCAACCAGTTCATTCCGCAACTTTACAAGCCGTTTTTCCTGTCAAGACGGCAATTTGGCATTGCGGTTTTCTGGATTTTGAACGGATTGTTGAAAAAAATCATACTCAGCGACTATTTAGCCGTCAATTTTGTGGATCGTGTGTTCAACAACCCCACGATGTACACGGGTTTCGAAAATTTAATGGCCCTGTTCACCTATTCTTTGCAGGTTTATGCCGACTTTTCCGGTTACACCGACATCGCCATTGGGGTTGCCATGCTGATGGGCTTCTATCTTCCCATCAACTTCAACTCGCCATACAAAGCGAAAAATCCGGGAGAATTTTGGAAGCGTTGGCACATTTCCTTATCTACCTGGTTGAAAGACTATCTGTACATTCCACTTGGCGGCAACCGCAAAGGCAAGGTTCGCACGCAAATCAATTTGATGACGACGATGCTGATTGGTGGTTTGTGGCACGGTGCCAGCTGGAATTTTGTCATTTGGGGCGGTTTGAACGGCGTTGGCATCCTTATTTATAAAATGTGGCGCAATCTCACTTACCTGAAGAAAAGCATTCTTACCTTCCTGCTTTTTATGGTTTTTGCCGTTGCCGACTACCTCTATCCTGCCCCAGCTCTCAATATCGGCGTTGTTTGGACCGGCATTATTTTCTTTGGGACATTGATCAGTTCCATTTACAATGCTTTGCGCCGCGACCATCCCATTGCTTGGCTCAGCCGTTCGTGGGCGATTTTCCTCACCTTTGTATTTATCACGTTCACCCGTTTGTTTTTTCGTTCCGGTTCCAACTTGGATCCGGCCGAAGCCAACGAAGTGGCTTGGAACACCGCCAAATCGATGGTTGGACAAATCGGCAGTCCCTGGCGTTTGGACTTGATACCGCAAATTGCCTACGGATATCGTTATGTATTCTTGCTTTTTGCCTTGGGTATGATTATCCACTGGCTTCCTACCCGCTGGAAACGCTGGTATCGCATCAATTTTGCCCTGATGCCGATATGGTTAATCGCATTGGTGACAGCGGTTTGCATTTTTGTGATTTATCAGTTTATCACGGCCGACTTGCAACCCTTCATCTATTTCCAATTCTAATTTAGACCATCATTTTCATAATAAAAAGAAGTGAATATGACGAGTCGTTTTTGCAAGTTTAATTTTAAATTTACACGAATTATTTGTATTTTTGCTTTTTTGAAGAACTCAATGGAAACAGCAAAGAAACGAGCAGCACGCAACCAGACGATTACAGTATCTAAAGAAGAAGCTAAAACTTTGAATCAAAGCATTTTATGCCTCAAAGACATTCAAAAAAACGCTCCTTTGGAAGACCAGGTTGTCTGTGCCGATATGGCGAAACTGCTTTCCCTTCTTCCCGACACCTTTGCCGATCTTGTCATCATTGACCCGCCATACAATCTTTCCAAGGATTTTAACGGATTGGCATTCAAGGCAATGAACTCAAATGATTATGCGAACTATTTGAGAAGCTGGTTCCATCAAGTCTGTCGAAAGCTCAAGCCAACAGGCACTCTGTACATTTGTGGGGACTGGAAATGCACGGCCGCTTTGCAAACTGTTGCAGAAGAAGAACTTACCATCCTAAACAGGATTACCTGGCAACGGGAGAAAGGACGCGGAGCCAAGACCAATTGGAAAAATTCAATGGAAGACATTTGGTATGCCGTTAAAAATCCGAAAGACTATTATTTTAACGTGGAGGCCGTTAAACAGAAGCGGCGGGTGTTGGCGCCCTATAAAATTGATGGTCAACCCAAGGACTGGGAAGCAGACACGGACGGCAATTTCCGTATCACCTACCCTTCCAATTTCTGGGACGACATCAGCGTTCCCTTTTGGTCGATGCCCGAGAACACCGACCATCCCACGCAAAAACCCGAAAAATTGTATGCCAAGCTGATTTTGGCCTCATCGAAACCGGGAGATATGGTTTTTGACCCGTTTATGGGGAGCGGAACCGCCTGTGTGGTCGCTAAAAAGTTGAAGCGCCATTTTTTAGGCATAGAAATCAACAAGGAATATTGTCTGTGGGCCGCCAAACGCCTACAAATGGCTGACAAAGATTCCTGCATTCAGGGCTATACCGATGGCGTGTTCTGGGAACGCAACAGTTTGAATGAACAACGCGGAAAAAAATAAAAATTTCACGTTTTTACCGAATAATCGAATAATATTATTAAAAAATGAAAATACCACATACCTTTACCATCGTTTTTTCAATCATCGTACTTTGTGCCTTGATGACCTGGATTATCCCGGGTGGGGAATTTGACCGGCAAACCATCAGTGTTGACGGAAGCGAACGCAATGTCGTCGTGGCAGATTCTTTCCACCAGGTAGATAATCAGCCGCAAACCTGGCAAGTTTTTACTGCATTTTACAAGGGATTTGAACGAACTGCCAACATTATCGTCTTCATCTTGATGATTGGCGGCGGCTTTTGGATTATGAACGAAACCAACGCCATCAACGTGGGGATTTTCTCTTTTCTCAAAAAGACACAACGACTGCAGCAGAATAAACTTTTAGGAAAAATCGGAGTCAATAACATTATAATCATCCTGATCATGCTAATGTTCAGCTTGTTTGGCTCTGTGTTTGGGATGAGCGAAGAAACCATTGCCTTCATTGTCATTTTTGTACCCTTGGCCATATCGATGGGTTACGATTCCATTACGGGCGTGTTGATGTGTTATGTGGCGGCGCACGTAGGTTTTGCCGGGGCCATGCTCAATCCTTTCACCATTGGCATTGCGCAAGGACTTTCGGGACTCGCCCCGTTTTCCGGCATTGAATATCGTTTCGTATGCTGGTGTGTCTTTAGCCTTATCGCCATTGTTTTCACGTTGGTTTATGCCAATTATGTAAAGCGGAATCCTCAAAAGTCCATCACCTTCGAAATAGATGCCTATTGGCGCGACAAGCAGGTGGATGCCAAGGAGGTGGAAAGCCGCCCCTCTACCCTGGCCACCTGGCTGGTTTACGGTGTAGTGGCTGCCGTTATGATTTTTTGCGCGATTCGCTTTCCATATACCGACATCACCATCGGCAACGGTCAATACCATATTATGCTGATGCCCGTTATCGCCGGCATTTTTGTGCTGTTGGGAGCTCTTGGCGCACGAAAATCCGTTCACGACTTCATCCTCACGCTCTTGCTGCTCACCATCATTATGTTGGTGGTCGGCGTGTTGGGTTACGGCTGGTATGTGATGGAAATTGCCGGATTGTTCTTTGCGATGGGATTGACCACGGGCCTCGCGTACAGTTTGAAATTCGACAAAATCATCAGACTGTTTTTAGATGGCTGCAAAGACATTATGGTCGCCGCATTGGTGGTGGGTCTGGCGGGTGGCATCATCATCATTTTGGAAGACGGAAAAATCATCGACACGATTTTGCACGGCATTTCGCAAGCGATGACAGACAGCGGGAAAGAAGGAGCCGTCGGTGCGATGTATGCCATACAAACTGTATTGAACGTGTTTATTCCTTCCGGTTCTGCCAAGGCGGCCTTAACCATCCCGATGATGGCTGAATTTTCGGATATTATTGGCCTGTCGAGACAGTTGACGGTATTGGCCTTCCAATTTGGCGACGGCATCACCAATATGATTACGCCCACTTCCGGTGTGCTGATTGGCGTATTGGGCGTTGCCAGAATACCTTACGCCAAATGGCTCAAATTCATCTGGCCGTTTATTTTAGGACTCATCATCGTGGGATTTTTCTTGTTGTTACCCCCGATGTATATGAGTTTCAACGGATTTTAAGATATTATTGAATATCCATAAAATCGGTAAAACCGGTCACCTCGAAAACCTCTTTCACCGCAGGTTGAATATGGCGAAGCGTCAGATTGCCCCCCTTGGCCTGCAAGCCCTTTTGTAAGGACAAGATAATACGCAATCCCTTGGAAGAAGTGTATTCGAGCTGTTCCATATCCAAGCAGACGTTCGCGACATCTTCTTCCAACACTTTCGTCACCGCGTTTTCCAATTGAACGGCCGAATTTGACTCCAGCAAACCGACAAGTTGCAACACGGTTTGTTCAGTTTCCTTAATAACATTGACTGTCAACATAATATGATAAATTATATATTAAACTTCAGAGTTAAGATGGTCATATCGTCAAACTGCTCGGCGTCACCGACAAAGTTGGCCACGTTGGCGATTACACGTTCCGAAATCTGCTTGATATCGTCGTCGGGTGCCGCACTGTGAAGGGATTCCAGCAGGCGCTCGTTGCCGAAGAAGCGATTGTCGTTGGTTTTGGCTTCGGTTATGCCATCGGTATATAAAAACAATACATCGTTGGGTTGTAATTGAAGATGTTCCACTTGAAATTCGTAATTGGGCGTGATTCCTATCGGACGATTGTGTTTGGTGTCAATAAATTCGCCATTGAGTAAGGGTTTATCGTGTCCCGCGTTGATAAATTCCATATCACCTGTATTCATATTGAGACAGGCGGCAAACATCGTGCAAAACATATCCGTACGATTATCGTTGGAAATGGAGTTGTTCATATCGAAGATGATTTTTTCCAGAGGAAGCCCAGAAGACGCCTGTTGGAAGAACGCCTCATTGTGAATGGCCATCATCAGGGCAGCCGGCGTTCCCTTGTCGCTGATGTCGCCAATGCAGAAGTAGAGATATGGTGTTGGGGTGCCTTGTGCGTCGTTTTTTTTCACGAGTATGTAATTGTACAAGTCTCCGCCCACTTCGCGAGCCGGTTTCAGAAAGCCGTAAACCTGCGAATTTCCCACCTCGGCCAACTTTTCATTGGTCGGCACCATATATTGTTGAACATTGTGGGCAATTTCCAGCTCGGCTTCCATACGTTCTTTTGCCATAATCATCTTTTTAATCTTCGGACCAAGCCATTTGCGAAACAAAAACATAGACAATATTATCGCCAATCCACCCGCCAAGAGCATAAAGGTGTACTGTATAAAAATGTGGCGTATCAAAGGTTCTGCAGAAGAGCACACCACCAGATACGAACCCGAAGATGATGACTGGTGGGCAAGAACGACATAATAATTGACCTTGTTCCTTTTCAAAATGAATTTATCAAATTCTATGTCCTTGATATTTTTGATAAATTCAGGGACTTGGTGTCCGACAACAAAATTGCCGTCCTTATCATAGAACATATTTTTACTATCAGACACGAACATATATCGGTCCAACAGATCTCTGGCCATTGTCGTATCGCCATTTTTCAGATGAACTTCCACACGTTCAATACCGATATCCATTATTTGGCAATAATAATCGATTTCCTCACGCATCCATAGTTTTGTAAAGCCAAAATCCGAAATGACAACCAAGATGATTACTGGGAGAAAGAAGATAAGGAACACCTTCCTCTTGGTAGATACATAAAATGAGCTCTTTTCCATAATCGATTATTTGTCGGTTAGATATGTGGCCACGGAACAAGCGTATTGTTTTTGTTCATTCACCACAGTCTCAATTTGATACTTGCTGTGGCAGTCGTTCAGTACTGCGGGAAGATTGTCCACGAGACCGGTTCCGAGCAGCTTAAGCACGGCTTCTTTTTGGGTCCACAGTCGCGTGAAGGTGATGTCAGGATTGTCGGAGCAGTTGATTTTTTGAATTTCAGCATCATTCATTGTACGTTTGACCAATGCCGAATCGGAACGGTGGAAAGACTCGATATCCACCCCCACGGGATGTTCGCTGATGGCAACGACGATTCCGTTTTTGCAATGGCTCAGGTTAATATCCACGTTTGGAATGCGTTGCCCATCGGATTTGCTTTGCAAGAACGGCTTTCCGTGTTCATTATAGACGAAATTGCCGTTCCAAAGTTGCAGTGGGTTTGGTTTTTCGGAATGTTGTGGCAAGATTTGCCGGATGCCTTGGGTCAGGAGCTCGTATGCTTTCAGGCAGGCATATTGTCCCATAACGAACTTGAAACGCAACGCGGCCTCACGACGCTGTGCGCTCACCAAAGGCAACAACCTGCGCACTTCCGCGTCGTTGCATTGGGCCATATCGTCAAAAACCTGCAAGTACATCATCTTCATCTTTAAATCTTTGCAAAGATACGACAATTTATCTAAAAAAAAGAACTAAGAAAATTCATTCTCATATCTCTAATATAACGTGAGTTCGATATAAGCAACTAAAAGAGAACCAGCTGGTTATCGAAATAAGTATCTACTGCGATGGATGGTTTCTTTGGGAAGAAGCAGTAGGCAGCGATGGCAGCCACTGAGTTGACCATGAAGTTGCAGAAGCTG
>JAZLHE010000041.1:0-23512 GCA_045616665.1 Bacteroidales bacterium | reverse complement strand
AATTTTACACAAGCGCAAAATTACGAAATTTTAGAAGACATCATCAAAAATGGTGCGGGAATTGAAGAGATTTTAAGAATGAGTCTTGAAATTCTGATGAAGGCAGAACGCAACGAGCACAACCAGGCGAATGGGGATTTGAGCAACGGCTATCGGTTCAGGAAGACGTACGGACACGGAAAACTTTTGGAATTGAAGGTTTCGAGGACGCGCAACGGGAACTTCTATCCGCAGAGACTCGGGCTGTTGCGGAATCAGGAGGATGAAGCCAAACAGATAGCGTTCAAGCTCTATGGAGCAGGACTGACCACGGAACAGGTGGGCGACCTGTTCGGCGAGATATACGGGAAATCGTACGGCAGCAGCCAGGTCAGCAGGATGTTCGACTACGTCCGGGAAGAAGTCTCCGAGTGGCTTGAAAGGCGTCTTGAGAGCTATTATCCAATCCTGTATATTGATGCGACCTTCATACCCGCTCGTCGCGTTGACAGCGTGAATGCCAGAAAAGGGCGAAAGCCATCCATAAGGCTGAAATAGCGGATGATTTGAAGAAGGTGTTTGTGTGTGACGAAAAGGACGACAGCATAGAGAATGGGCTGGAAAGGTGGTGCCGTTTCTGCGAGAAATGGAGGAAGCACTATCCTTCGTTCGGCAATATCCTCAAGAGCGGACGGACACAATACTACTTCACCTACCTGAACTACGACTACCACGTCAGAAGCATGATCTACACGACGAACTGGATAGAACGGCTGAACAGGGACTATAAAAGGACGACGCGCATGAGGGGCGCCCTTCCGAATGCGGATGCGACAATACTGCTGCTGGGGTATGTCGCAATGTCAAGACAGACATACCTGTTTCCCGTAACGGCATTCCGTTATGAAAAACGAAAACTTTCAAGTTGACGTAAATCAAAAAAAAATGAATACTTTTGCAAATACAAAATGAAAAAACAAAAATACACACTTTTAGGGATATTACCGACCAACAGTCATTCACGCCCGCGTTGCTCAGGATTGAAAATATGAAATCTTGCCCAAAGACTTGTCGTCATTCCGACGGAGCGTGGCGAAGTCGGAATGACGACAAGACGAAAATGGATAATTCTGAAAAATAGAGGAATTTTGAACGGACTCCGTTCATTTCCTTTGCCTATCGAGCGGATGGCATGACAAATCGAAGTTCAGTCTTTCTTTGGTTACTTTCTTTGGGTGGCAAAAAAGTAACTCTGAAATTTTTGTGCAACTACCCAGGCACTTGCCCAGGCAAAGAAAAGGTTGTAGCCGCCGCAGATGCCGTCAATGTTGAGGGCTTCTCCGATGGCATAGATGTTGGGATGCTTTTTTAGCTCAAAGTCCTCGTTGATTTCGTCCAAGACGATGCCTCCGTGACAAACCTGTGCAAATTCCAGTTCGTAAGGTTCGCTGATTTCAAGCACCAAATTGCGCAGGTCGAAAGGTTTTTGTTCGTAAAGTCTGTTCAGCTTGGGATGAATGATACCGCAAAAACTGTGGAATCGCTGCCAATGTCCTGCCACGTCGTAGGCATTGTCGTCATACATCAAATTGAGGTGGACAGAGCAGCGCTTCTTGTCGTTTAGTCTGTTGTAATATGCTGATAAATTGAGAATTACAATTCCAGAGATGCCGTCATCCTTAAAGGTTACTTCGCCTTCTTCCTGGTGAATGGGCGTCTTTCCCTGGTAAAGCGTACAGATGGCTTTGCAACGGCAGCCGGAAAGAATGGCTGGGTAATTCTTGATTTTGAATCCTACCAAAGAGGCAAGAAAGTCTTCTTTTATTATATTTAAATCATTTAAATATAGATTGAAATTTTTTCTGTTCTTGCCAATCATCCCGGCGGGACTTCCTGAAGCAATCACTACCTTGTCGAAGCGGGTAGGGTAGTCGTTGATGAGGTATTGTTGCTTTTCCCGCTGGATGTGCTGTACTTCATAATTGTAGATAAAATGCACTTTTTCAGATAGTTGGTGTAGGAGTACGTCCAAAACTGTTTGTGAGAAAAAAGTGCTGGGATAAACCCTGTTTTCTTCGTCAACGGTCATCTTGAGTCCCATTTTTTGAAATTCGGAACGGATGGTTTCGTAGTTGACGAAAGATAATAAATTAGCGATGAATGCCGGATTGTTGTAGCATTCACCGCTAATTTGAGTGTTTAATATGTTGGCTTTTCCGCCGCCGGAAGCCTTGATTTTATATCCCGGCTTGCCGGTTTTTTCGAAGACAAAAATATTGGCGTGTGTTGATTCCGAAAGCAACTTGGTCAAGAACAAACCAGCGGCGCCCGCTCCAATTACGGCAATATTTGTCATCTCGGATCGGGGAAATTACTTTTGAATTTCCTTAGCCAGTTTTTCGGTCAACAAAGGCACAACCTTGTTCAAATCGCCAACGAGACCGAGGTCTGCCACCTGGAAGATAGGAGCATATTTGTCTTTGTTGATGGCGATGATGTAGTCGGATTCTTCCATACCTGCCAAGTGCTGGATGGCGCCGGAAATACCGCAAGCGAAATATACGTTTGGACGAACGGTCTTACCGGTTTGACCTACCTGACGGTCGTGTGGCATAACGCCGGCATCGACCATGGCACGGGAAGAAGAAACCTGACCGCCGAGAACGTCAGCGAGGGCTTGCAATTTCTTGAAACCTTCTGCGCAACCGACGCCACGACCACCGGAAACCAAAATCTTGGCAGCCTGGATATCAACGGCATTCTTGTCTTCCTTCACTTCCTTCAATAATTTAACTTTGAATTTTGAAGAATCGAAGTTGGGGGCGAAGTCGATGACGGTGCCTTTTCGGTTGGTGTCGCGAGTCATTTTCTGCATCACGCCTGGACGAACAGTTGACATTTGAGGACGGTGTTCGGTACACATAATGGTAGCCATCAGATTGCCGCCGAAAGCGGGACGTGTCATCATCAATTCGCCTTCTTCGGAGATTTCCAACTTGGTACAGTCGGCGGTAAGACCGGTTCCCAAGCGGGCAGCCAATCTTGGAGCGAGGTCACGACCGATGGTGGTGGCACCGAACATCAAGATGCTGGGTTGGAATTTTTGAACCATCTGATAAATGGCTTGAGAATATTGTTCTGTGAGGTAATCCTTCAATTCGGGAGCATCCATGCAAATTACTTCGTCAGCACCCATTTCGATTAAGTACTGGGCGTGTTGTTTCACTTGATCACCGGCAAGGATGGCAATAACTTTTTCGTTCAGAACAGTGGCCAAGTCGCGGGCTTTGCCCAACAATTCCAATCCCACGGACTGGATTTCGCCGTTGCGTTGTTCAACGAAAACATATACGTTCTTATAATCTGTTTTTTCCATAATTACAATATTATTTTATTACCGACGAAAGCCGATTAGATGATGTGTTTTTCTTTTAATTTGCTGATGATGATGTTGACAGCTTCTTCGGCATCCACTTCAAAAGTTTCGCCAGCACCCTTTTGGGCCTTGGTGAAAGATTTCTTGACGCGGGTGGGGGAACCTGACAGACCTAATTTGGCTCTGTCAACGTCAATCTTGTCGGCGGTCCAAATTTCCACTTCCTTGTCGAAAGCTTCCATAATGCCGGCCACGCTCATATAACGGGCCTTGTTGGCGGTGGCCAAAACGGTCAGTAGGCAAGGCATTTCAACAGAAAGCATTTGGTAGCCGTTTTCTGTTTCCTTCTTCACTGTCAAGTTCTTCTTGCCGTCATATTCCACGTTGGTAACGTAGGAAATCTGAGGAAGTTGGAGGTGTTCTGCCATTTCGGGACCTACTTGTGCGGTGTCACCGTCGATAGCTTGGCGGCCGCCGATAATCAAGTCATAGTCAATGCATTTCAGAGCACCAGCCAATGCGTTGGAGGTGGCCAAGGTGTCGGCACCGGCGAAAGCACGGTCGGTAAGCAGGATGGCACGGTCGGCCCCCATAGCGAAAGCTTCGCGAAGGATAGCTTCGGCCTGAGGAGGCCCCATCGTGATAACGGTCACTTCTGCACCATACTGGTCTTTCAGGCGCAGCGCCATTTCCAAACCGCCTTTGTCGTCGGGATTCATAATACTGGGAACACCATCACGGATAAGCGTGCCGGTGGCCGGGTTGATTTTGATTTCGGTAGTGTCCGGAACCTGTTTTATACAAACTACTATTTTCATAATTTCTACTGGATTATTTTAATAATTTACCTGCGATAACCATACGTTGAACTTCGGAAGTTCCTTCGTAGATTTCGGTGATCTTAGCATCACGCATCATTCTTTCCACCGGATATTCACGGGTGTAACCATAACCACCGTGTAATTGAACGGCCTTGGTCGTTACTTCCATGGCAGTTTCCGCGGCAAACAATTTTGCCATGGCTGCATCTACAGAGTAGGGAAGGTGCATGTCTTTCTTGTATGAGGCCTGACGAACCAGGAGACGAGCGGCTTGAACTCTCGTTTCAAGGTTGGCCAATTGGAACTGCGTGTTCTGGAAAGCGGCGATGGCTTTGCCGAACTGTTTACGTTCCTTCGTGTATTTGATGGTTTCGTCCATAGCGCCTTGTGCGATACCAAGGGCCTGTGAGGCGATACCGATACGGCCACCGTCGAGGGTCTGCATGGCGATTTTGAAACCTTTTCCAAGTTCACCCAAGAGGTTTTCCTTTGGAACTTCGCAGTTCTCGAAAATCAATTCGCAGGTCGCGGAACCGCGGATACCCATTTTCTTTTCCATCTTGCCGATAGAGAAACCCTTGAAACCTTTTTCAACGATGAAGGCGGAAATGCCTCTGGTGCCTTGCGACTTGTCGGTCATGGCCATCACGATGAAAACGTTGGCAAAAGCGGCATTGGTGATGAAAATCTTGGTGCCGTTCAAAATCCATTTGTCGCCGGCGTCAACAGCCATCGTCTGCTGCATGGCGGCATCGGTGCCGGCGTTGGGTTCGGTCAGACCGAAAGCGCCAATCCATTCGCCCTTGGCCAATTTGGGCAGGTATTTCTGCTTTTGTTCTTCGGTACCGTATTCCAGGATGGGGTTCATACACAAAGAAGTGTGTGCGGAAACGATAACGCCCGTTGTGGCACATACGCGTGAAAGTTCTTCGACAGCCATTCCGTACATCTGGTTTGTACCGCCTTGACCACCGTATTGTTTAGGGATTGGAATACCCATAATGCCTATTTTTGCCATTTTTTCGACGGTTTCCATAGGAAATCTTTCTTCTTCATCGACTTCTGCTGCCAAAGGTTTAACCTCGTTTTCAGCAAATTCGCGAATCATTTGCAAAAACAGCTGTTCTTGTTTTGTTAAACTGAAATCCATAATTGATAATCGTTAGTTATTTTTTTAAACCTAAAATTTCTCTTGCTTCGGCGGATGTGGCTACGCCGCGACCCAATTCGTTGGCGATTCTGACAACTTTTGCCACCAATTCTCCGTTTGACTTGGCTAAGACGCCTTTGGAGAGGTAGAGGTTGTCTTCAAAACCCACGCGTACATTGCCACCCATGGCGATAGCGGCCGCGGCCATCGGAAATTCGTGACGGCCAATGCCGGTAACGGTCCAGGTGGAGCCTGCGGGAATGTTGTTGACTAACCAGCAGAGGTTGCCAACCGTGGCGGGAGTACATCCTGGAACGCCCAATACAAAGTTGAACTGCATAGGAGCTCCGGGAACTTCACCTTTGCGTGCCATCGTGAGAATGGTGTCCAAATGACCCATTTCAAAGCATTCATATTCGGGCTTGATGCCGCGTTCCATCATACGTTTGCCAAAAGCACGCATCGTGGGCATCGTGTTGTCGAAAATTTCGTCTCCGAAATTGCAGGTGCCGCAATCCAAAGTGGCCATCTCCGGAAGCGGAGTGGTGTCGGTGGACTGCAAGCGTTCGTCTGGAGTCATACCTACCGCGCCTCCCGTTGAGGGAATCAGGATGACGTCTGGACAAGCCTTGTAAATGGCTTCTTCACATTCTTGAAAACGCGCTCTGCTTTGGGTTGGCGTACCGTCGTCTTCGCGCACGTGGAGGTGTACGATGGCAGCACCGGCGTCAACGGCAGACTTGGCTTCGCGAACGATATCGGCCACGGTGTAAGGTACCGCGGGATTCTGTTCTTGTGTAACTTCTGCACCGCAGATGGCGGCTGTGATAATCAGTTTTTCCATACTTTATTTGTTTTTACGTTGACATTGTTTGGGAACTACGCAAGTGCCGCTGGCACGGCAGACCACGATGGGTTCTGGCAATACGTCGGCAGCGGAAGCACTGATGTCGGTGCGTGGAGCGATGATTTTGCGGGCTTCGAAAACCATCTTGCGGGAAGTGTTGCCCACGTGGGTGATTTCGCCAACGGCTTCAATGTAGTCGCCGGCAAAAACAGGTGCCAAAAATTCAACATTGTCGTAGGCACAGAACAAACCTTCGTCACCGTCCTGGATAATCAGCAATTCGGTGGCCACGTCGCCAAATAAAGCAAGCATGTGGGCCCCGTCAACCAAATTTCCGCCGTAATGGGCATCTTGAGAACTCATTCTCAATCTTATCATTGATGTAACTTTTTCCATAGTTTTTAACTTTTAACTTTTAACTTTTAAAACTCTATTTCACGATATAATCCACGAAGATGCCGGGAGTGTGAACCTGTTCCATTGAAATGGCTCCCGTCTTCACCACTTCTTGTGCCTCAACGATAACCACGTCGGCTGCGGTGGCCATCATAGGGTTGAAATTCTGAGTGGTTCCTTTGTAGATGGCGTTTCCCGTTTCGTCACAAATGTTGGCGCCAATCAGCGCGATGTCGGCGTGCAACGGCTTTTCCAATAAGTATTCCTTGCCGTCAACGGTAACTTTTTCCTTGCCTTCTTCAATAACAGTTCCCAGACCGGTTGGGGTAAGAACACCGCCTAAACCCGCACCGGCACAACGAATGCGTTCTGCCAATGTGCCCTGCGGTGAAAATTCAACCACAAGTTCCTTGTCGTTAAGCTGCTGGATGGTATTGGCATTGGTTCCGATGTGGGAAGCAATGACTTTCTTAACCTGCTTGTTGGTAATCAACAAGCCGATGCCCTTGTCAGGATACGCGGTGTCGTTGGCAATGATGGTTAAATCTTTGACATCGCTTTTGGATAATGCCTCAACGATTCTGTTGGGAGTGCCAGCAGCCAAAAAACCACCAATCATTACGGTCATGCCGCTTTTAACTTTTGAAACGGCTTCTTCTACAGTGATAAATTTATTCATAGCTTTTATTTTTTTGATAATAATTTTGTTCTTTATATATAAGCGTGCAAATTTACAAAATTTTTTTCACATAACGCAGAGAAATTCACGTTGTTTATAAATTTTTCTTGATATGTCTTTTGTTTTTGGGCGGCCCGGCACCTGGCGGGGCCGTCGCGCTGTCCGCTTTACTTCGCTTGGCGCCTGCCACGCCCGTGATGGCGGAAAAGTAGCTCCTTCCAGTCGCTCTTTTCCGCCAACGGCCGTAAGGCAGGCGCCGGCGCTCCGTGCCCGCTCCCATCGCTCCCGCAAGTTTAGGGTTTAGGGTTGAGGGTTTAGGGTTGAGACGTGAAGGAAGCCAAGATGCTGTTTAATTCCCCTCGTTTTAAGGAGGGGTGGCCGTCAGGCCGGGGTGGTTGCTGTGTAGGGTTTAGGATTGAGGGTTGAGGGTTGAGACGTGAAGGAAGCCAAGATGCTGTTTAATTCCCCTCCTTTTAAGGAGGGGTGGCCGTCTTAATAGCTAAACTTGCTTCCTCCTACAAATTCGCGAAGAATGGAAGTGCCGGGAATGTTCTTTTCGGGTATGACCTTGAAATAGGACAGAAATTTGAGTAGTCGGTACGCTTCCGCAAATTCGACACTTGTTTCCGGAACGGCCAATAAAATGGGAACGGCGTATTGTTTCAATACCCCCATTTCGCAAATGAGCGACGTGTTGAACATGGCATCGGCATTCTCCTGATACGGAAAAATGTTCTTGTTCTCGCCCCGTCGTACGCTGGCCCACCTGCTTATGGTCTCCTGGGCAGAATAGCCGCGGTAGTTATAATCCCGTATAATCCTTCGTATCAGTCTGTTGTCCGTGGTTGGAATCGGGTTCTGCCGGTCAATGGAAATGCTGGTCAAGGCCGAAACGAATAACTTGAATTTGAGCGAGTCGTCAATTTGCTCGGTGAGTCGCGGGTTGAGACAGTGAATGCCTTCAATCACCAAAATGGAATTCTCCTCCATTTTGATGGTGTTGCCCTTCCAGAATTTATGTCCCGTTTGGAAGTCAAAAGTGGGTAGTGGAACTTCTTTGCCTTCCAAAAGTTCGTTGAGGGTCTTGTTAAACAGCGGCAGGTCAATGGCGTCAATGCTTTCAAAGTCCTTTTCTCCGTTTTCGTCCAATGGCGTGTTTTCCCGTTCCACGAAAAAGTCGTCAACGGAAATCTGAACCGGGTCGTAGCCCAATATGGACAATTGTACCGACAAGCGTTTGCAGGTCGTGGTTTTTCCAGAGCTTGACGGTCCGCTGATGAGGACGATTTTACTGTCGCGCTCGTGAATCGTGTCGGCAATTTTCGCCAGTAATTTCTCGTGGTATGATTCCGTGACGAGGATGGTGTCCTGGATCTTCCCTTCCGCGATTTTCTGATTTAGTTTATAGACGTAAGGAACGCCAATCTTGTTGGCCCAGATTTTGTAGTCCTTGTAAATGGAAAACAGCTTGGGTACCGGGTGGTTGAGAGACAAGGTCGTGGGGTGGTTGGGCTGAGGAATTTTGAGCAGCATTCCCGATGCGTATAAATCAAGTCCGAAGAGGTGAATGTAGCGAGTGGAGGGAAGTAGGTTGCCATAATAATAGTTGTGCGCGTCGCCTAAACGATACACGGAAGTGTAGATTTGGCGGCGGTTGCGAAGCAGTTCGTACTTGTCTTCCAATCCTTCTTCCTTGAAGATTTCCACTGCGTCCTGGGTGGGAAGCACCAAACGTTCAAAAGGAAGGTCTTGCGCAATCGTGGCTTGAATGTGTTTCGTCAGCTGATTGACTAAATTTTGGTCCAAAGGCCGGTCAAGGTTGTCCAGTTCGCAATATTTTCCTCCGGAAATGGAGTGCGAGATCCTCAATTTGACTTCTTTCGGCAAAATGTCCTTGACCGCTTTGTACAAAAGGAAAAACATCGATCTTTCGTACATAAAATGACCGTAGGTCGAGGTCAAGTCAAAGAATTGGATGAGGCAGGGCTTGTGAATACGGTAGGAAATAGGTCTGTTCTTGTTGTTGACCAACGCACCTACGATGGGAAAGTCCATTTTGATGCCTTCGCTCTCGGCCAATTCTTGCAATGAAGTGCCAAAAGGAACTTCTTTGCTTGTATTGTTGTTTTTAATCTGGACTGTAATCATAATCGAATTTTTTTTGCGTGCAAATATACCTAAAAATTTCGTTGTTTTGCCACCTTAAAAAAGGTTTTTCGCTGATGTGGAAATGCGGTGCGCCGGAGGTTCCTATATCGGCATTATTTATTTTTTTGTTCCTTTTCAACCACGAATGCCACATTGGCGAGTTCGCATCAACCTTGTATGGTTCCAACACGCATTCACAGCCCGTGCCGCACCGGATGTCGGCAATCCTCCCCGCGGCACTTTATATCATCCGCCTTCTAAGTGGCTTGCGTGACAAATCGAGGCGGGTGGCGGCGTTAAGAACGCTGTCTGTTTGAGCTGGCCAAGCGTGCGAGGCCAGCGAGTTTCAGCGTTTAGCCGACAACTGCCCGATTTGTAGCAAACGCTTAGTCAGCGGGAAACCTTTCTTTGGTTACTTTCTTTGGGTTATAAAGAAAGTAACGGAAAAGAAAAAATTCTCTTATACAAGACCAAACGTCATAATTCCATTTTTTTACTTCAAAATTTTTCAATTATCAATGTGATGTCATAAATTATTTGTAATTTTGCCTTTTTGATATATTGACAAAATACTATTGATTATATGAAGTTTGCAGCGTTGGCTTGTCCTATTTTCGAAAAAGCGATTTCCGATTACCATCGGCAGGATGATGTGGATGCGCCGATTCAAAATCCGTATAATGCCGGAACCATTGAGTCGGATTTGTATTTGAAAAATTGGATTGATACCGTGCAATGGCATTTGGAAGACATCATTAGAGACCCGAATATCAATCCGGTGGAAGCATTGAAATTGAAGCGCCGAATCGACAAAAGTAATCAGGATAGAACAGATTTGGTGGAAAAAATCGATAGCTATTTTTATACCCAATACCACGAGGTGAAAGCGATGCCCGGCGCGACTATCAATACGGAAAGTCCCGCGTGGGCTGTTGACAGGTTGAGCATCCTGGCCCTGAAGATTTTCCACATGCGCGAACAGACCGAACGCACGGATGCTACGGCACAACACCGCGAAACGTGTCAGCTGAAATTGTCGGTTTTGTTGACTCAAAAAGAAGATCTGAGTACGGCTATCGACCAACTCCTGGCAGATTTTGAGGCAGGACGCAAATATATGAAGGTCTATAAGCAGATGAAAATGTACAACGATCCTGCTACCAATCCTGTTTTATACGGAAAAAAGTGAAATCCAAAATGCTGATTTTTCGGTTTTCTGCCCTGGGCGACATTTTAATGTCCGTCCCCGTGGTGGATGCCTTGGCACGACAATATCCGGAAGTGAATTTCGTCTTTGTCAGCCGTCCCTTTGTGGAAAGCATTATGCGTCACTTGCCCGACAATGTTTCCTTTGTGGGCGTGGATTTGAAGCAATATCAAGGAATTAAGGGACTAAATCGTCTGTTTCGGGAATTGATGGCGTTGAATCCTACGCATATCGCTGATTTGCACAATGTGATCCGAACACAATTCTTACGTGGCCGGTTTGCGTTGAAGGGCTTGCCGGTGTCATATATACATAAGGACAGATGTCGGCGCCGAAAGTTTATTCGTGCCGATAATAAAACGCAACAACGCACTTCTTTCGAACGATATCAGGATGTTTTTGCAGACTTGGGCTTTCCTGTGAAAATGGACTTTCATCAGCCGTTTTCTCTCTTGCCGTCGGCTGCTGTCAAGGAAAATGCGATAGGCATCGCACCGTTTGCGGCTCATCAGGGAAAGATTTATCCTTTGGAAATGATGGAAAAGGTGGTTTCTATCTTGGCAAAAAAGACGCACGTTTACTTGTTTGGCGCGGGTGAAGGCGAAAAGTTGTTGATGGAACAGTGGGCGGAACGCTATGAAAATACGGAGTCCGTGGTCGGAAAATTAGCCAATATGGGGGAAGAATTGCAATTAATGAGTCGCTTGCGGTTGGTGCTGTCTATGGATAGTGGCAATATGCATTTGGCTTCCCTGACAGGTATTCCCGTCGTGAGTATTTGGGGTGCGACGCATCCCTTGGGCGGTTTCCTGGGTTGGGGACAAGCTTTGGATAATGTGATCCAAAAAGATCTGCCTTGCCGGCCTTGCAGCATTTATGGGAATAAAAAATGTCGTTTTGGCGATTGGCGTTGCCTGAGAAGTATTGCTCCCGAAGAAATTGCAGTTGCCGTACTCTCAAAATTAGAGAATAGTGAACCGTAATCTACGCGAGAAATGAGGTAAATGCCGTTAAACGAGGTTATTCCACCTTTTCGGCCAACGATTTAAATCCTTCGCCAATGATTTCGTGAGAGTCTAAGATGACGATGAAGGCAGTAGGGTCAATCGCGAAAATATATTGTTGCAAATCTGCGACTTCTCTTCTGTTCACGACGCTCAGCAACACTTCCTTGTCATTTTTTGAATACATTCCCTTGCCGTTCAAGATTGTGCCGCCGCGATGGAGGTCGTAGATGATTCGTTTACGGATTTCTTCGCTGTTGTCGGAGATGATAAGCACGCTTTTGTCATCGGAGAAACCGCGCATGATGACATCGATGATTCGTCCCATCAGGAAGATGGTGAGAAAGGAGTACAAAGGAATTTTCCAATCTTGAAATGCCAAAAAACCAATGACCACGATGACGGAATCGACGGCCATTTGCATACTTCCGAGAGGAAATCGGGTGTATTTTGCTAAAATAGAAGCAATTACATCGGTGCCGCCGCTGGAGGCACGGGCCTTGAAGATGAGTCCCACACCGACACCGATGACGACGCCGCCGAAAATGGCAGCCAGTAGCACTTCATCGTGCAAGTTTAACGGATCGCTGCCCCAAAGCCAAATGGCACCGTCGGTAAAGAGGGCGGTGAGCGTAAATCCGATAAAGGTTTTGAGCCCAAAACGAGGACCTAACAACCACAGTCCAATCAGCGTAAGCGGCAGGTTGAAGCATAAGGCACCCATACCGACGGGAAATCCGAATTTGTGGTGCAGCACGATGGAAATACCATAAATGCCGCCTGGCGTGATTTTATAGGGTGTCATAAAAAAAGCATAACCGATGGCCAATAAAAAGCAGCCCACGATAAGCGATAAATAGGACATTATCCATCTTTTGGAAAATATTTTGTCTTTAAAAACTAAAGGAAAAGAGTTTTTGTGCATAATCTTATAAAATAGTGTAGTCTATAGCGTCTTTCATTGCACTAAAATAGTGAAAATTCATTCCTTCAATGAAATTTTCCTTGATGTCGTCAATGTCTTTTTTGTTTTCAGAAGATAAAACGATGTCGAATATGCCGCAGCGTTTGGCTGCCAGTATCTTTTCCTTGATGCCACCGACCGGAAGAAGTTTTCCTCGCAAGGTGATTTCTCCCGTCATTGCAATCTTGTTGCGGACTTTTCTGCCGGTAAAGGCCGAAATCATAGCGGTAAGCAGGGTAATGCCGGCCGATGGACCGTCTTTGGGTGTGGCGCCTTCCGGCACGTGAATATGTATTTTTTGTGTTTCAAAAGTCTTGGCCTTGATGTCGTATTCTTCGGCGTGCGCTTTGAGATATTCGTAAGCAATGGTGGCCGATTCCTTCATCACGTCGCCCAGATTGCCCGTCATCGTGAGTCCGTTTTTGCCGGGACTGGTGATGGCCTCCACAAAGAGGATTTCTCCGCCCACGGAAGTCCAGGCCAAGCCCGTGGCCACACCGGGAACATCGTTGTCGATGGATTTTTCCTTTTGAAAAATGGGTGAGCCTAAGAGTTTGGGTAATTCTTCTGCGGAGATTTTCTTTTCCATTGTGTCGTTTTGTACCAACTGGGCGGCACGCTTGCGGATGATGCGCGCGATGGTTTTGTCCAAAAGACGCACACCCGATTCGCGGGTGTATTCCGCAATGATTTTCTCAATGATTTTGTCGGAAAAAGACAAAGCTGACCTTTTGATGCCGTGTTCTTTCAATTGTTTGGGAATCAGGTGCTTCTTGGCGATTTGGATTTTCTCTTCCATCAAATAGCCGGCAATGTCGATGATTTCCATACGGTCGAGCAGGGCGGGGTGGATGTTGCCGAGGTTGTTGGCGGTTGCGATAAAGAGTACTTTAGATAAGTCGAAAGTTGTTTCGAGGTAATTGTCGTAAAAGGCATTGTTTTGTTCAGGGTCAAGAACTTCCAGCAATGCGGCGGACGGGTCGCCTTGAGCGGTCATTCCGGTCACCTTGTCGATTTCGTCCAAGACAAAAACGGGGTTGGAACAGCCGGCTTTGCGCATATTTTGGATTACGCGGCCCGGCATGGCTCCGATGTAGGTTTTGCGATGACCTCTGATTTCCGATTCGTCGTGCAGGCCGCCCAACGACATACGAATGTATTTGCGACCCAAGGCTTCGGCAATGGAATGACCAAGAGAGGTCTTGCCCACGCCCGGAGGGCCTGCCAAACACAAGATGGGCGATTTCATATCGCCTTTTAACTTGAGTACCGCCAAATATTCAATGATGCGTTCTTTGACTTTTTCCAGACCAAAATGGTCGTGGTCTAAAATGTTCCGGGCACGTTCCAGGTCGAAATTGTCTTCGGTGTATTCATTCCAGGGGAGTTCAACCAACAGTTCAAGGTAATTGAGTTGCACGGAATAGTCCGGTGTCATAGAATTGGTGCGATGGAGTTTATCGAGTTCTTTCTCAAATAAAGACTTGGTTTCCTTGTTCCATTTTTTCTTTTTCCCCTTTTCCTTGAGGTCGTTGTATTCCTTTTCCGTAGGAGAACCGCCCAATTCCTGTTGAATGGTTTTGATCTGTTGGTTGAGGAAATATTCGCGCTGCTGTTTGTCTAATTCCTGCTTGGATTTATGCTGGATCTGATTTTTCAGCTCCAGCATTTGCAGGTCGTTGTTCAATAATTTGAGAATTTGTTTGGCACGTTCTTCAATATCCTGCATTTCAAGAAGGTGCTGCTTAACGGAAACGTTGACCGACAGATTGGAAGAAATGAAGCTGAGCAAGAATGAGAAACTGTCGATATTCTTCAAGGCAATTGCGCTTTCTTGCGGCAGCTGGGGCGATTTCTTGATAATGGAAACAGCCGTGTCGCGAATAGAGGAAATCAATGCCGTGAAGGTGCGTTTTTTCAAAATTTCAGGATCAAAGTCGTTGGTGAGAAATTCTGTCACAGAGGCTTTGTAGTAAGGATCTGTCTGCACCAATTCCTTGATTTCAAAGCGTTTCAATCCGCGGACAATGATGGTTACGCTGCCGTCGGGCATAGAGAGGTATTTTAGGATATGGGCCAAAGTCCCCACCTTGTACAAGTCTTCCAACTGCGGTTCTTCCACTTCGTTGTCCTTTTGCGCCACCACGCCGATGGGGGCATTCCCGCGGCTGAACTCTTGGGCAAGTCGTATGGACTTGGTGCGTCCCACCGTGATGGGTATCACCATTCCCGGATACAGGACGGTGTTGCGCAAAGGCAATATCGGAAGTTGTTCGGGAACCATTTCTTTCTTCAGCGTTTCTTCATCATCAGAAGAAAACAGAGGTATGAAATTGGATTCGTTATTCAAAAATTCGTTGATGAGAGAGATGTCGTCCATATTCTAAAAAATTGAGGGGCAAAAGTACGGAAAAAAATTGACATTTTAAATGGCAAAAGCAACCATTTTTAAGGTAATTTTCATAGTGGTGATGAGAATAAAAAAAGGTGGAATTTACACAATCCCACCTTTTTATCAAGAAGCAATAAAGATTAGTTCTTTTTGCTGAAATTACCATATTTGCTACGGAATTTATCAACACGACCAGCGGTGTCAACCAATTTCATCTTACCGGTGAAGAATGGGTGTGATGTGTTAGAAATTTCCAATTTAATCAAGGGGTATTCCTTGCCGTCTTCCCAAACAATGGTGTCTTTCGTTGCAACGGTTGACTTCGTCATAAAAGCGATTTCGTTTGACATGTCTTTGAAAACCACTGTTCTATACTCTTTTGGATGAATGCCTTTTTTCATTATTATTTATTTTTAATTGTTCTCTAATTTTGGAGTGCAAAAATACAAAAAATATCAATACATAGTCATTTTTCAATAAAATTTATTTTATTTCTGAATGATTGTGTGTAAAATGTTGATTTTTAATATTTTATACTGATTAGTCATCCATTTTGACGAAGTTTCCTTTCAAGTCAAATTCCAATTCGATATCGTTTCTCAGTTCAACTTCGTAACCTCGTCTGTCTTTTTTGATTTTGATGATGTCGGTTCCGCTAAAATATTGGGCGACATATTTGCTGATGCTGGCGGGAATGATTTTGGCGGGAACTTTTCCGATTATGCACTTCACCTCTTTCCATTGACCGTTTTTGTCAAATTCTATTTGGTTTCCATTTTCAAAATAGACTTCATATTCGGTGGAAAATCCTTCATCAATAAAGGCGTGAGAGACTTTGTTCGAAGCGAAGTTCGTTTTGATGAAGTTTTGGGCGGCGGCAGGCAGTTGCGATACGGCAATGGGTTTGTCGGGACCGGCACAGGAGGTGGCGAAAATGAAGCTGAGGACGATTAAAAAAAAGATCTTTTTCATAGTTGAAAACTTTTAGTGTAAATAATTGTGCAAAAGTACTAAAATTTTTGTCTCCACGGACAGCCACTTTTCCACTCCGAGCAGCCGTAGGCGGTTTTCCCCTTGATGATGTGCCCTTTGTGGCAGATTGGACAAGTTTGCCCGATGATGCTGTCGGGATTGGCGTTTTGGCGGCGGTCGCTGTCGTCGCGTAGAACTTGCAGCACGATGTCGTTGACCATTTGTTTGAGTTCGTCCAGGAATTGTGTTGCGGAGTATTTGTTTTGTTCTATTTCGCGGAGCTTCTTTTCCCAGATGCCGGTCAATTCGGCACTTTTGAGCAGTTCTTCCTTGATGAGCCCGATGAGTTCTATTCCGGTTGGGGTTGGTTCTAACGATTTCCGGATCTTGTGAATGTAGTTTCGCTTGAAAAGTGTTTCGATGATGGCGGCCCGGGTGGAAGGACGTCCGATGCCGTTTTCCTTCAATGCTTCCCGCAGACTTTCGTCATCCACCAGCTTTCCGGCGGTTTCCATCGCGCGCAATAGGGTCGCTTCGGTGTAGGGCTTGGGAGCGGTGGTCGTTTTTTCGCTCAGTTTTGGTTCGTGGGGACCGTGTTCGCCTGGGGTAAATGCCGGTAGTACCGAATTTTCGTTTTTCTCTTCTTCGTCACCGTCGTTTTTGTCGGCTTTTTCGTTTTTTTCGCTGCTTTTGTCGTTGCCGATGACCACGCGCCAACCGGGGTCTAAAATCTGCTTGCCCGTGGCTTTGAAGTCAACCTTTTCCACAATGCCCAACACCGTCGTGTTGGAGACGGTGCAGTCGGGGTAAAAGACGGCAATGAAATGTCGGCATACTTCGTCGTAAACATTGGCTTCTTCGGGCGAAAGCTGGAATTTCGGGTTCTGTCCCGTGGGTATGATGGCGTGGTGGTCGCTGACCTTGCTGTTGTCGAAGACCTTTTTGCTTTTGGGTAACTTCTTGCCTAAAAGCGGTGCCGTCAAATTGGCATAGTTGGTGATTCCCTGCAAAATGGACGGGCATTTGGGATAAATGTCGTCGCTGAGGTACGTCGTATCTACGCGCGGGTAGGTGGTGAGCTTCTTTTCGTACAAACTTTGTATGGTTTGCAAGGTTTGTTCGGCCGAATAACTGTATTTTTTGTTGCATTCCACTTGCAATGAGGTAAGGTCGTACAAGCGGGGTGGCGCTTCTTTTCCTTTTTTTATGCTGATGTCGGTGACGGTGAAGTCCTTGCCGATAATGTTTTGCAAGTCGGTCTGCCCGTCTTCTACACTTTGGTATTTGCCTTTGGTGGCGGTGAAGACGGTGTCTCTGTAGATGGTGGAAAGAACCCAGTAAGGCGTTGGCACGAAGTTCTTGATTTCCCAATATCGTTTGACGATGAGGGCAAGGGTGGGCGTTTGTACGCGTCCGATGGACAGGACTTGGCGGTCTTTGCCGTATTTGAGCGTGTAAAGGCGGGTGGCGTTCATTCCCAGCAGCCAGTCGCCGATGGCACGAGAGAGCCCGGCTTCGTAAAGCGATTGGTAGTTGGACTGGTCTTTCAGCTGCTTGAATCCTTCGCGGATGGCTTCTTCCGTCAGCGAGGAAATCCAAAGACGGTCAACGGGACAGTTGGCGCGTGCCTTCTGCATCACCCAGCGCTGGATGAGTTCGCCTTCCTGGCCGGCATCCCCGCAGTTGACGATGCGGTCGGCCTTTTGCATCAGCGTTTCAATAATGTGAAACTGTTTTTGGATGGATGGCGTGTCGATGAGTTTGATGCCGAACTTGGACGGAATCATCGGCAGACTGCTGAATGCCCATTGCTTCCACATCTTCGTGTAGTCGTGCGGCTCTTTCAAAGTGCATAAATGACCGAAAGTCCAGGTGACTTGGTAGCCGTTGCCTTCAATGTAGCCGTCGTGGCTTTGCTTGGCTCCTAACACGTTGGCGATTTCGCGTGCGACACTGGGTTTTTCCGCAATACAAACAATCATTTATGTATAAATTATATATTATAGTCTTTGTGAAATACGAGGTAGGATTTCGTTTTTCCAAGAGGCGAAAGTGCCTTCCTGAATCTTTTGGCGCGCCGTCTTGACTAAGTCCAAATAGAAATGCAGGTTATGAATGCTGCCGATCATCGGTCCTAAGATTTCATCTGAAGTATAGAGATGGCGAAGATAGGCCCGTGTGTGTTCCCTGTCGGCAAAAAGGTCGCTGTTGCTGTCGATGGGTGTAAAATCGAATTTCCATTTTTCGTTTTTCATATTCATAATGCCGTCCCAGGTGAAAATCATACCGTTGCGGCCGTTTCGGGTAGGCATCACACAGTCGAACATATCGATGCCCATGGCAATGCCTTCCAGGATGTTGGCCGGAGTACCCACGCCCATCAGATAGCGAGGCTTGTCCTTGGGAAGCAGTCCGCAGCACAGTTCGGTGATTTCGTACATCAGTTCGGTTGGTTCGCCCACGGCAATGCCGCCGATGGCGTTTCCTTCGCGTTCCATTGAGCAGATATATTCGGCGGAACGTTTGCGGAGGTCGTGGAAAACGCTGCCCTGGACGATGGGGAAAAGAGTTTGAGAATAGCCGTACTTGGGCTCGGTTTCGTCGAAGTGCTTGCAGCAGCGCTTGAGCCAGCCGTGGGTGATATTCATCGATTTCTCGGCGTATTCGTGGTCGCAAGGGTAGGGCGTGCACTCGTCAAAGGCCATCACGATGTCGGCTCCGATGCTGCGCTCGATTTCCATCACTTTTTCGGGGCTGAACAGATGTCGGGAACCGTCGATGTGCGATTGGAACCAAACGCCTTCGTCGGGTTTGATTTTACGGCGGTGGCTGAGTGAAAATACTTGGAAACCGCCGCTGTCCGTTAAAATGGGACGGTCCCAGCCGTTAAACTTGTGCAGTCCGCCGGCCGCTTCCAGGACTTCCGTCCCCGGTCGCAAATATAAGTGATAGGTGTTCCCTAAAATAATCTGTGCCTTGACGTCTTCCCGTACATTCTTGATATGCACGGCTTTAACGGCTCCAACGGTTCCCACGGGCATGAAAATCGGGGTCTCAATGTCACCGTGATCCGTGTGGATGAGTCCCGCTCGTGCGTTGCTTTTGGGGTCGTTATGCTGAATTATAAACTTCATTTTGTTTGTAATTTTTGGCAAAAATACATCAAAATTCGCAAACTTTAAAATATTTTTGTATTTCTAAAATTATTGGTACTATGTTGGAATATGTTCAATCCAATCTGTCTCTGATTTTTCTGATATGTCTTTCCGCCATAACGTTTTTCCTCTTGTTGTATTATGGGGCTCTTTTTGTCCGT
Organism: Bacteroidales bacterium; assembly: GCA_045616665.1. GTDB lineage: Bacteria > Bacteroidota > Bacteroidia > Bacteroidales > WCHB1-69 > RUG11690. The sequence goes on along the minus strand of JAZLHE010000041.1, from coordinate 4,261 downwards.
TTTGCTTTTCATAAACACAAAAAGATAAAGGATTTCCGTCAGGATCCCATATCCATTGTCATCACGGCAAGCGATCAGGCGCATCATTTGAGCAGAACGCTGCCTGCTTTGCTGTCACAGCAGTACAATGATTTTGAGGTGATAGTGGTGAGTGACAATTCGCACGATGACACGCGGGCAGTGGTTGAAGATTATCAAAAACAGTTTGATAATCTGGTGTTGGTCGATTTGAATTCTTCGTATTCAACCATCAAAGGAAAGAAGTTCCCGCTTTCCATCGGCATCAAGGAAGCCAGGCACGAATTGATTTTGCTTACCGATGCCGATTGTATGCCGGCGTCGCCCTATTGGTTGCAGAATATGGCAAAGCATTTTGTCAACGGCAAGCAGATCGTGCTGGGATATTGCACGTATGAAAAAGGAAGTGGATTTTTTAACCGCCTGCTGCGTTTCGACGCCCTGCAGACTGCCGTTCAGTATTTTTCCTATTCCTTGGCAAAGATGACGTATATGGGACGTGGACAGAACTTGTCTTATACCAAAGAGTTGTTTTTCAAGCAGAAAGGTTTCGCGTCGCATAATCATATTGAATATGGGGATGACGATATTTTTGTGGGTCGTGCAGCCACGGCTAAAAATTGCGATATCGAGTATTTTGAAGGCGCCTTCACGGTGGCGCGCCCCAAGGCGACTTTCCGCCGCTGGTTTAAGGAAAAGAAAGGATACACGACGACCAAGGCCTTTTACCGTCCCAAGATTCGCTTTCTTTTGTCGGCCTTTGGCTTGCTGAATATTTTGTTTTACGTGTTTCTCGGCTTGGCCATCGCTTATTCCGTTTACACGCTGCCTGTTTTGATTGCCGTGTTGTCCGTGTTCGTGTTTAAGACCTTGTGCCAGTACCTCGTGTTCGGTTTTTCAGCCGCCAAGCTGAAAGAAAAGGAAATTATTCCGCATATTTTCTTTATGGACATTATCTATTCATTTTTGAGTGTTTTTATATATTTGTCTGCCAAATTTTCAAAAAACTCATTCTGCTAATTGTTTAAAATTCATTGGTTTAATCATTGCTAAATTATAAAGATGGATACAAGTTTTTTTTTGATAGCAGGACCTTGTGTGGTGGAAGGTGAGGAGATCACGCTCTTTATTGCCCGTGAAATCAAAAGAATCTGCGAAGAGTTGAATATTCCGTTTTATTTTAAGGCCTCTTACAAGAAGGCCAATCGCTCGTCGTTGAGTTCCTTTACCGGCATTGGCAATGAAGAGGCGTTGGCGGTGTTGGCGAAGGTGAAAAGGGATGTGGAAGTCCCTATTGTGACGGATATTCATACGGAACAGGAAGCAGCGTGGGCGGCGCAAGTGGCAGATGTGTTGCAGATTCCTGCCTTTTTGTGTCGTCAGACCGATTTGTTGGTGGCGGCGGCAAAAACGGGGAAGGTGGTCAATATCAAGAAGGGACAGTTTATGTCGCCCGAAGCGATGCGTTTTGCGGTCGAAAAGGTTCGCGCCGCCGGCAATGAACAGGTGCTGGTTACCGAACGCGGAACCTCCTTCGGATATACCGACTTGGTGGTGGATTTTAGAGCTGTCAAGGAATTGAAAAACAATGCCTGTCCGGTTGTTTTTGACGCGACGCACTCGCTACAGCAGCCCAACCAGCCCAAAGGCGTGACGGGCGGAAGACCGGATCTGATTGAAACGATGGCAAAGGCGGCGGTGGCAGTTGGTTTCGACGGTTTGTTTATGGAAACGCATCCCGAACCTGCCAAGGCCTTGTCTGATGGCGCCAATATGCTGCCGTTGAGTCAGTTACACGACTTGTTGGTGAAGTTGGTGCGTATCAGGAAGGCACTGTAGAAGCAAAATGTTTTCTTTACGCCGTTGCCCATCCCCGCTCTATCGGAAATCGCTGCCGCAACTTCTGCATCTCCACCACGAAGTAGTCGTCGCGCTCGTTCTTGCACGGCACGCCGAACACCACCTTGCGGTCGTACTCGTCCAGCCCCACCACCTCGTTGGGAAGGTACTGCACTTCGGAAATCCTGCCCAGTCGCTCCGACACGAAGAGGTTGAGCAGGTACTTCAGTTCCTCCTGGCAGCCGTCGAGGCCAAACACCCGCTACTTTGACCAAAAATCTTCCAAAAATTTCCATCAAGATTTTTATTAAAAATCTGAATTTCCAAATTTTGACATTTTTAGCTTGTTTTTATTATGATTTATTAACAAACGCAAATTCTTTATTGTCAGTATATTAATTTTGTATTCTATTTTACTTACAAAGTTAGTGTTAATATATTGAATTTTAATTTTAACAAGTCGTTTTTTTTTTTTTTTGATTAAAATTTGCATTTTGAATCGTTTATTTATATAAATTTGCAACACCATTTAATATGGAAAATAATATGATAAAATAATATGATATTTTCGAGGGGATAGAATAATGGTCGCAATTTCCTATTCTCTTAAAGTTTGCCAGAACTTCAACACCAGGGAAACTGCGGCCATTGGAGGGGATGGGAGAATTACAAAATTTATATATAGTTATATACTATATAATTATTATTATGGATTGTTTATTGCTTAAATTGAAAGGGTGTTTTGGCATAAATGACAACTTTTACCATTACGCGAAAAATTGCGCTCAAAAATTTTTTGAGGGTGCTTTGTTGTTTGTTGAATTTGGAATAAATTAAAAAAATAAATTGTAAAAGGAAGGTTTTTTTGTCAATATTTATTGGCAAAAACAGCTCGTTTGCCTTCCTTAAACCTTTAATGTTTAAACCCCGCCGGTCGCTTAGGTTAGAGCTGGCTTATTCAACCGTCGGGTAATGAAGTTATGAAGCAATTCTCGACTGAATGTAAAATTAGTGTGACAAGAAAAACAAACTACAGCGTGTTGTTGCTGTTAATTGTATTGTTGCTTGTGCCTAAGAACTTATTGATGGCTCAAACCGCTGAATTCTTTTCCAGGGGTAGCGGTACAGAGTCGGATCCGTATCGCTTATCTACCGTACAGGATCTTTTAGACTTGTCAACCGAAGTGAATGCGGGGAACGTTCCTGACAACGTGTTCTTCAGGTTGACAGAGGATATTGATATGTCTGAAGTGGGCAATTTCACGCCTATCGGAAATGGCAGTCATCCGTTTTCAGGCTATTTCGATGGTGATAGACATACCATCCTGAATTTGAAGATCAACCTTCCTGATAAGGATACGGTAGGTCTCTTTGGCTATGTGTACAATGACGCCAATGTCAATAACCTGAACCTGATGGCAGCCAATATCACAGGCCGAAACTATGTCGGCGGTGTCGTGGGTGCGGGCTACATCAATGTCACCGTCAGTACCAATACGGTCAGCGGTACCATTAACGGTAATGATTATGTCGGCGGTGTCGTGGGGTATGCCAATGACCAGATCCGTATTGTTGAAAATACAAGCACGGCCGATGTCACTTCAACGGGAATGTATGCGGGCGGTGTGGCCGGTGCGCTTTCCCATTATGCTACGTGTTCCTTTAACATATTTGCCGGTCGCTTGATTGCTTCACAGACAGCCGGTGGTATCGTTGGCCGCCTCTTCTCTGCTCAACAAGGCCATACTTCTACGATGGCGGCAAACTTCAGTGAGGGCTCCTTTACTGCCTTGGCAGGAAGCGCGCCTTCCCAAATCGGTGCCGTGGTGGGCGAAACCAACGGCCCCGGACTTACTCTCAAGAACAACTTCTATGACAAACAAATGTGGTCCGGACTCTATGGCCTGGGTGGCACTTCTTCTGATGCTGACGGCCAGATTACCGGCAAATTGACTACGGAAGCCTTGGGAATTGGCCTTCAAGTATATGAAGAAGGGGCTACCGAATACAGCTTCTATACCAACCACTATGTCTTTTCCGAAGGCCGTTATCCGAGAATTAAAAACTCTCCGAATGATGACATCGCCTTGGCGGCGGCGGCCCCGGTGAAATTACAGGCCAATTCCTCAACGGATTTTGAAACCATTAATAAGATTAAGTCTGCCTTTACCGTTAATTTGGAAGGCGTGGTGTGGAAAAGCGCCGACACCACGGTCTTTGAAGTGGGCTATTACGGTGCCGCTCCTCTGCGAGCCGATACGGGCACGGTGTTGTATGCCGTGGTGAACAATATCCCCGTAAGACATATCCCGCTGCACTTCGCCTCTGAGGAAGAGGGCTTCCATATCTACGGCTCCCAACCCAATCCTATTATGATTAACAGTTTGGCGGAACTCAATAATTT
>JAZLHE010000040.1:0-11494 GCA_045616665.1 Bacteroidales bacterium | reverse complement strand
CACGCCAACCGCCGAAAATTTAAACGCTATTTTTAATAATGACTGGGGTTAGGGGTGGTTGGTTTAATTTTGATGGATGATATTTTAACATGTGACACAGATTTTTGAAAACTCCCATGACAAGGATTAATAGTTTGGTTTAATGAGAACCATATACGTTTTTACAACGATGTGTATCCATACTCTATTTTTACAACGATATCGTTTTTTATTATACACCTTAAAAAGTACTCACACTCGCCATATATAACAAACTCTGAATCAATGGAATTGTAACAATAACAAAGATTATCATTCGTATATGTTGCAGAAGATCCTTTTACATCCATTACATTGTCAATTTTGATACCCAATTTCAAACCACTTTCTGTATAAAATGACGTATACGGTGTTTGAATATACTTGATGTCAGAGTTAATCAAACTATCGTAACACAAATAACCAATCTTAAATTCGGAAAAGTATAACTTGTATGTTCCTTCATGGATAATAGCCATAAGAAATTCTGTCCTATTAGAATTAATAAAGAGAACGAATGGTTGTTCTTCGTATAAAAAAGATGAAGCAAATTCATTTACAGGCAACGAATCTAATACTCTTGAAGAAAATTTCTCAATGGTTTTAGGACTTCGTAAGGCTAATATTGAATTAACTGTACTATCGGGAATAAATTTGCTTTGTCCAAAAGACAATTGATAGACACTTATAAAAATTATCAATATATTTAAGTTTTTTATATTCATAGAAGATGCCACAATAAAATTTGTTTTATACTTATCTTTTTAGCGACAAAGAATATTTACATTTGAGCTTTGATAAATGTGTACAATGAAACATATGTATATTAGATGTTATTGACCGGCATAATTGGGGTTGTTCTTAATATTTACGGATAGCATTATGGAAAATCCGTCTTTATATAAAGATCGCATTATTTCAACAAAATTGTTCAACGTAGCACCCTTGCCCGTTAAGCCAATACATCCTTCTGTACCCGGTAGATTTCCATCAGGATGAATTCTTAATAGAGAACGATTAGTTGAAAACGTGGGATTTAAATTAATACTAAAGCCAACACCATCTTTTACCATTGCTTCAGTAGTTCGCTCTCGAAAAGTATTGGTTTTATATTCTCCATTCTGCAGAGAAAACAATTTGGAAGATCCTGAAATGGCGGCAAAAGATGCCCTTTTTAATGATTTGTCTCCAACAATTTGGATTATATTCAATGTGCCAGTAGATTTATGCCCATTACTTTCCATATTTCCAGAATACTCCAATTTAGTTTCACTCACATTACCGACATAATCGAAAAAAGGCTGTTTTAATACGCCAATTCCAAATGAAACATTGCCTTTTAAGCTTTGTTGATAAACTTTATTGTCATTCTTTCCATCATTTCCTAAATATGTTCCATTAAAAGAGTAGTAATCCCCTATCTCTTCCCCATTCGGGTCCACCAGTTTTACCGGGTTATTGGCACAATACGTAAATGGCGATAAACCAGGGTATTTCGCTGCTTGCGGGTCAACACTTAGCCAAATGCTCAAATCACTGCTGTAATATCTTGAGCCAAAGTAACTTAAACCCGTTTCAATGTCCTTTTCTTTGGCGGAAAAGGTGAAATTTTTTAGGGTATAGGGTTTAGGGTGCAGGGAATAGAGGGCTGTGAGGGGTGGTGCCGGGGCTGTGAGACGATATGTGTGGTTTTGTGTTGGCATTTTTGTGTTCGGTGTTTGGTTGAGGATGCAAAGGTAAAGAATTAGCGGTTATCCAAAATACGTTATAAAATGAAATCTTTTGATCCATCATATCTATATATGGGCACAAATTCTTTTGTTCTTGTTTCTAAATATAAAATTTTAATACACTTCTTTTTAAGGAAATATTTATACGTACTTGACTGCTTATAATTAAATTTATCAGAATAATAAATGGAGGAAAATTTTTCATCAATGAATAAGACTCTGTCGTAACCTGCATAGTCATAAAAAAATAATAAATATCCATGTTTATCAGAAAAACAACGTATTAGATTGCTGTGTGTTTGAATAACATAAATTCCATTATAATAAATCTTTATGGAAACAGTGTCAAAAAAACCTTCTTCCTCAAAAAACAATGGGATTTTATTAGAATCCATAATTTTATTGATTGAATCAATAGATATATCATCTTCAAAAATTAGGCATATTGATTGTGCACTGGCGGTGGTAATTACAATACAATATATAAAAATTGCACAAACTTTTCTCATGGTTGATTCTCTAACATTTTTACCTTTTTAGGATTATTTTCATCAATGACATATTTTGTATCAACATACTCATTAGGATCTTTTCTATTATTTAATCCTTTTCCACAGTCAGCTTGTGTCCTTATTTCAAAATGAAGGTGCTGGTCTTCTTTTCCCATACCTTTTGCATTACCTGATTCACCAGAATCAGCAATATGCGTTTCATTTTCTATTACATCATCACCCACTTTAACATTGATGTTTGAGAGATGCGCATAAAATGAATAAACATTGTTGCCATCATCATCTGCCAAAGGCTTTCCTTCAGAGTCATAATGTTGTATTGTAACATATTTTCCATAACCACCATTATCTTGATTGTTTACACGAACAACTTTTCCTGTAGCTATAGCATAAACAGGAGTGCCAATTGGAGCGTGATAATCTATTCCTTGATGATTTCTAACACCACCATCGGTATTTCTTCTCACAGGGCCAAAAGTGTTGTTAATAGAAAACCTTCTTACCTGCATTCTTTTTAATGGATCCCCTATCTCTTCCCCATTTGGGTCCACCAGCTTCACCGGGTTATCCGCGCAATACGTAAATGGCGATAAACTCGGGTATTTCGCTGCTTGCGGATCCACGCTCAACCAAATGCTCAAATCGGAGCTGTAATACCTTGAGCCAAAGTAGCTTAGGCCAGTCTCAATGTCGCGTTCTTTCGCTGAGAAGGTGAAAGCCGATCCGGCATAACCGGTACGTCGTTGGTTGATGTGCTCTTCGCCCCACGGTAGATAGTACAAGTATTGTACAGTGCTCCCATTGCCTTGGGTAATCCACGAGGCACTGCCTAAATGGTCGGGGTGGTACCAATAGCAGTCGTTTTCGATATTACTCTGCACCGTTTTCCAATGATAAAGGGTGTCCAAGAGAGTATCGGTAGTGTACCCCGTCGTATTTAGGCGTCGTTGTGCCACAACATCAAAATGATTGGCATTAAGTCCAAGTTTGATGGCACACTTATTAGGATTTACTCTTGTTACGTTAATCATACTTATTCCCCCACTTCCTATTTTGCTTGCTATACGCTCGTTTTCTGCATAATAATGCTTGGTATAGCCCTTTGGCGTGCACACCACATAAGGTGAAGCATACAACGTGGCATTGTCCATTAAATAAGAAATGGTTCGTCTGCCATTGCGGATTAAGGTTCTTTTGCTTCCTGTTAGTTTGTAAGTTCTTTCGCCACTTGCGTCATACTGATACAAAGATAGATAAGAATTATCCACAACGCCTTGCAGTCGGTTTTCCTCATCCCAGCTCAACTGTCGCACTGAATTGTTGACATTATTCGTCTGTTGTATCATGTTACCAGCTCCGTCCCAGGTGAAGCTGTGGTTGTTGTTTACTTGTCTATATGAGGGTGGAACAGGTGGCTGCATGTGTAATCCTGTCAATCCCAAATAGGATGGCATATTGCCACTGGTAGATATGGGAACTATGCTGGTTACGGTATTCTTTGTAGAGGGATAGCCGTACTGGTTGACATACCATTTAATGCCATTCCTTGACAGTTCATCTCGCTGTCTAACGGCTTTACGCTGAATACGGCCGTTGGCGTGGTAGGCCATATCCACCACGTATGCGCTCACATCGGTATTGTGATACCCCTCGGCATGCGTCATGCGGTAGAGATTGTTGTAGGTGTATTGAACGTGGTAGGGACCGCCCAGGGTGCTAACCATGGCGGCATTGTTCTCAATGTTAATAATGTTTCCCACTGGGTCATAGCTATAGGCAACCGCCTGCATAGGGTTGTGGTTCGTGCTTCCATCCCATGACTTCAGCGTGTCCATGCGCAGCAAGATGTCGTAGTGATAGCTTGTGCTGGCACCGTTGCCGTATAACACCCGCTCCTTCAGTTCAAACTTATTGTATAAGAGAGAGTCTATGTAGGTATAGGTTTGGCGGTTTTTCCTTCCCATAACCCGTTGCAACATACCGCCACGGTTATACTTATAACTGACCACCTCTCCATCGGGATAGGTCATGGATTGTATGCGGTTCCAGCTGTCGTATTCGTATGCCATGGCGAAGGTATAGGTTTTGGTTTCATACGGAAGTGCAAAGGTACGAATATTTCCGATAACTTCCCCCATTTTGCCGTAAAAAAACTCCTGCCAGCCGGAGGCGTCTTCCTGAGTGGCTATTTTCCCTGCCCTGTTGTTAGAAGTGCCCATGGAACCGTAGGTGTAGTGAACGTTGTTAGGGGGACAAGCCGGATAGGTGACATCCGTAAGCTGGTTGTAATGGTAGGCGTATTGTACCACATTTCCTTTACCATTGGTGTGAGAAATTGTGTTTCCAGCAGGGTCGTATGCGTAAACGTCGATGCCCGCATCGGGGTGACTGCGACGGGTCATGCGGCCGAGCATGTCGTATTGGTAGGTGGTGGTAAAACCGTCGGGATCGATGCTGCTGGTAAGACGCCCAAGATTGTCGTACAAAAATTCTGTGGCAGTCCCATACGGGGCTATTGTGCTCATTGTCAAACCGCGACCATCTGTCAATGTGGTGACGGTATTGCCATTGGGATCGGTGACATCAGTACGGAGACAGTTGCGGTTGTCCACGGCTGCCGTACCAAATCCGTAAGTGGTCAGCGTGCTGTCGCCCGTAGGCAGCTTCGTCAGGGTTTGGCGGTCGAGGATGTCGTAATGTGTTTCAGTAATGGTAAGTGAATCGAAATTGGCATTGTAAAACAAATAATTAGATGTATCTTCCGTAACCGGGTGATATTGTGCGACGGTTCTTCCGAAACAGTCATACTTTACTTTTCCTGTCACTATAGCCAATTCATGACCACTAATCTCGGCATCCTTCTTGGTTTGCAATGTTCTTCCCCAGCCATCGCTGATGAGGACGGTAGAAATGGGGTCGTTGGGATGTTGTCGGTCGTAATGGTCCGTACGGGCATACAAATAGTGGGGTACGGTGTCATTGTTATTATTTCTATATGGGGTATAGTTCATTTTGATTGTATATGGGATATTGTCGAAGAGTTCATTGGGGGCGGTGATTTTCACTGTTCGGCCAAGACTATCATACTCATAGCGCATTTCGTTTCCGTTGATATCCACGGTTTTTGTGGGCTTTCCGAAACGGAGGTCATATTCAGCTGAGGAATAATAACCCAAAGACTCGTTCTGTACTCTTACGGGATAAGTGTGGGCTACACTGTCGTACGTATAGTAGAATTCCAACCGTTCCCCGTTGTGGTTGGCTGGTAAAACCGAATGGGTCAGATTGCCGTACGAATCGTGAACGAACCCATATTCCGCATTCTCTGTCGTGTTGTACTGTGTCAGGGTTTCCAACTCTCCTTTCGTGCCGTAAGAGGCGGTGCGTTTCTGCTGCAGGTCGTTGTTTGTGTTTCTCACCTCAATTTGTGTTGGAAGTGATATGAGATTGTACCCCAAGCCTGTGGCATATTCAATTTTCGCCTTGAAATAGTCATCCATCCTACTGGTGTCGCCCAGATAGGTATAGGTCACAATATTTCGTTTATTATCGTAAGAACGTAATATGACGGTGGTCAGTCCGGGAATGTTGTCGCCCTCGTAATGGTTGCGTATTTCGGCCTCTTCTTTCACGAAGACGTATTCGGGGCAGTTACCGCCATAGACGCTGTCGGGGTGGTTTATGTCGGCAAGGGTGGCGTTGTAGATGGTTTCAATATAAGGATGTCCTTCCGCATCATATATACATTGGCGGGTCTTGCGTCCCCGTTTGTTGAAGATGAGGTTTTCGTATTCTTCCACCGTATAGCGGTATAGTGAGCTGTCGCCATTGTCGGTAACATACTGTTTGGTCACTACCGAGTCGTATCCGTAATCCATCCGTTCATAGCGGTTGTAGTTCGGGTGGGCGTAATCAAAACGCGTAAGGGTGCGGTTGCCTCCAACGACATCGGCCGTGTCGCGATTAAAGGTCCGTACCTCCGACAGGTTCCAGCTGCGTTGTGGCTTTTCGAAGCAGGCTTGCGGCATGTCGTAATCCAATTCAATGGTGCTGCCCGTGAAATTGGTCACTTTCCTGAGCAGGTTGGTCTTGCCCGCCGTGTTGTAGCGTATGGTCATAGCATCTTCCGAAGATGAGGTCACGTAATCAACATAGCCGTCGCCGTTGATGTCGGTGAGCTGGACGGAGTCTTTGCTGAAAGACGTGTTGTATGGCGAGGTTGAAACGCCGGCACAGACTTTCAAGAAGCCCAAGAAAGTAAACCCCAAAGTGACGGAAGCGTTAATGGACTTGCTGAAAGAACTTCCGTAACTGAGATAGGGAATCTGGTTATAACTATGAGAGTTTGACCATTTTCCGTTACCAAGGTTGTATATAATACTAATGGTGCTGTTATTACAGCTCACCTTGTCTGGCAGACCATCACCATTCATGTCGATCAGCATTGTTTCCGTGTTGTTTTCTGACTTGTTGACACCAAGACCGCCTCCGATGCTGGCTTGTCCAACATTGAAGTTTCCACCGATGCTTAATCCATAATTTTGACTGTTACCCTTCCTGATATTCTCATATTGCCAATCTTCGGCAGGAAGAAATTCGTAGCCAATGTTAAGCTGAACATTTCCAATACTGCTTACCCTGTCGGGTAATCCGTCTCCATTCATATCCATAAAGTTTACCGAGGTTTCATCCATGCCGCCACCATGACTTACCCCCACATTGCCTGCACCATCAAAGGAAATTTTTGAACGACTTGGATTATTGGAGGTGCCTCGCTTGGGTAAGGAATATGATGCACCGAATGTCTGTCCGGTGGAATAGGTGTTGGACAGGGTTGTCCCTCCATTGTCCTTTATATCGCCAAGTCCGCCCCATGGCTGGGAGTACTGTATGGTTACTCCACCAATGATGTCGGGATAGCGGTCTCCATTCAAATCCATATAGTCCGTAAGTATGGTATTGTTTCCGTTAGAAATAGATGTTCCGACCGATATGGGAACCAGAGGTGGACTTACGTTCAATGAATGATTTTTCAATCTGGATTCATTCTGTTTTCGAATGGTCTTTGGAGCTCCCACCGTAACCGCAGGTACGGGGTAGTCATACTCTGGTATGTCAGCAACGGCTGGGTCCGCACCGACTAATTCAGGGAGACGGGTGTTGCTCATCAAGTTCCGTCCAACAAAGTTGATATTTCCATAACCTTTCCACACCCAATTGCGGCTGTCTGGTTCCATTTCAATCCATCTTGTGTCACCCAAGGGATTGTACATCTTGTTTGAAGCATAGTAGTTTGACATGCCCTCCTGAGAGTTGTTATTACTCACATCGCTTTCGCTTATAGAGGTGTTGATTGCCCCAGTGTCAACCTGGTCATAGTTGGTCAAATGAAAGGTGGTAATGTCTATTGGGTCCGTGATGAGTGAATTACCCTCCGCATTATTGTTATATCCACATTGTCCCCATCCTCGATACAATGGACCAAAATAACGGTGATAGGCTTCCATTAGCTTTAGGTCAACATTCCCCATGGGAAGTATTCCCATTAGGTAATCATATATGGAAAAGTATGTAACAGGGGGATAATAATCCAACGTATCCCATCTTATCGTGTATGGATTTAATGTGGTGTCCAAATAGCAATACTTGATATGCGGATGTATCTCGATATTGCCCCACTTGCTGTATGGAGCATTTAATATGAATGCGATGGTATCGTCCGCAAGTACCCGTGAATTATAATTCAGCGTTGTGTTCATATTGCTAACAATGGGTATCGATAACGGGAAAGAAGTGCCAACAGGAGAGACAACAAATGGCGAAGAGCTATTAATCTGCAATACGCCAGGGGTTCCTACATCCGTAGTGTGTATATCTATGTCAATGTTAACAACACCATTTTTGTAAGCGCTAAAATATTTTTCCCCACTGACCACGAAATCCTCAGCAGAGTTGTAGCAACAGATTGGCATACCATGCCTGTCGTATCCACCTCCTTCCGAATATGTTATTGTCTGCTGCCACTTGGCGAAGTCAAACATTCTGTTTCCATTTGACTGCATACGAAAGAATATCAGGTCACCAGCTGTCACCGATGTTTTGCGTTTCGTTCTATATTTGATAAGAGCAGAATCTATGGGAACTCTCTGGTTATATAATTCAACCTTATCCATAGACGAAAGTCTGAAGCTTGGATAATCTCTTTTGACTCCTATTTCATGCTGAATGGTGTACCTCACCCCATTGGTGTAATGCGACTGTTTAAACTCGTTACTGGTCGTGTCAATATCCAACATGAAATCGGAGTAAATGGTAATATCACCGTCTCTTGGAGCCACCCATACCTTCACCACATCGATGTCCGGATCCAATGGCAAGGGCTCGCAACGCAATACTTTTTTGTAAACATATACATCATACTGTCCATTGAGGGTTGTAAAATTACATTCATAATTACCTGTAGCTTCAAGACTGTCAACAAGTTGTTTAATCATACTTTTGACAGATTCTTCTACCTTGAAAAAAATAACGGTATCCAACACCAAATCATAACGACACACCACACTGTCATTAACCTTTCCATCGAAAATAATCCCTCCACAATCAGAAGTTGAACCTATCGTAACTGTTTCTGGATTTTCCATGTTTGCCTGCTGGTTTTCTTCGTAAATGGTGTAATAAGATTTGAATTGGACATTTCCGCCATTGGTGGCAATGTTAAACAACACTCCGTTTTCTGTCACCAAGTCAGGCAGACCGTCACCGTTAACATCGGCAAAATATGTGGATGTGGTGGATGTGGTGGTTGGCCAACTACCGCTATAGGCACAACCGGCTGAAGCCTGCAGTCCCCATGTCGTTGTACTGCTGTTTTCTTTCAGAAAATCTGAAATTCCTTCAATTGGAATAGGATCTCCAAAAGATAATGTATATTCGCTTGTCTTATACTGCTTCCTGTAGTAAACAACACCGTCATTTTTGAAAACTTTGTCTGCCAACCCGTCCCCGTCAAGGTCTATCATCGTCAATAGTCCCTCGCTCTCTGAACGACTGTAGTCAAAGTTGCCTCCGACACTGGCAGAAGTCAGGCATACTACGGGTCCAAGTCCTACTGAAGCGGTTCCACCTACGTTCCAGCTTTTACCCTGCGAGGCTCCTAAGGCCGAAGCAACCTCGTCATTAATTCCAAGATTACCCAATGGGGTTCCTATTTGGTCATTTTGTAAATGAATTTCCGTTTCCTCACCGAAAATTTCCGAAGGCATGTCGTAGTAGTCAAAGACGTAATAAAGATGGTTGTGAAAGGATTTAAATCTGTTTTTATAGTCATTGCAATTAACCTTATCTATATAATTTTCCGCATCTTCGTCAGATCTGAAAACGACCTTTAATCTGGATTTGAAGTTGGTGGTATCAGCCTTATTTTCCAATGAAAACACATACGCACGAATCGGCAGTTCTCCTGCGTTTATTTTAATGTGACATAATGTAGATGCCGTCACCTCCTTGAACCCTCTGTTGCAGCTTACGATAACATCCTCCCTTTCGTCATTATTCCTGCCAAATACCACGCTGTAATATCCGTCTTCCGAAAAATTGCCGTTGTTGAAGCAGGTGTAGCTGATGCTGTCGATGTAAATCTGCTTTCCGTTGTCCACAAACACCACGTCGTAGTAATACCTCACGCTGTTGCCGAATGGATCCACGCTTTCCGCCAACGCCCAATGCGCCACGGCTCCCGATGCGTTGTCTGTTCCCGTACGCAATACGCAGTTGTCGTTTACGCCCGAATCCGAGGCATATTTGCCATAGTAGTCCGTCACACCATTTTTATGCGTCACGCTCCACCAATAGTCGCCTGGTCCCGTCCCGTGCCGCACGATGCTGTCGAAAACCTCGTTTTTGCGGGGCCAAAACTGCACATTGCCCGAATTTCTTTGAAGATACTCATTGGTACGATGACGCATTTTACGGAACTCACCATTGGCATCCTTTGATACAAGTTGCTCTCCCTCATATACGTAAACTTCGCTTTCCTGATTACTGTCGTATCTCGGCACGCCCCATCTCGTCTCCACGGTAATGGACGGGACGGAAATGTCCCAGCCGATGCCCAGCCAGCCGTTGCCGCCGCCGCTGCTGTAACTCAGCGCCAAATTGGGCTGCATCCCTTGCCGTCCGGCGGGAATCTCTATGGGGTAGCTCAAATTGGCAGTTCCGCTGTTGTTGGCCGTGGGTGGCTGCATCAGCGTCAGTCCCTCCAACGGGTCGGCTGCCTTCAGTTCCTTGATGCTCGTGGGCGTATAGGCCGATGTTTCCGGCATCTCGGGCGTTTTCAGCACGGCGTTGACAAAGTCCAGCGGGGAATCCCCGCCGCCCTCGCCCTGTGGGGCAAACGACATCACGTCCTGCACCTGCGCGAGCGCGTCCTGCGGGTTGCTCATGTCATTTTGAGTGTGGGGCAGGCCTTTCTCCCACGGCCTGTACCGTGAGCAGACCAGCAATTCCGCCTCGTTCACGGAATCCCGCTGTATGGCCACCCAGCGATGGTACTGCCTGTCATAGACGTATGTCTGTATGTCATCCTCGGAGAAACCCTGCGGAAGTAGCGAGGGGTCGTACGGAACGTTGATGACGAACTCGTCGGGATGGGTTCCCACGTGATACCCGGCAGTATGTGAGCCCACATTGCCCCTGCCTCCCGTCACGTTCACCATACCCGCGTCCAGCGGCGGCAGCTGCGACGGTTCCACCTCCGACATCATCTCCATGGACATCAACGGCAGCGGCAGGGTTGCTGCTTCGTCAAGTTCAGTTCCTTCAGCCGATGTCATTGGCATTCCTGAATGTTTTGGTTCCTGTTCGGGAGCCTCTCCGGTGGCGTGAAGCGGTTCGGGAACGACATGCCGTTTCGGAAGACTTCGATTTTCGTATTCGTGGGTGAGGCCGCGTGTGGCGACATTCACGGACAACATTGCGGCAATCAGGGCAGTCAGTGCCGCTATGACCATCAGCAGGTACTGTTTCATGACTTAAATTTATGTGTATAATATTTTTTCTTTCCTAATGTATCTTACGGAAATTAGCGGTTTGCCACCATTTTCAGGGTCTTGCGCTCCAGCTCGGACACGATGTCTATCAAGTAGTGTCCGGAAGTCTCCGCCCATCCCTCCAAACGGTATTGGCGTTGTCCCTTCCCGTTCATGTCCAGAACCTTTTTCCCGTCCGCCGCAT
>JAZLHE010000039.1:0-5540 GCA_045616665.1 Bacteroidales bacterium | reverse complement strand
TGATAGAACGTATTACGCTTTGTCTTTTGATCAAAATGTTCAAGAACATAGGAAACAATCTCGGCAATCCTCTTCGGATCGCTCATAGCTTCTTCTGTATCAATTGCAGAGACTTTCTTATCAACCAGGTTCTTTTTTACCTGAACCGTATTGATATAGTCTATGCGGAACGGCAGTACATTACCATCGTTAATTGCATTCACAATGGTGTAATGATGCAGCTTATCGCCAAAGGCCTGTTCAGTAGTCTTCAGCAGCGGATTCTTGCTGCTGCCAGCATTCTGAGGAAATATAGGAGTCCCTGTGAAGCCGAACAGATGATAATTCTTGAAAGTCTTGGTGATTTTTTGATGCAGTTCGCCAAAATGACTACGATGGCATTCATCGAAAACAAATACAATATGTTTCTTGTAGATATCGTGAGTCTTGTTTTTGGTAATGAAACAACCCAGTTTTTGGATTGTGGTCACGATAATCTTGTATTCGTGATGACCGCCCTTCTGATTTCGGTCTTCCAGCTGGTCCTGTAGAATCTTGGTGGACTTATTGCCATTGGCCGCTCCCTTTTGGAAACGGTCATATTCCTTCATGGTTTGGTAGTCCAAATCCTGGCGGTCAACTACAAAAAGAACCTTATCCACGTAATCCAGGCCACTGGCCAGAACTGCGGTCTTGAAGCTGGTCAAGGTTTTGCCCGAACCAGTCGTGTGCCAGATGTAGCCACCAGCGTCCAACTTGCCCATCGTCTTGTAATTGTTGGCAATGGTAATACGGTTCAAAATACGTTCTGTGGCGGTAATCTGGTACGGACGCATTACCAGAAGCAATTCTTCAGATGTAAATACGCAATACTTGGTAAGAATGTTTAAAATTGTGTGCTTGGCAAGGAAGGTCTTGGTAAAATCAACCAAATCCGGGATATTCTTGTTGTTGCCATCTGCCCAAAAACTGGTGAATTCAAAACTGTTGCTTGTCTTGATGTTCTTCTTGGAACCTCCTACAGCAAGTTCCTTGATATGGGCATTGCGGGTGGTATTGGAGTAGTACTTGGTATGAGTGCCATTACTGATTACGAAAATCTGTACATACTCATAAAGGCCGGATCCAGCCCAAAAAGAATCACGCTGATAACGGTTAATCTGATTGAAGGCTTCACGGATTGCAACGCCCCTACGCTTCAATTCTACGTGAACCAAAGGCAAACCGTTGACCAAGATGGAAACGTCGTAACGGGTATTATGAGAGCCCTGATCTTCTTCGTACTGGTTAATGACCTGAAGAGTGTTGTTGTGGATATTCGCCTTGTCTATCAGCTTGATATTCTTGGATGCACCCTTATCAGTCTTTAGTGTCTTGACATAATCCTCTTGGATTGTCCGGGTCTTTTCAACAATACCTTCATTCTTGTTGGCAATAAATTCCGAAAAGAATCGGCCCCATTCCCCATCGGTAAACTTGAAGTTATTCAAATTCTCGATTTGGGTCCTGAGGTTTCGAACCAAGTCATCTTCGGATTGAATTTGTTTATAACCATAGCCTTGATTCTGAAGCATTTTTATGAATTCTCGTTCCAGATCAGCCTCACTCTGGTAGGCATCGGAACGGGAACGAGCCGGGGTGTATTCTGCAACCACAGTTGCTTCAGATGTTTCTGCTACGGTATTGTACTGCATGAATTATTTTTTAAGCCCCTGCCTACAAATTTCTTGCCAAACAAAAGGAGATTCTCTTTGCATCCCCAACTCAGTCCACTCACCTTTCAAGTAACGTAAATAGCAACTTTTTCGCATTTTGCAATTGATCGGATTATTCAAATTCAATGCGATAATAGCATCTTTACAATCCTGCTGGTAAATAGCATCCTTAGCAGGATTTGGGAAAACATGTCCATCAGAGAAATCAATGAAAAAAGATTCTGGTTCCATCGTAAAAGGATCAATCGGAGAAATCGAGACATTCTTTTTTCGATTTTCTCCTAGACAACTTAGACGATAATTGCTCCATTCATAAGTGAGGCTTTTTCCTTTTATTGGATCTGACTTTGGAATAAAATGATCCACAGAATCCGCACCAAACGCAGAATCAAAATATATCGCAAGGTAAGCGCACATATGCCCGTATGCATCAGCTAAATCGGGAAGGCAGCGAGTCCAAAAATTCTTATACTTACTTGGATTAACATTCGCATTTTTAGGATCGGCAAGCCACTTATTTCCTGGCTTTCGAACCTTCTCATCAAACTCAGGCGGTTCCGGCATCTGTTTCACAGGAATCATCAAAGGACTCCTTTCTTTTGACACATATGGCGAATCAAGAACAACTCGTCATCCACAGGAGACAGCCTTTGTAACAATTTTCCATACAGATCCCGAACTCTTTCCTTATTGATATTTTCGTCGCGTAGTTCAGCATATATCCGCTTTATCAATTTGGAAGAATCAACTGAACGGGTTGAATCCATATCAAAAGCTTTGCTTTCCAGCCAAATATCAGAGGTACCTAACTTCGTAAATTCACGTTCGGTAAAATGAATTGTCCCCTTTTTTCCGGAGTCAAAATCAAACCACTTGTCTTTTTCAGGATCAAAGAAATCTTCCAAAGAAACCATCACCAAAGGAGAATGAGTCGTCGCAATAATTTGAGCACTACCCTTAACATCCTTAAGCAATGTTTCAACAGAAGAAAGCAACGCTCGCATCACCTTTTTCTGCCAACTAGGATGCAAATGAGATTCAACTTCATCAATCAAAAAGGTGATTTGCGAAACTTGTTTTTGGCCAGTAATTTTGCAAGCTTTTAAATGTTCGCTAAAAGCCCAAGTTATACAATAAGCTATGGAAAGAATCCGTCTTATTGCAGCAGAGGCGTGCAATACAGGCACACTACCGTAAGGCATTTTTATGGTAGGAATGTTACGGACATCGTTTAAGGAAAGTCTAGTCTGCTCACCTATGGAAAGTTTGAAATCTGGAGGAGACAGAGCCTCTAACAATTTCAACAGACATTTAAACTCAAATCCGTTTTTATCTTGCCACGAACACAGGTCTGCGATTAGACCGTTGATTGTATTTTTTTCATTTTGCTTTAGCCCATTCCAAATTTCTTGGGAATTAAAAGCGAAAGCAACATTACTGGCTTTTTGAAAATCTACACCGTCATAGCGGAATGCTCGTACAGGATCCCAAACGCAAAAGCTACCGTCAGCCAGTGCGTAAATGACCAAGCTACTTTTCCAGGTACTGCCAAGAAAAATTTTACCTTGAGCCAGTTCCCAATTCTGTTTTTCACGATTAAAAACAGTTTCAAAAGGGAGCACTTCGTTTTTCTGAGACAACTGAAAATTAATCTTTGACAATTTACTCGGTAATTTCGGACGACCCACAAATCCAGTCGATAAATTTGGATTTGATTCGGCAGGCCACTTTTGCGTCAAAGCAAACCAAATTGCATCGAGCAAAAAACTTTTACCTAAGCCATTATCACCAGTAAAAACATTAAGACGCGAACCGAATTCAACATTCAATTCAACCGGGCCAACATTTTTTGTAACTATTGATTTAAGCATCAAGAAACCAATTCATTTTCAACTTTATACCATACCCTAAAATAACAAAAAAAACACACCGATTTATGAGATATTCTTGAAAGTCAGCAATTTATCACGGTAATACTCGTATTGTTTCTTACGGGATTCAATTTCGGCTGGTATGCCAGTGGAAATATCATTGACAAGGGCATCAAAGCGGTCTAGAATCGCTACGATACGTTCTTGTTCAGCAAGGGATGGAAGAGGAATTGTAATTGCAGCCAAAGAAGGAACACTGGAGTGAACAACTTTACTCTTGACCTTGCCTTTTCCTTTTTGCTTAACGGCATCTGTGGTGGATAGGGCATAAGACAAATACTTTGCATTTTGCTCATGCTTCATCACAACCGTATCACCTCCGGCAAGGCATTTTTCCTTTCCCACATAGGCTGTACACTTTGCGATATCTTCAATGCTTTCTCCAGTAATAGCAAAGATGATATCCCCATTTTCAAAATATTTTGGATTTTGAATATTGTCCAGATTTGTATGAGAAATGCACTTGTCAAAATGGATTCCATAGGTGGTATAAATCTCACCGTAACGAACACAGGGAATACCTTCGTTCGTCACCTGGTCTCTCGTTATGCCACTACCACGGTACATATCTAAAGCTATATCTCCAAGAGTTATTTCTGCATACCCATAAACATACTGATAGAGACTAATTATTGCTTGCTTGCTTGCTTGCTTAGCAAGAACTGTGCCAAGCGGCTCAAAACTTAGCAGCATATCACGGTAATATTCATACTGCTTTTTACGCAGTTCAATCTCAGCAGGCAAACCAATTTTTAGGTCAGAACAGATTGCTTCAAAATTATCAAGAACTTTTACGATACGTTTTTGAACATTAATAGATGGCACAGGAAGTTTGTACTCCGCTATTGTCGCTCCTGTTAATGATGCTCTTGTTGTGAAAGAGCAATTTTTTGTGACATAGTTTCTAAACGAATATGTGTCGAAGCAATATGCACAATATTCAGGAATCAACTTATCAGTCTTAGGAGTTGCTCTTATTGAAAATCCATTAAAGACACAATCTCCAATATCATCAAGCATTACTGATGAACGACCAACATCCTCTGCAGTTTCTGACGTTCTTGTAAAAAGGACATCCCCTCGCCCAATGTGAAGTTTTTGTTTTTCATCATCAGAACATTCAACAAGAGACTTAATGTCTGACTTATGAAGGAATCGATGGTTAAAAACATCACTAAAACTTACAAAAGGCGTTCCTCTGCCAAAGAATTCTTTTCCTTTAGACAATCCATTTCTGAAATCGAACAACTCACCAAGAGGTGTATAAGAAACTTCATTATTAAACGTAAGTAACTGGTCACGATAAAATTCATATTGCTTTTTGCGAGCTGAAAGCTCCGCTGAAAGCTCCGCTGTGAGCATCGTGAAATTGTCCAGTATCTGGACTATTTCACGCTGCACCTCCAAAGGAGGTACAGGGATGATAAACTTATCTATGCTCGAAATATGAACATGAGGAACTCCACCACCTTTTTTTGTACTATAAATTTTATCTTGGATATTGGTCAGGTAATAATACACATATTTAGTGTCTAATCCTTCTCCACCTTTAATAGAAAAAGCATCACAAACAAAAATTTCACGATTCCAGTATTGGACGTATCCGGCACCAGCACCACTTCCAGCAACAGTAATAGTTTCACCACTTCGATTAAAACGATTACAGTAAAAAGCAGGTTCACGGCCTCCGGAAATAACAGGATATTCACCAGCCTGAGCATTTTTTTGCGTAAGGGAAGTTCCTCGTTCCATCAATGTTACTTCACCGAGCGGTTTATACTCAACCCCGTTGGGGCAATACTTCTTTATCAAGTCATCAATCTTGCTCATTTACCAACTCTTTTATACTTAGAAATGCCTGTAGTCAAAATTGTCCATACGCGCCTTATCCATTCAAGCCAAGCAACATCTTTTG
>JAZLHE010000038.1:0-2790 GCA_045616665.1 Bacteroidales bacterium | reverse complement strand
TCCAGCAAGTATGCGTTCATACTCATTTTCTTTCTTTTCGTGTGAGAAATATAGTATAAAAGCTATCAAAGCGAATACGAATACAACCGCGATTAATATTGTTACTGTTTTCATTTGTGATGCTGTCATATTGTCTGTTTTTTGTTGTTATGCGTTAAAAAGTTCGTCCCAGTCTGTGTCCGGGGATTGGTTGAGATAGCCGCCAATATTTTTGTTGATAAATTTCGCCGTTAACGCCTTGGTTACGATTTCGCCGTTGGCCTTTACTTCAACGTGAGTACCGCTGCAAAGCTTAAAGACTTTCCCGTTTGCCTTGATGCCATCCACTCCGTACATTTCCGTGTGCGGGGCAATTTGTACGGGCGTGTTTCCCGTTTCCGGCTTAGCCCAAACAGAATCGTCTGAATTGTTGGTTACCTTGCTTGGGATGGGCGGTACTTTTTTGTTTTCAATTATTAGAAATGATCCACACAATACAATATCTATACCGAAAAACATCAACAGTTTTTGATTTTTATAATGAACTGCCACGAGCAGTAACACAAAGAGCAATACTGTCAGTATATCGATGGCGTAATACCAGTTCAGCTTTTTCATAGATATTGATTTTTGGATTGATAATCTATAATAAACGTGGGTATAATGGGTTTATTGTTTATTTTACCTTTTTGCCGCCATTCCCCCGTATCCAGAAACGGAATGCGTCTTTGCATTCATTTTCTTGGAAATACATTTGATCAATTCGACCATATCAGGTAACCATTTGTAAAAATCGGCTGCTGTCCAGTAGTGTTCAAGAACAATATAAGAAGACCAACTCATCGTCAGGAACTTATCACGAATGCCTTTGCATTTTAACACGTAACAAATTTATTGTTCAAACATCCTCGCAAATATTTCTGTACGCCTCGTCCAATAACCACCTAATCCGGCTGACATTTTTCTAAAGCTGTCGGTATCGGAAGCCTTCAACAACAGATTTTCCATCCGACTTCTTATTTCTCCCACATTGTCTTTTAATCTGTTTTGGTCTTCTTTCAATTTTTTACTGATAGTAATTCGACCACCTGACAAATAGGCGTATTTTTTATTTTGGTCAACAAAACAGCCAATATTGTAGTCTAACGCATGTCCGTATTCGTGAGCCATAGTGCCAAGTCCATTTTCCTTGGTAATGTTTATCATGTTATAGGCAGGTTCGTAATGGGCTGATGCGTTTGATTTTCCCCGGGCACCAAATGCAATTCCCACAAGATAATCCAGTCCTATATTTTTACTCCCAATTACAAGGGAAAGACTACTCAAAGAATTTCTACAGGCAAAAAGTCTGTCATATCTCTCGTTGTTATTCAGCCAGTTTCCAAATTCAAATCCTTTAATCTTGTAACTTTTCAAAATAAGAGGCAAATCAACCTCGTAGCTTCCTGTTCCATCCCAGTTATTGGGTGTGACACTTTTGGCTTTCCAATATCGGTTGGCACGCCCTCCGTCCATTATATCTATATTCGTATCAACGATTTTTCGTTTCATTTCTTTCTCTTTTTTGTTGGCTTTCTCTTTTTGTCTATAATGAATTTACTTGACGTAAGTGTCTTTGTTTCCGGCTTTGCGATTGGTTTTTTTAATTTCATAATGTTTTTTGTTTTTTGTTTTACTCCCAAGAGACATCATCATATATTATGTAGTCTATTTTGGGATTAAATTTTTCTTCCTCACCAGTTTCCCACAACGCTTTTTTTATTGGGATTAGGTCAATGTCATATTTAGCACCTCCTATTGTTCCTCTCATCGTCTTTATTTGTGACGGAACCACTATTACCTGTGCCGCACCGGTCACATAATGAGAAGGCTCTATGCCCTGTTCAGAATTAATCCTGTAAATTTGAAGGAAATCATGTGCCGCATTGGTGATGCTGCACTTCTTGAATTTTCTGTTTTTGATGAGAATTATTGCCACGACCGCCACGGCCACCACAATCACGGCCGCCAATATGATGATGGTTTTAGTTTTCTTTGTCATAGTTAAATCAGACTTAATGTGTGCTGCACCAAATGGATTATTGTATTGGATCTTTGATATAAATCAATTATCCCGCTGGATCCAGCCTTAAAAACAGGGTCGATTTCATTGGAATATTTGTCAAGACTCGCTCCTCGAGTATCTCGAAAATCAAAAATAACGTTAGAACTTGTAGTACGATTGCGTGCAATAAAAGTATATTTTCTGTATGGTCTGTCGCAAATAATACGAATTGTTACATGTGCTTTGCTCTTACTCACATCAAAATATATAATGTCCGAATTAAAATCAGACAGACTAAAAAAACTATCCATCGATAAGGGAATATTCTCGATCTCATTACATAAATTGATGCGTTCAAGCGGATCGAGTGGTGATGTTTTTTGCTTTGCCGAAACCAACTTCATATTTACATTCTTTTAAGTTCGTTGTATTTTCTTTCAAGTTCAACGTATTTGGCTTCCAGCTCGTTGAACTTCTTATCCAATTTCGTGTTGATGGCCTGGAGCTCGTTGTTGCGTCTTTCCGCCTCCGTCAACTTGGTCATCATGTTTTCAAGCCGCTTGGTCAGGTCGCCGATGAGGATGTCGTAAAACGTTATCCACTCCTTTTCGTTCTGGATTGACTTTGATTCGGCCTGTTCCTCCATATCCTTTGCGCTTGCCGCCTCTTTCCGCCGGGCGAATTTAAGGCAAAGCAACACGCTTAGACCGGAGGTGATTCCCCCGGTCAGGACGTGTGAGAGTATGGTGTTGAAAATCTCCATAACC
>JAZLHE010000037.1:0-4494 GCA_045616665.1 Bacteroidales bacterium | reverse complement strand
ACTACCGTCTGTGGCGGTGACATTGCCCAGGTTGCAATTGTAATGGACCGTGATATTATTCGTATAACCCACAATGCCCGCACAATCAGTCTTGTAATAGTCAACACTACTACTGTTGCCACTCGTATAATAATTTGTAGCAGTCACTGGTGCCGCATTGGTACAATAACGTATGGTATCCAGGTAGGCAGACGAAGCGTCGGCATAACCCACCAGGCCGCCCACATAATAGAGCCCTTTTACGGAGCCCTGGGTTTGGCAATATTCCACCATACAGCCCACACTCATTCTACCCACTATGCCACCCACTTGGGTCCGACCGTCCACGTTAACCTCCGTGTGGCAATGCGAAATCAAAGACTCATTATTCATATACCCCACCAAGCCGCCGCAATAAGTCCAAGTGCCCGCGGTATTGCTATTCACTGCACCCGTAAAACTACTGTTGCGTATCTTGGCGTGGTTGATCATTCGGGCGACAATACCCCCCACATAACTTCTGCCACATACATATCCATTGACATTCAAACTATCAACAACAGCCCCATTGCTGATTTGTCCAAACAAACCTTGGTAATTATTGTCATCATTATCATCTTTGCTGGTCTTCGAAATATACAGATTACTAATGGTATGGCCGTGGGCTTCAAAGGTTCCATTGAAAGTTCTCACACTATTGCCTATAGGAGTCCAGGAAATGCCCGATGCCTCACTACAAACGGGCGACAAATCAATATCTGTCGTCAAGCTCACATACATACCCGCAAAACCTGCTGAAGCAGAGAAGCCCTTATAGTCACCTCCCGTGTTGATAGCATCACGGAAGGCCACCAGGTCGGCTAAACTGTCGATGGTCAAACTACCCAGGTCTCCTACTCTAAATGGCATTGAATGAACATAGAGACAGTTGTTGCTATCCAAGAAAGTGGCTTGTGCGGTGATGACCATCAGCGTATCTTCCGGCAAGCTGATGCGGGAAAATACATTGCCATTCACAGCAATGTATTCCGGATTATCGGTACTACATTGCAGCTTGTGTTCCGGGTCATATACGTGGAAAGGATAGGTGGTGATGTTTTTCACGTTTTCGGTATCTTGCAAGAAGAAGGGTTGCACCATCACTTGGGTAATAGCACTATCTGCATAGAATTTCAAGCGGGGATAGGTGCTGTCGCTGCCAAACACCCAATACGTATCTGTAAAGGTACTATTCAATCGCTTGACGCTGTCGGCTATAAGCTGTTTTGTAGAACGCGCCGACGTTTTGTTCAATTCTGGATACTGATTCACCGCATCAACCGTGCCCGCCATCTGTTTGTCAAAATAGCTGTTGGTAATGAGATTGTTCATATTCACTTCACCCACCAATCCGCCGGCGGTCGTTAAAGGATTAATCGCACCCAAGGACAAAACATTCTTCAAGGTACCATAGCTACAATAGCCGGCAATACCACCCACAATAAAAGAGCCCTGTACCTCACCATAATTCACGGCATGTAACATTATATCTTTATTACTTGTCGAAGCACCTATATGTTGGCCCGAGATACCACCCACATAGCCGGCACCCGACACCTTTCCGAAATTCACGGCCTCGGTCAAATTCAAGCTACTCTCATAGCCAAAGATACCGCCAACACTATTATATCCAGCCTTTACATTTCCCAAATTAACCAACTTACTACCCGTATTGCTGCTACCTGACAAATATCCCACGACACCGCCCACATACCTTTTTTCCGAATATACATCTCCATAATTTTCAGTTTCACTGATATTTGATTGATCTTGATAACCTGCAATACCTCCAGCATAATTTTCCTTGGTCTGGATGTTTCCGTAATTTTTCACCTTGGAAAGTGCACCATATTGATACCCCGAAATACCCGCCGTATATGCCCCCTGAGACTCTACATCTCCACGATTCACAGCGTTGCTAAGCGCTGAATTATACGAATATCCCAGAATACCACCCGCATAATTACCCTGTGCCTGGATGTCACCATAGTTTTCAGCCACAGAAATCGGACAAGCTGACGTATATCCTGAAGCAGTGTTACCTAAACGACCCACAATACCGCCCACGTAAGAGTATTTCGTCGAACTGGACGTATAATAAGTAGCCGTAATCGGGGCATAATTCACCACAGAATCCAAACGTGATCCATCATACGCATAACCACATATACCACCCACATAACCACTTGCCGATACGGTGTTATGGTTGGAAGCATAGAGAACAGGGGATTTTGTATAAAGCTGTCCCACGATACCACCCGTATAGAGAGTGCCATTAATATAACCGTTATTTTCTATCCTAGTCAGGGGCGAGTTATTGGAAAGATCACCGCCAATGCCTCCTGTATAATATGCAGCTTTGATGTCGGCATAATTGGTATCACTCGTCAATACCGTGGAATGCGCTCCGGCAACGATACCGCCAGCATAATTCCCTGATCCAAGCACAGTGTCCCTTACTACGGCATCCGCCACGCCTGCCTTGCAGTAAGAGATTTCAGAACCTTTGGCATAACCCACCAAAAGGGCATTATAGGTAGAACCTGCCACACGTCCCGATACTGTCAAACTGTCGATATAGGCATTTTCGATGCGGCCGAACAGACCGTGATAGGAATTGCTTGTCCTTGACTTGGCCAAGATTTCACCTTCATATTTTTCCGTGTTAATATTTTGTGATTTGATATTCAAGCCCGTGATTTTATGTCCGCCACCGTGGAAATAGCCCTTAAAAATACTGTTGTGCGTAGCGTCATAATACCAACCGATGGGTTCCCAAGAATCAATTTCGGAAAGGTCTAAGTCGTTGACCAGTTCGAAATGTTTTCCGGCAAAGCCATCCACATTCACCAAACAGTTTAAGTCGCGCTTGTAGTTGATGGCCGAGTCTAATTGCAACAAATCCTCCACCGTGGCGATTTTAACACGTGACCAGTCGTTGCCCATATCGCCGAAAGAGAGCGGGATGCTCAAGCTCTTGCCTTGCAAGGAGACAATCATCGTAGCCGTATCAATACGGCATTCCCCGTAATGAATGGCTGCGGAATCACGCGATGCATTGAAGACAATTTCCGGATTGGTAGAGGACCACTGCACATTCAGCGCCGTACCCAAGCCAAAAGCGGAATCCACCCTATCAACAGTTTCAAAGCCGGCGGCATTGCGCACCACGGTATCCATATAGATAGGTGTAGCGACCAAAATCATCTCCACCGTATCGGCACAGCTTGTCAAACGGGGGTACATATCTTCGGTAAAAGTCCAATGGTCATTGCCTGCTTCGTCCAAATTGGACAAAGCTGATGCTGCATTGGTTCCCACTAAATTGTGGGTAAATTTTTGCGCATCCTGCATCAATTCAGGATGACTTCCCACAGAAGACATTTGCGGTACACGCTGCTTGTCGCTAAACACGCCATTCAATGAATATAATTCTGGCGTCACCATTACTCCCACAATTGCGCCATATTTGTCTGCGGCTGTAACGGCACCCAAATTTAAAGCGTAGTCCACTTCCGTCCGATAACTACCCGACAAACGTCCCACAATACCACCCACTTCCGCAGTTCCCTTAACAGCCGACGCATTTTGGACATTCTGCAATACGGTTGTCGCATCATCTGCCGACGAGGACATCTGTCCCACAATACCACCCACATAATTGTTTCCACTCACTGCAGCCAAATTACAAGCATTATACATTAAGGATCCGGATTGAAGACAACCGGCAATACCACCCGTATAATTGGTTCCCGTCACAGTAGAGAAATTATAAACGTTGTAAACAATGGCACCGGTGACAAGCTGACCAGCAATACCACCCGCATAACCTGTAGAATAAACTCCAGTAACAGTTCCAAAATTCAGACAATCATGCACCAATGCTTTAGATTCTGCTCTACCCACAATACCACCTACAGCATATCCTGAGTTTATATTGCCGTAATTTTCACAAGCAAGAAGCTCAGAAAAAGACAGTAAAATTCCGACAATAGCACCCACATCATAAGAAGTTGTACTATTACCTGTATACGTCATATCGGCATAATTGACACAATGGTCTATTTGAGAATAATTGGTAACATATCCTACAATTGCTGCACTATAGTAACTAGCAGTTGTGATTTTACCTCTATTTTCACAATAAGCCACTATAGATGTTTCTATATATCCCACAATGCCACCACTATAACTAGCTAAACTCTGTGGCGTTTCATTCACACAATGCAATATTTCCGAACCACTTGCATATCCCACAACGCCTCCTCTATATGAACCCCCACTTAAAGCACCTCTATATTTACAATATTCAACACTTGTACCTGATCCTATTCTTCCCACAATACCACCGACATAGGAATGATAAGCCTTAACTTTAGCAGCCGAAGTACAAGCAACAATTCGAGATTGGTTAATTGCATACCCTACTATTGAACCCACATAATCATATCCTGTGGAGGAACAGGTATTATCCAT
>JAZLHE010000036.1:0-73099 GCA_045616665.1 Bacteroidales bacterium | reverse complement strand
CATACTGGACAGGCTGGTCCACACCGCAATCAGGTTCGAATTGAAAGGGGACAGTTTAAGAAAAAAAGTGTAATTTTGCCGCCGATTTGAAGTGAACGGGTATCACCGTTTTGGGTGGGTGGATATTAACCGTTTTTTGCACCCAAGTTGTAAATAAATAAGAGTGCGGTATAGGTGAATGTAATTATGTAGGGTGTCTTATTATCTTTCTTTGAAATTCGTATTGTTGTTACATGAATAAGAATCAGTATGTCAGCATAAGAAATTAAGTCAAAATACTACTAAATATGTTGAATTAAAAACAGTTAATTTCTAATTATCCTATTATTTCCATTATTTTTTCACAACTTCCCAAGTTCTTTTGAACAAAGGATTTGCAAATATGGCATACGGCAGCGTATGCATCTTGGTTTTGTCCATATAGTTCGCATTTTTGCAGCATTTCTTCATAAGTATTAATGGAAAAAGCACCTTTTAATGCCACTAATTGCACGGCTTCGTTGAATTTGCTGTAGTGTGGACCAAAAAACAGAGGAACACCAAAGACGGCAGCTTCCAGAATGTTGTGCAATCCCGTTTCAAAAGCACCGCCAACGTATGATATATAACTATATTTATATATTTTACTTAATATACCAATGGTATCAATAATTAAGACACGATAAGGGGATAGGTCTTTCTGTTCCTTTTCGGAATAACAAACCGTGGAAAAACCTTGATAGAGATTTTTGATTTGTTCAATATGCTTGGCATCGATGACGTGTGGAGCCAGTATCAATTTGTATGTTTCAGGTAATTTCTCCAATAATTGCTTGAGCAGTCTTTCGTCAGGTTCCCAACTGCTTCCGGCAACGATTAACTTATGCTGGTCTTTGGCAAATTGTTTGACGAAATCCAATTCGTAGTTCTGGTTGGCAATGTCGTAAACGCGATCAAAACGGGTATCTCCGGCAATTTTAACTTGATCAATATGGATAGAATGAAGGAGATTTTTTGATTCTTCGTTTTGGACAAAAAAATAGGAGCAAGTGGCAAGCTGCCCGGCAAACCAATGTCCGATAGGTTTAAAAAAGTATTGTGATGGTCTGAATATTGCAGAAATGTAGTAAAAGGGAATATTGTTCTTTTTCAGTTGATGCATATAGTTGAACCAGAATTCATACTTGACGAAAATGACTTTTTCGGGATGAGTGATAGCAATAAAGCGTTTGGCATTGTGGGGAGAATCGATGGGTAAATAGCAAATGATGTCCGCCGCAGGATCATTTTTTTTAATCTCATAGCCGGAAGGAGAAAAAAATGTGGCTAAGATCGTGCATTCGGGATGTTGTGCGCGATATAGTTGCATCAAAGGTTTACCCTGCTCAAATTCGCCCAAGGAAGCAGAATGAAACCAGACAACGTGTTCTTTGCCTTGGCATTTTTCCTGTAAAAAGTCAAAACAATGTCGGCGACCTTGTACCCATTGCCGTGCCTTGTAATTAAATAATGCAGCAAGGTGAATTGCTGCATTATAGAATAGTATCCCGATAGAATATAGAAATCTCATCTTAGTAAGTATAGAATGTCGATACTTTTTTCTTTTCGTAAAGTGGAATCAACCACGATGCCTTGATGCCGAAAAGTCCGCTGAAGCGATATGGTGTGCCTTCTGTCGGTCCAACGCCGAGAATATAGTTGCGGTCTGGCTTGGTCCACATTTCCCGAAATTCCAATCCTACATAGAAACTGGCCACACGGACACGACGAATGAAAAGGTATCCGATGGATTGCGACATCGTAAAACCTGAAGAGCGGCGGTCGAAGGCTTTGCGATAATTGTCCTGTAATAATGGAACATTGTCAGAAACCTGGCTGCCCAAATAGACTTTATGTTGGGCAAAACCAAAATCGGCCCATAGCCAGATTCCGGAATTTTTCCAACGGTCTAAGGCAAAAATTTTACCAAAGCCGGCCGCAATGTACCAATAACGACCTTCTATTTCGTTTTCGACGTCTTTTTTATTGTTAGAACCATCCGAATTGTAAATGTAGCCGTTGTGGTCCTTCAGCAGAGCTAATATGTCATTGTTTCTCATTTTCCCGCCAAAACAGTAATTTCCTCTGATGCCGAAAGTCCAATTGGATACCGTTTTGACTGTAAAACCTGTTCCAACACTACCATTGACTTTAAATAAATCGTGCAACGCTCCCACAGGAAACTGGCAGGACATATTTACTTCTGTCCATACCATCGTAGTGGAGGAGTCAACATAATCTTTTCCGGGCTTGATGGATTGTCCGAGAATCGTCCAAGGCAAGAAAAGCAGTAAAATCAATAATAGTTTGAATCTGTTCATGAAAAATTATTTTTTAATTCTCATACCGTAGAAAGAACGATATACGAAAATCAAACCTACAATAAAGAATACGAGGCCGATAAACGGAGTGTAGTCAACGGAAGTGGCAGACATCTTCATGCCGATAGCAATTTCAACGGCCAACATACCAAATAAGGTAGAGAATTTGATAATTGGGTTCAAAGCGACAGATGAGGTGTCTTTGTATGGATCACCAACGGTGTCACCGATAACGGTGGCAGCGTGCAAGTCGGTATTTTTTTCTTTCAGGTCAACTTCCACCACTTTTTTGGAGTTATCCCAAGCACCACCGGCATTGGCCATATAAATAGCCTGGAACAAGCCAAATACGGCGATGGAAATCAAGTATGCCACGAAGAAGTTAGGATCGAAGAAGGCAAATGCCAATGTGAGGCAGAAAATAACCGCGAAAATGTTCCACATACCTTGCTGTGCGTATTTGGTACAAATGCGGACAACGGTCTTGGAATCTTCAATGTCAGCTTCATCTTTATCCAGATTCATATTCTTCTTGATAAATTCAACGGCACGATAAGCGCCCGTAGTGACGGCTTGCATAGAGGCACCGCTGAACCAATAGATAACAGCGCCACCTGTAATAAAACCAAGGATGACAGGAGCGTCAGTCAGACTTAATTGCAGCAATCCAACATTTTTCAGTAATAAAATAATGGCAAAAATCATAGTGGTTGCCCCTACGACGGCAGTACCAATCAATACAGGTTTTGCCGTGGCTTTGAAAGTATTGCCGGCACCATCGTTGGCTTCAAGATAATATTTACCCATTTCGAAATCAGGAGTGAAACCATAGTCTTTTTCAATCTCAGAAGAAATGTTTGGAATTTGTTCGATTTGAGATAATTCAAAAACAGATTGGGCATTGTCGGTTACTGGTCCGTAACTGTCAACCGCAATGGTAACAGGGCCCATGCCAAGAAAACCAAATGCAACCAAACCGAAGGCGAAAATGGAAGAATATTCGCCGAAAATTTCAAGGCCGTTAGAAGCGACGACAACGCCGCCCAACATTAGGCCGACCATAATCAGACCTTTCCAAAATGCACTGAAATTACCGGCAACCATACCTGATAAAATTGTCAGGGAAGCGCCGCCTTCGCGAGATGCGGTTACCACTTCCTGTACGTGACGGCTGTTGGAGCTGGTGAATGCCTTTGTGATTTCAGGAATAATGGCAGCGGCCAAGGTGCCGAAACTGATAATGGCAGCCAAACGCCACCACAAGTCGGGACCGTAAGTGTCGGCTACAGAGTTGTTGGTCAATAATAAGTTGCTGATGCAGAAAGTAACGATGATGGAGATGATGGAAGTAATCCATACCAACGAAGTCAATGGGTTTTCAAAATTGAAATTCTTGGAGTTTTTATATTTGGCAGTAGAAATAGCGTGGTTAATGCCGTAAGATAAAATAGAGGTAAATACCATTAAAATACGCATTGCGAAAATCCAGGCGATTAAAAGGGCTTGAGTTTCGACATTTCCGCCTAAAACTAAAATGATAAAAGAAATCAAAGCCACGCCGGTAACACCGTAGGTTTCAAAGCCGTCGGCAGTAGGTCCAACGCTGTCGCCTGCGTTGTCACCCGTGCAGTCTGCGATAACGCCAGGATTACGTGGATCGTCTTCGCCAATTTTGAAGATAACTTTCATTAAGTCGGAACCGATATCGGCAATTTTGGTGAAAATACCACCCGCAATACGCAAAGCACTCGCACCCAAGGATTCGCCAATGGCAAAACCAATTAAGCAGGCACCGGCACTTTCCGCAGGGATGAACAACAAGATAATCAACATCATAATCAATTCAATGGTGATGAGCAATAAACCTACACTCATCCCTGATTGCAATGGCAAGGAAACCACCTCCCAAGGCTTACCGCGTAAAGAGGCAAAGGAAGTTCTGCAGTTGGCGTAGGTGTTGATACGAATGCCGAACCAGGCCACGGCGTATGAACCGCAAATACCGAGAATGGTCCACAGTAAAATCAATAAGACTTGCGGGACACTTTTGCCACTGAGTACGCCGAAATAGAAAATAATGATGGCACCAATGATGGCAAAGAGAATAAGCAGGAATTTTCCTTGTTGAAGCAAATAAGTTTTACAAGTGGTATAGATGGTATTGGCCACATTGCGCATAGAGGTGTGAACAGGGAATTTTTTGATTCTCAATGCTTGGAACAAGCCAAAGATTAATCCTAAAATTACGATGATGGAACCCCAAAGCAATAAAGCCTTGGCAGTTACATTGCCAAAAAAGGTAACATCTGAAAAGTTTGGCAGCGTAAGATCTGCTTCACTGGCAAAAATAAATGCTGGAAACAGCAGTAACGCCAAAGATGATAATACTTTTTTCATAACCTATGTATTTAATTTATAATTATTTGATTCAAAAAAAACAAACTCATTTGACTTCAACAAAAATCGTCAAATGAGTTTGCAAAGGTAAGGTAATTTTTTCAATTAAATATAAAATACTATAAAATAAAAATATTTTTAGTATCTATATAAATCAGATTTGAAAGGTCCATTAACTGAAACGCCAATGTATTCGGCTTGTTTTTGAGTTAGTTGGGTGAGTTTCACACCGATTTTTGAGAGGTGGAGGCGTGCCACTTCCTCATCCAATTGTTTGGGCAGGTTATAGACACCGACTTTGTAGTCATGTTGCCAGAGGTCGAGTTGGGCCATCACCTGATTGGTGAATGAGTTGCTCATCACGAAAGAGGGGTGTCCGGTGGCACAACCCAAGTTGACCAAGCGACCTTCCGCCAAGATGAAGATGGAATGCCCGTCAGGGAAAATGTATTCATCCACCTGTGGTTTGATGGTGCGTTTTTTGATGTTGTTTTGAGATTCAAAAGCGCTGACTTGGATTTCGTTGTCGAAGTGGCCGATATTACAAACAACGGCTTGGTCTTTCATGTGATTCAAATGGTCAACAGTGATGATATCGCAGTTGCCGGTGCAGGTAACGAACACGTTGCCTTCTGGTAAGGCGTCTTCCACAGTCTTGACTTCAAAGCCTTCCATGGCGGCCTGTAAAGCGCAGATTGGATCCACTTCGGTAACGATGACTCGGGCACCATACGATTTCATGGATTGGGCGCAACCTTTGCCCACGTCGCCATATCCGCAAACCACCACCACTTTGCCTGCCAGCATAATGTCAGTGGCCCGTTTGATGCCGTCGGCCAAAGATTCGCGACAACCGTATTTGTTGTCAAATTTTGACTTGGTGACAGAGTCATTCACATTGATGGCAGGGAATAATAATTCGCCGCGTTCCATCATTTGATATAGGCGGTGAACGCCGGTGGTTGTTTCTTCTGAAACTCCCTTAATATCTTTAACCATGCGGTGCCAGCGTTGGGGATCTTCTTTTAATAGTTCCTTGAGTGTGTTCAATATAACGCCTTCTTCTTGAGACGATGGCGTTTTGTCTAAAATGGAAGGATCTTCTTCTGCTTTATAGCCCGTGTGAATCAATAACGTGGCATCACCACCATCGTCAACGATAAGTTGAGGACCTTTTCCGCCAGGGAAAGACAGGGCCTGATTGGTGCACCACCAATAGTCCTCCAGAGATTCGCCTTTCCATGCGAAAACAGGAACTCCGGCAGCGGCAATGGCGGCGGCGGCGTGGTCCTGCGTCGAGAAAATGTTGCAGCTGCACCAACGCACTTCGGCACCCAAATGAACCAGGGTTTCAATGAGCACTGCGGTTTGGATGGTCATGTGCAGGGAACCCATAATACGCACTCCTTTGAGAGGTTTGGAATCGCCGTATTTTTCACGTAATGCGATTAATCCGGGCATTTCTTTTTGGGAAACTTCGATGTCTTTTCGACCCCATTCTGCCAATGTCATATCGGCAATTTTGTACTTCAATTCGTAATCAGTCATTGTAATTCTGTTTAAATTCATAAATAAATACGCTGCAAAATTACAAAAAATGTGACTATCTGCTTTGTTTTTCTTCATATACACATAAATTTATTAATTTTGCATTTCTAAAATGTCAATTATGAGGAAACGATTATTAATACCTCTTTCAATTTTTCTGGGTTGCA
Source organism: Bacteroidales bacterium (assembly GCA_045616665.1). GTDB lineage: Bacteria > Bacteroidota > Bacteroidia > Bacteroidales > WCHB1-69 > RUG11690. Next base: position 66,648 of record JAZLHE010000036.1, on the reverse strand, counting down.
TTGCCATCCTGCTGGTATTTGCGATCTTTCAACTTTATAAAGAAGCGGAAAAAGTGCAGCGGAGCATTTTCGTGAATGAGGTCTTGATTGCCGGAGAAGGAGTTGTCAATAAAATCGACGCCACCTTGAAAAACGACACGATTGCGTTTTCTTCTATTCATCAGTTGGATCCCGATTCCGTGCCCATTTCTACCGTGTACAAAAAGTTCACGAACAGGTTTTATCTGGACTCGGCCACTCGGCGGCCAATAGGTGTTATCAATACCACTTTCGATTTTAATCAGGATAATACGATTTATGCCGTGGTCGATACCATTTATTTTGATACCAATTATTTGTCTTCTATTCAGGAATATGATAATTTGTGGACCTCACCTGTCGGTGGTATGAATTCTGAAATGTCATTGCAAAATAATTTGGTGGAAATGGATAGCAGCATTCGCCTGTTGCTTAATCGCGATTTCATTTATCGAATTATTAAAGAAGCCCTTGCAGAAGAAAATATCAATGGTTTTTTTGATTTTGCATTGTATAATGCTTACACGGCCGATTTTGTCATTGAACCCAGTTATGTGCGACAAGATAAAATCTTGCAGAGCGAATATATCTTCAAACTGAAACCCAATGACAAATTCATCGCTCCGCATTACCTCGTCTTGGTTTTTCCTTCGGAAAGAAGCATTTTCTTTAAACGGATGAGTACGATTGTTATTTTGATTGTCTGTTTTATTATCATTATTATCGTCATTTGTGCCGCCACTTTGACAGCTTTATATCGACAAAAAAAGATGTCGGATGTCAAAAATGATTTTATTAATAATATGACACACGAATTTAAAACGCCCATTGCCACCATTTCGTTGGCTTGCGAGGCTATGGGGGATGTAAGTGTGGATGACAAAATGAATCAGATGTATGTCTCGATCATCAAGGATGAAAACAATCGGCTTTCTGAAATGGTGGCCAATATCTTGCTTATCGCCAAACTCAACAAAGGACAATTGCGAATGAACATTGATTTGGTCGATGTGCATGAATTAATCAATCATATCGCAAAAAGTATTTCCCTGCAGGTTTCAAGTAAAAAGGGAAGTATTTCGTTGAAGTTAGAGGCGCCGATTTATCGCATTTTTGCTGATCCGATTCATATCGAAAATGTTATTATAAATCTAATTGAAAACGCTATCAAGTATTCTCCCAAAAATCCTACCATTGAAGTAAGGACATATAATGACAGTAAAAATCTCATTATTGAAGTTCAGGATAACGGCATTGGCATTGCGCCAGAGCATATTAAGAAGATTTTCAATGAGTTTTATCGTGTTCCCCAGGGAAATTTGCATGATACGAAAGGTTTTGGCTTGGGTTTGGGATATGTTAAAAAAATTGTATCTTTGCACCATGGAAATATCACGGTAAAAAGTAAAGTGGATCACGGCACTACTTTTATCGTATCTTTGCCTGTTAAAATATAATGTTATGGATAAACAGATTAAGATTTTATTAGCGGAAGATGATGTAAATTTAGGGAAAGTATTGACTACCTATTTGGAAGCCAAAGGATATGAGGTGGGCCATGCCAGCAATGGAGAAATGGCTTACGATATGTTTTGTGCGGACGATTATAATATTTGCGTGGTGGATGTGATGATGCCACTGAAGGACGGTTTTACCCTGGCTCGAGAAATCCGTAAATTGGACAGTAAAATGCCTATCATCTTCCTTACCGCCAAAAATCAGCAGGAAGATATTATCGAAGGTCTGTCTGTGGGTGATGATTATGTGACTAAACCATTTACGATGGAAGTCTTGTTGGCTCGCATTCAGGCCTTATTGCGCCGTGCAGTGCAGTCCGACGACAGCGAAACCCCTACCGTGGTGAATTTGGGCAGTATCACCTTTGATACAATGCGGCAAACCTTGAATATTCAAGGAGAAGAAAAAAAACTGACCACGCGCGAAACGGAATTGCTGCTTATGCTTATCAATAAAAAGAATGAAGTCCTTGAGCGCGGTTTTGCTCTGAAGAAAATCTGGGGCGATGACAGCTATTACAATGCCCGTAGTATGGATGTTTATATTACCAAGTTGCGTAAGTATTTTGTCACTGAACCTTCCGTACAGATTATCAATGTGCACGGCGTGGGTTTCAAGTTGGTGATGTAAGATTACTTCACAAATCCTTTTTGACAAAGCAGTTGGGCAATCTGAACCGCATTGGTGGCGGCCCCCTTGCGAAGATTGTCCGCAACTACCCAAATGTTTAATGCCTTTTCCTGAGATTCGTCACGACGGATTCTTCCTACGAAAACTTCATCTTTGTCCTTGGCGAAGTAAGGCATTGGATATTCGTTGTCGGCAGGGTTGTCAATGACTTTGATTCCGGGCATTTCGTTCAATAAGCGATAAATGTCTGCGAGTTCGTAGTCTTTTTCAAATTCAATGTTTACGGCCTCTGAGTGTCCTCCCGTGACAGGAACTCTCACTACGGTGGCTGTTATGCGAATGCTGTCGTCCCGAAGAATTTTTCGAGTTTCCTTCACCAATTTCATTTCTTCCGTTGTATAGCCGTTGTCTTCAAATGTGCCACCGTGAGGCAATAAATTCAAATCTATTCTGTATGGATAGGCTTTTTCGCAATCTTTCCCTTCTCTTTCGCTGAAAAGTTGGTTCAGGGCTTTAACCCCGGTTCCGCTTACAGATTGATAAGTTGAAATAACTAATCTATTGATTTTGAATTGATTATGCAATGGAGCCAAGGCTAAAACCATTTGAATGGTGGAACAGTTGGGATTGGCAATGATATGGTCATCGGCAGTGATAACGTCCCCATTGATTTCCGGCACGATAAGTGGAATGTGCTTCTCATAACGCCACGCCGAGGAATTGTCCACTACGTAGGTGCCTTGGGCTGCAAATTGCGGCGCGTATTGTAGGGAAGCCCCGCTTCCTGCCGAGAAAATAGCAATATCCGGTTTCTCCGCAATGGCTTGTTCCACGCTTACTACCGTGATTTCCTTTCCGGCAAAAGTCAACTTCTTTCCTACTGATTTTGAGGAAGCGGCGGCAATCAGTTCATTGCTCCCAAATCCGCGTTCTTCCAAGACTTTTAACATTACACTTCCGACTAATCCGGTGGCTCCAACTAATGCTATTTTCATTTTCTTTCAAAATTTATAAAAAGTTATTAACAATAGTGTTTTTTATTCTGCAAAGATACTATTTTTGCAAAAAAAATAAACTAAAAAATAACTTAATCTACTATCCGATGAAAAAGATGGCTTGGCTTTTAATGTGTTTCTGCGTGAACATTACTCTTTTCGCGCAGGTAAATGATGATTTCTCCGATGGCAATTTGTCCGTTAATCCTCCCTGGATTGGAGATACATCCGATTTCAAAATCAACAGTAACAATCAATTACAGTTAAATGCTTCTCAAACGGGCATATCGTCTATGGTGTTTTCGTTGGACAGTTTGGAGGTATGGAATCAGGATGTGGAGTGGTATTTCAAAATTAAACTGGATTTTGCGCCTTCCAATAATAATTTTGCAAGAATTTATCTCTTGTCCAACGTGTCTGATTTAAAATCGGATAGTTTGACGGGATTTTATCTGCAGTTTGGTGAAAATCTGGCTCAGGATGCCATAGAATTGTTTTATGTGGAAAATGGCCAAACCACATCGGTGATGCGTGGTCCTGACGCTATGATTGCCACTAATTTTGACTTGCGGGTAAAAATATTGAAAACTGTTGAAAATCGTTGGAGTTTGTGGATTGACAATTCTGAAATGGGTTGGTACCGAATGCAGGCGGATACGTTTTTTGATAAGACTACGGAGGCAAATTTTGCGGGAATTTACTGTAAATATACCGGCAGTAATGCCAATAAATTCATTTTTGACGATATTTACCTTGGCCCGGCCATTATAGATAGCATTTGCCCTGTTCTTCAAGCTTGTTATGGCAATGATGATTTTCAGACGGTATCGCTTGTTTTTTCGGAAATTGTGGATGAAACGGCATTGAATTCAATTCATTATCATATTGCTGGAATTGATGTTAGTCCGCTAATTTGTGAATATATTTTTCCTGATTATCGGCAGGTGATGCTTTTCTTTCCCTATCAATTTGTTGAAGACCAAAGATATATGTTGCAGGTGAGTGGTGTACGTGATTTGGCAGGAAATGTGATGGTAGATACTACATTGATCTTTTTCTGTCATAAAATCAAAAGAAATGATGTGGTCATCAGCGAAATAATGGCTGATCCTACCCCAACGGTCTTGTTGCCCGCCGTAGAGTATGTGGAGTTGCAAAACAGGGTAGGCGGTGAAGTCCGTTTGTCGGGATGGAAACTGCAGGTGGGAAAAACGCTGAAACCTTTGCCGGATATTCTGCTTCCTCAAGGCGGTTTTGCAGTGGTGACAGCAGAAAACAATGTGGCGCTAATGCGTGATTTTTGTGAAAATACGGTTGGTGTTTCGTCCTTGAGCATTACTGACGGAGGGCAGGAACTGATTTTATATAATTCGTATGACGAAGTGGTCTATGCGATAAAATTCAGTAATGACTGGCATCGAACATCGGTCAAAAAAGAAGGCGGTTGGTCGTTGGAAATGATAGATGTCAATAATCCCTGCGGAAATAATGAAAATTGGGATTCTTCCGTGGATGATATGGGCGGGACACCGGGTCGCGTCAATTCCATCGCAACGATAAATCCTGATTATGAATCTCCTTTGTTGGCAACTGCAACCGTCTTGGATACCAACAAGATAAGGGTTTTCTTTTCAGAAACGGTTTCTCTAATTCATTATCATCCGGTGTTCTCTGTTGACCGGGAATTGCAGGTTTTATCTTTGTCGATGGTTTCCCCTTTTGATAACGCCGTGGATGTGATTTTTGACAAGGCATTGCGCAAAGGAATTGTTTATCAGCTTTCTGTCACAGATTCCGTATGCGATTGTGCGGGAAATATTTTGCCGTTGGGCAATATGCTTATGTTTGGCTTAGATGAGGTTCCTTCCAATAATGATTTGATAATTAATGAAATACTATTTGATTCTCCTTCAAACGAAGATGCGGATTATGTTGAGATTTATAATAATTCATCTTTTATTGTGGACTTAAAGAAATTGAAGATAGGGAATGGGTCTGGAGAAATTCCTGAAAAAACTGCGATTGCGCAAAGTGATGGTTATCAATTGTTTCCGCAAAAAATAGTGGCTTTGTGTAAAAATAGGCAGCTGACATATAATCATTATTATCCTTTAGATAAAAATGCACTTTTACAATGTGATTCATTGCCGTCTTTTGCTAATTCTCACGGGGTTGTTCATTTGACGGATGTGTCATTAAATCGCATAGACAGATTGGAGTATGACGAGAAGATGCATTATAAAATGCTGACCAGTACCGATGGTGTTTCGTTGGAACGGGTTCGCTATGAATGTGATACGCAGGATGAACAAAATTGGAAGTCAGCATCTGCCAGTGTGAACTTCGGCACGCCAGGATACGAAAATTCCCAAATGTCTTCCGCCTTATTGTCAGAAAATGTTTTTTCTGTTCAGCCGGAAATATTTTCTCCCGACAATGACGGATTTGACGACTATACTGAAATTTTCTGTAAGTTTTCGGATTTGGAAAACAGGTTTTCTTTATGGATTTATACTTCGCAGGGATTATTGGTTAGAAAACTGAAAGACAATATTTTATGTGGTTCGGAATGCCACAGTGTCTGGGATGGTGTCGATGACAATGGAAATTTGGTTCCGCCAGGATTATATGTGGTTAAAGTTACTTGCTGGAATCATCAGGGCAAGCGTTGGAGCAAACAAAAAGTGGTCGGCGTAAAATAAAAAATCGCAAAAAAATGTCGTGCAAAAGTTTTTTTTCGTATTTTTGCGCAAATATTGGCATATTGAAATCAATTAAAAAATAACAACCAACATAAAATCATAGGAGGACCTTATTTTGTTAAAGAATAGATGCCTTATAGACCCTTCGGATTTCACCCGCGAAGAATTTCGTGAAATTTTTGATTTGGCACATCAAATTGTTGAAAATCCGGAAAAATTTGGAAAGAGTTGTGAGGGTAAAATCTTGGCAACTCTTTTTTATGAACCCAGTACCCGTACGCGTTTCAGCTTTGAAGCCGCTATGTTGCGTCTTGGCGGAAAAGTCATCGGCTTTTCAGAACCGAATTCCAGTTCGACGGCCAAGGGCGAAAGTATCGCCGATACCATTCGTACGATTCAGTGCTATGCCGATATCGCTGCTATGAGACATCCCAAAGAAGGTGCTCCGCGTGTGGCAAGTCACTATATTCACATGCCATTGATCAATGCGGGAGATGGTGGTCATCAGCATCCGACACAAACCCTGACCGATATTCTGACGATTGAGCGTTTGCGTGGCAATGTGGAAAACAAAACCTACGGTTTCTGTGGTGACTTGAAGTTCGGTCGTACCGTTCATTCATTAATTAAATTCCTCAGCAATTACGAAGGGGTCAAGTTTATTCTGATTTCACCCGAAGAATTGCGCGTTCCGGAATATATTAGGGAAGAAGTAATCAAGAAAAAGGGCATTCCTTTCCAGGAAGTACAGGAAATGGAACCTTATATGGGCCAACTCGATTTCTTGTATATGACCCGTGTTCAACGTGAGCGTTTCTTCAACGAAGAAGACTATATTCGCTTGAAGGATCGTTTTATCCTGGATATGGATAAGATGGCATACGCACGTCCCGATACGTATATTCTTCACCCGCTGCCACGTGTGAACGAAATCAGTGTCGAAGTCGATGCTGACCCGCGTGCACAGTATTTCGCTCAAGCCAAAAACGGTATGTATGTCCGTATGGCATTGATATTGAAGTTGTTAGGAATTTATTAAAAACAGGATTATGTTAGAAATTACCAGTATTGACAAAGGTATTGTCATCGACCATATCAAAGCAGGTTTCGGATTTCAAGTGTATAATTATTTGAAATTGGATAAGGCAGAATACAATGTTGCCTTGATTACCAATGCCCCAAGTAAAAAAATGGGTAAGAAGGATATCATCAAAATCAATAATGTTATCGATATAGATTACACTTTTTTAGGTCTTATTGACCCCCATATCACGGTCAATATCATCGATAATGGGAAATCCGTAAAAAAAGTTCAATTAGAAGTACCACAAGTGGTAAGAAACATCATCAAATGCAAAAATCCGCGTTGCGTTACGTCCGTTGAACATTATTTTGACCACGTTTTCCACTTGGTTGATAAAGACAAACGTTCGTATCGTTGCGAATATTGCGATGATATCGTGATTCCTTATCCTACAAAATAGGGATTTGGAGCTACGGTTTAATTAACATTAAGTTGTTTATTATATCTTTATTCTGACGAGGTTTGGCGCACAAGAATTTTTTATTTTTGTACGCTAACCTTAAGGAGTAAAGAAGTGAAAATTTTCCGGTTTATTGTTGCTGTCTTATTATGTGCTGCTATTGTGGCAGGCATTGTTTTGGCGGCTATTCAAATGCCTAAGCGCCCTTGCTCCGGTTACGATTTCAAAGTGCAATATGCGGGAGAATATCCTGCCATTTGCGATAGTGACATCTGCAAACTCATCACGCAAAACAATATCCCTACGGTCGGCGTTCCTTTGAAAGACATTGAATTGGAAAAAATTGCCGAGTTGCTTGAACAAAATCCGTATGTCGAAAGTGTGGATGAGGTCCGCTTTTCCAGTACGAAATTAAAAATTCAGGTTACCCTGAAAAATATCTTGTTACACGTCTATGCCCAAGATGGTTCCCAATATTTTGTCGATGAAAAAGGAAACCTTCTTCCTTTTTCAATGTCTGTTAAGGAAAATGTGATGGTGGCCAACGGAAAGATTGCGGAAACATTTGCCAAAGGGAAAAATATTGCGTCAGGCAAGGGAAATCTAACCCGAGTCTATAAAATCGCCACGTACCTCAATGACGATGAATTTTATAGGGCTCAATTTCGACAACTTTATGTTGATGCCCATAACGAAGTAATGCTGGTACCTACGGTGGGGAGACATATCGTGGTGTTTGGAACCGAAGCCAATGCACAGGAAAAGTTGTTCAATTTGCAACAAACTTATCAAAAAGGATTGGTCTATATGGGAATGGATGCTTATTCCACGTTGGATTTAAGATATAAAAATCGAGTAATCGCAAAAAAAAGAAATTTATAAATGAAAGCAGAAGAAGATACAATGCCGCAAACCCCGGATATGGTAGTTGGCTTGGATATTGGAACAACCAAGATTGCCACTATCATCGGCTATAAAACCGCAGATGGCAAGATTGACATTATCGGTCACGGAAAGGCCGAGTCAACAGGGGTGCAGCACGGTTTGGTCTATAACATAAACAAGACGGTGGATGGTATCAACATATCCAAACAAAATGCCGAAAATAGAGCAGACGGATTTCAAGTGCGCAACGTCTATGTGGGTGTGGCAGGCCGACACATTAAAAGTATCGAATACAAACACGTCATCACTCGCTTGAATGGCAAGAATTTTGTCATTAATCAGGATGAAATTGATCAGATGTTGGCTGATCTCAATAATATTTCGGTGCCGGCAGGTGAACAGATTATTACGGTTATACCTCAACGATTCGTTATCGACCATAATAGGGAAACGTCGGAACCGGTTGGCGAATTAGGCGAATTGATAGAAGGTTACTATCAGCTTATCACAGGCAATGCCGCTGAAATCAATAAGATTTTGATGTGTATTCGCAATGCTGACTTGAAAGCCGAAAAAGTTATACTTGAACCGGTGGCTTCAGGTCTTTCTTGCTTGAGCCAGGAAGAAAAAGAGCAAGGCGTGGCCTTGGTGGATATAGGTGGCGGTACTACGGATTTGGCCATTTTCTACGGCGGAAGCCCAGTGTTTACAAAGGTTATTCCTATTGGTGGAAGCATTATTACGAAAGATATAGCTAACGTTTGCAGGATTACCGAAGAGTTGGCGGAAAAACTGAAGGTTAATTTTGGCACGTGTATCGTGGAAAAAAGTAATGCCAATCATTATATGGCGCTTCCGCAATTCCACGCTGTTCCCCCTCGTCAAATCAATGAAACTTTTTTGGCCAAGATTATCAATATGCGCGTGCAAAACGATATTCTTGATCAGGTGAAAAAAGAAATCGAAGATTCTGGTTATGCGGACAAGTTGAATGCTGGCGTAGTGCTTACCGGTGGTGGCGCCACACTTAAGCATATTAAGGAATTGTGCCAATATACCTTGCAAAAACCAGTTCGTATCGGCGTGCCCGAATTTGGTTTTGTCCATAATATTTCCAGCGAATTAAAACACCCGATGTACGCTACTGCCTTGGGATTGTTGAAATGTGGTATTGAAGAAAGGGGCAGGGAAATGGATGAAATGGAAGAACCTGTGGAAGAACTGATAAGAAAACCCGAACCCTCAAAGCAAAAACCAAATAAGAAAAAAGAAGAAAAGAAAACTTCTAAAGGATCTTCAATTTTTTCAGGTAATCGAAAATATGATTTTATATCCAATAAGATTAATGATTTCTTGGGCGGACTGGTTGACAAAACTTCCTAATCTTGTGCTTGCATTCAGTTTACACCTTAATTAAGATAAAAAATAAAAACATAAATATGAGAGACAGAATTGATTTTACTCCAGACTACGGAACAAAACAGAATAATTCCATTATCAAGGTAATTGGTGTCGGCGGCGGCGGCGGTAATGCTGTTAAACACATGTATAGCGATGGTATTGTGGGCGTGGATTTCTTGATTTGCAATACCGATGAACAGGCCTTGAGAAACAATGTGGTTCCTTCTAAGCTGGTATTGGGAGATACTGGCTTGGGTGCCGGTGCCAATCCTGAAATCGGTCGCGAATTGGCTGAACACAGCATCGAGAGAATCAAAGAATTTATCGGTGACGAAACCCAGATGTTGTTCATTACTGCCGGTATGGGTAAGGGAACCGGTACAGGTGCCGCACCAGTCGTGGCAAAGGTAGCCCACGAAATGGGAATCCTTACTATTGGCGTTGTAACTTTCCCGTTTAAGTTCGAAGGTAAAAAACGTGAACAATATGCCGAAGCCGGTATCGCTGAAATGGAAAAATATGTTGATTCTTTGATTGTCGTTAAAAATCAAAAAATCATGAAATATTACGGCGATGAAGGCGTGGAAGAAGGTTTTGGTCACGCCGACGACGTCCTGAAAAATGCCGTTAAATGTATAGCCGAATTGATTACGGTGAATGCTGACCAAAATATCGATTTTAATGATATTAAGGCGATTATGCAAAATAGCGGACACGCTATGCTCGGCTTGGCTGAGGCAGAAGGTCCAAATCGTATCGATCAGGTGGTTACAGATGCCTTGAATTGTCCATTATTGAGCGAAGATGTGATTACAAAGGCTCAAAACTTCTTGTTTTTCATTAGTTATGGTCCAGATGAAAATCTGAAGATTTCTGAATTAGAAGCACTTACCGAACAATTTGACAAATTGAAAACGAGCGAATCCGACGTTATTTGGGGTCGTGCCAAGGATGAGTCTTTGGGAGCTAAGGTACGTTTGTCCGTAATCATTACCAATTATGAGCACGAAAATCAGGAGGTTAAAAAGGAAGTGACTATGGTGGAGCCGGTAAAGGAAGAACCAATCAATACGCTTAACGATGATGCCGCTGCTATTTTTGGTGTCAATCAATCGAAACAGACAACTGTGGTTGATGATTTGAGCGGTATTTTTGATAGTGCCAATGTGATGAACCAACCTGTTATGGCTGCCCAGCAGTCAATGCCTCAAGCGGGTAATTTACAAAGCCAATTTCCACAGGCAATAAGCAATTTCGAACCTGTGATGGTTGCTGAAAATCCTGCGGCAGATATGATGCAACAATATGGTCCACAGCGAATTGGCAACAATGCCTACCGTTACGAGGATAATGACTTTTTCAATGAATTAGTCAATACGCCAGCTATTCTTCGTGGCAAAAGACAAGAAGATCTTGATATCCAACAGTCACGACAAAATTTTGAATTGGATAACGATATGTCGGATTTCTTCAAGGATATTCCAGACTAAGAATAACTTTTCCCATTTTATAGATTTGGTTACCCCGACTATACTTTATGCGATAGTTGGGGTTTATTTTTTCATTTTTCCGCTGTCAAGAAAAATGGAGGAAGATAATATATTGTTAAGTAGCCTTATATATTAAGCATAAAGACTGCTGTTTTGTATAAATAATTGATTAAAAAATCGCAGATGGACCAAAACTTAACGCAAACGTAACAAAATGTGTTAAATTTGATATAAAATATTCATTTATAGCACTTTGTTTATAAAAATGGAATTTTTTAAGGCAATTATTTTTATATTTGCAGCAAAGAATTTTATAAAACTTAAACCCCTTTGCCATGAATAATCTGACAAGTGCTGTTTGTATTGCTTCCGCGGACGCAGAAGCCCAGTTGCTCGCTTATTTAAAAAATGTATCCAGTATCGACATATCATTAATCATCAAGAATAAGATGGAATTGGTGGAGAAAATCCCGCAAAAAGACATTGATATCTTGTTTGTAAGTGATGATTATTGTAAGTCAATGCCCAATGTCAATTTGCCTCCTTTTGTTGTTCTTGTGGCGAAATCGGTGCCAGTGGAAGAAAGGAAACATTATTTTGATGTCTTGACCTTGCCTATTACCGAGCAGAATTTCTGTGACGTTTTGGGAAAGATTATCAAAATTGCCAATGCTTATCAGCCCCGAGTGCCGCTAACGCCCATTGTAATGGAAGACAAATCCGAATATCACGGCAGTGAGCAAGAGGCTAACGATAAATATATGTTCATTAAAATCGGGAAGATTTCGCATAAATTGATCTTTGACGATATTCAATACGTTAAAAACGTGGGAAATAGTTTGCAAATTACGATGGAAGATGGCCGGTCTTTATTTTATCGTTCTACGCTAAAAAAGTTTTATGACCGTTTGCCTGCTAACAGATTCGCTCGGGTCAATAAGTCGGTAGTGGCCAATTTCACTAAGATTAATAGACTTCATAATCAGGAAATTTGGCTGCAAAATGAAAAATTCAATGTTTCCAGGATTTATATTGCCCGTTTACGAGAATTGCTGAAACTTAAAAAGTCATAAAAATTTTAATTTGTCTTCCAACAACGGATTGAATCATAAAAAAACGCAACCCAAAGGCTGCGTTTTTTTATGGTAAAGAAACTTCAGCTTATGCGTAAAGTTCTTCAAAGATCTTTCTTAATTCCGGACTTTCGCGGAGTTCCTGAAGAGTGAATTCTGCGTGGCCTTTGGTATAACCGTTACCCATAATCATATTTACGTCAGCACCGATACCTTCTGCGCCAAGAGAAGCCTTGGTGAAGCTGGTGGCCATAGAGAAGAAATAAACGATACCGTCGTCTTTTGTACAAAGAATGGCAGTCATTTCTTGATCAGGAACGTTCACGCAGTTGATGGTGACATCGGCCATGTGACCATTGGTCAGTCTTTCAACGAGTTCATAAACCTGAACTGGAGTCATTCCGGCAGCGCTTTCAACGATGTCGCAAAAACCGAGTTCCTTGATACGTTGGGTTGATTTTGGGCTGTTGGCAATACCGATAACCTTACCTGTTACGCCAACGCGCTTTTTGGCTTCGTAGCAGCAGAGCATACCGCTCTTGCCACCGGCACCGAGGATGACAACGGTCTGGCCATATTGGCACAATTTGGCAGTTTGTGCGGGAGCACCTGCAACGTCCAATGCCGAAAGAGCTAATTTTTCGGGCATATCGGTTGGAATCTTTGCATAGATACCACTTTCGAAAAGGATAGCTTTACCCTTGATATCCACTTGGTCAATTTCGGGACGGATTTCAAGGATTTCGTCAATGCGAAGAGGAGTCAGTGACAAAGAAACGAGGGTAGCAATACGGTCGCCTTCTTTCAAATCGATTTTGCCTTTCAATGCGTCACCGATTTTTTCAACTTTACCGAGAAGCATACCACCAGAGCCAGTACGACGATTGCGGTGTTTTCCTTGCAATTCAACGTTTAACAACATTTCTTTCTTAACTTCTTCCATCACTTTTTCTACAGGAGCGCCTTCGCCGGCTTGCTGTTTGGCATAGTTGTGGATATCGGTGAAAGAAGCTGAGTCAATGTTTAGGGTTTGAACATCAATCAAAATCTCGTTGTCGTAAATTTCGTCCATGTTGTTGTCAATTTTCTGGGCGGGTTGTGGAAGAACACCCTTCGGTTCAATCACGCGGTGAGTGCCGAATTTGTTGCCTTTTTTCTGCATAATTATTGTATTTTTAAGGTTCGTATTAATTTTTTATTTGCGAGTGCAAAGATAAAAAAAAAATTGTACTTTTGCAGCTGCAAATTTTGAAAGAAAAAACATTTATTATTAACTCTAAAAAAAAAACAAAAAATGAAAAAATTAATGTTATTAGTTGCTGCTTGCTGCTTGGTTTTCGTATCTTGCAACAACAAACCAGCTGAACCAGCTGAAGAAACTGAAGCTATCGATTCAACTGCCGTTGAAGAACCCTGCTGCCAAATGACAGAAGAAGAAAAGGCTTTCGTTGCTGATTGGGAAAATTGGGCAAACCAAACCGATGAAAGAAAAGCTGAATTAATCGCAAAGAAAAAAGAATGCTTCGACAACCGTATGGCTGAAATGCAAGCCAAGAAAGCTGAATGCGAAGCCAAGAAAGCCGAAATGGAAGGCAAATTGGCCAATTGGGCTACTATGAGCTTGGATGAACAAAAAGCTTTCTTAGATGAATATGCTCCTTGCTGCAACAAACACAAAGGTTGTGGTCATCACGAAGGCGGTTGCCAACACGATGGTGGCTGTGGCCATCACGAAGGTGGTTGCCAACACGATGGTGGCTGCGGTCATCACGAAGGTGGTTGCCAACACAACAAATAATATGTAAATTATTTTTACTCATTATAAAGAGGGTGACTTCAAGTCATCCTCTTTTTATTTATTTTAATGCGGAAAATCTAACTTTGGGAATTTTAAGTAATTTTCACTCATACTATGAAAGTTTTTCATTATTTTTGCAGCCAATTGATGTGTTGTAAAATGAAACGGATTCTATTTTTTATATTATTTTGCGTGTTGAGTGTCTTTTTGTATGGACAAAGTCAAGTTCAGTACGACAAAGAACCTATTATTGACACGATTGAGCAGGCTCACCAAAATGCGTGGAAGTCAATCAAAGGCATTGATGGCTACAGAATACAGTTGGTGGCGTCGTCTACGCGCAAAAACGCGCAAAACGTGTATAATGAATTCTCCACTTCCTTTCCGGAAGTGGCGGCTTACCTTTCTTATATGGAACCGACTTTCCGTGTGCGGGTGGGCAATTTCAAAAACCGTATCGACGCGTATCGTTTCCTGATGCGCATCCAATACCAATTCCCCGGTGCCTTTATCACGAAAGATAAAATTTCTTTCAAAGACAATTAAAAAAATACGGCCATATAAAAATCAAGGATTTTTAGTTTCCTTTACTGTAGTTGGGCGATTCGCTGGTAATGGTCACGTCGTGCGGATGGCTTTCCAAAACGCCTGCGTTGCTGATACGGCAGAATTTTGCCTGATGCAGTTCATTGATGTTTTCCGCGCCGCAATAACCCATACCGGCACGCAAACCGCCAGCCATTTGATAAATCACCTCATATAAATTTCCTTTGAACGGCACACGTCCGGAAATTCCTTCTGGCACCAGCTTTTTGACGTCATCCACATCGTTTTGCAAATAACGGTCCTTGGAGCCGCGTTGCATGGCCTCTAAGGAACCCATACCACGGTATGCCTTAAATTTACGTCCGTTGTAAAGAATGGTTTCGCCTGGAGATTCTTCCACGCCTGCCAACAAACCTCCCAACATAACGCTGTTGGCACCTGCGGCTAATGCCTTGACGATATCGCCGGAATAACGGATTCCGCCATCGGCAATCAAAGGCACGTCTGTGCCTTTCAGGGCTTTATATACTTCATAAATGGCACTAAGTTGTGGCACTCCCACGCCGGCAACCACGCGTGTGGTACAAATAGAACCTGGTCCAATACCCACTTTTACGGCATCGGCACCGGCTTCTGCCAAACGAATAGCCGCATCACCGGTGGCAATATTGCCAACCACGATGTCAACATTCGGAAAATGTTTTCTGACTTCGATGAGGGCATTTAAAACACCTTCTGAATGACCGTGCGCAGAGTCCAATACGATGGCATCCACACCTGCTTCAATCAATGCTTCGGCACGCGGCATGGTTTCTTTTGAAATGCCAATGCCGGCGGCAACGCGCAAACGACCCTGGGCATCTTTACAGGCATTGGGCTTGTCTTTGGCCTTCGTAATATCTTTATAGGTGATTAAGCCGATTAAAACGCCTTTCTCGTCAACGACCGGCAATTTTTCAATCTTGTGCTGTTGCAAAATGTCGGTTGCCTCGTTGAGGTTGGTGGAACGAGAAGTGGTGATGAGGTTTTCGCGGGTCATCACTAATTCGATACGCTTGTTGAAGTCTTTTTCAAAACGCAAGTCCCTGTTGGTGACAATACCAATTAATATGCCTTTCTCCGTCACGACCGGAATACCGCCAATTCTATATTCTGCCATGATGGACAGCGCATCGCCGACGGTCTTGTCTGGAAGAATGGTGATGGGATTGTTAATCATGCCGTTTTCCGCACGTTTTACCGAAGCAACCTGTTTGGCTTGCTCTTCAATAGGCATATTTTTATGAATAACTCCAATACCGCCTTCCCTTGCAATGGCAATGGCCATGGTGGCTTCAGTTACTGTGTCCATAGCGGCGGAAATAAACGGAGTGTTCAATTCAATATTCCGAGTGAAATGGGTTTTAAGACAAACTTCTTTGGGTAAAACATTGGAGTAAGAAGGAATAAGCAAGACATCGTCAAAGGTTAATCCTTCCAATTGTACTCTATCTTCAATAAACGACATAGCGATGAAATTTTAATTACTTAAAAATTTCGTGCAAAGATAGAAAAAATTTTTGTTTTATGAACTTTTATTTTTGTATTTTTGCCAATTAATCAAAATCAATATAAAAATGGAATCTCAAATTTTTACTCCGTGTCAAATCGGACCAATGACTTTAAGAAACAGATCGATTCGTTCTGCCGCTTTTGAAAATATGTGTTATGGCAATAAACCTTCACAGGATTTGTTTGATTATCACACCGCTGTGGCAAAAGGAGGTATTGGTATGACCACCATTGCATACGCTGCGGTGAATCGTAGTGGCGTTTCTTTTGATGGCCAGTTGTGGATGCGTGAGGAAATCATTCCTGATTTGAAAAAACTTACCGATGCCATTCACGCTGAAGGTGCAAAGGCCTCCATTCAGCTTGGACATTGTGGAAATATGACCCATTTTTATACGTGTAAATGTATGCCCGTGGGTGCTTCCGGCGGTTTCAACCTGTATTCTCCAACTCTTGTTCGCAAATTGAAGGAACAGGAAATATATGAGCTGGTCAAGGATTTCGGCAAGGCAGTCAATATGGCTCGCGAAGCCGGTTTCGATTGTGTGGAGATCCACGCCGGTCACGGTTATCTCATCAGCCAGTTTTTATCGCCCTATACCAATCATCGTCACGATAAATTCGGAGGTTCTTTGGAAAATAGAATGCGCTTTATGCAGTTGGTGATGAAGGAAGTGATGGAACAGGCCAAAGACGATATGGCGGTGGTTGTAAAGGTTAATATGTTTGATGGTTTTAAATCCGGAATGCAGCAAGATGAATGTATAAAGGTGGTGCAGGAATTGGAAAGATTAGGCGTTCACGCGTTAGTACTTACGGGCGGTTTTGTAAGTAAGGCCCCTATGGCGGTGATGCGTGGGGCAATGCCGCTCAAAACTTTGGCCCATTATATGAATCCCTGGTCCTTCTGGTGGCTTAAATTGGGACTGAAAATCGCCGGAAGATTAATGATCCCGACGGTACCGTATAAAGATTTGTATTTCTTTGATACGGCAAAAGAATTTAGAAAGGCGGTAAAAATGCCTTTGATTTACGTGGGAGGCGTTTGCTCAAAAGATCAAATGGATGAAGTGCTGAATGCCGGGTTTATTGCGTTCCAAATGGCCCGTTCTTTGGTCAACGACACCCAATTTATGAATAAGATTAAGGATGGGTCCGTGACGAAAAGTCCTTGTAAGCACTCCAATTACTGTATTGGCCGTATGTACACGCTGGAAATGAAGTGTCATCAGTGTGTGGATAATCTGCCCTGCAAATTGCAAAAGGAAATTGATGAATCGGAAGCTGAAAACGAAAGAACAAATAAATAGTCTAATTTGAAATTTCTATACGATAGCGGGTTCAAAAGCAAAGTTGAGCCCGCATTTATTTTGCCTTGACTAATTTTGCGGGAATGATTTTCTTGGTAACCACAAAATCCTTGTCCAAAAGCAGAAAACCGGCTCTCTCCAAGTCAATGGCGTTGTCTTTCCTGAAATGTTTGTTTGTGTAGATAAAGTTCCAGGCAATAGTCTCGTTAGGGGCGAGATTGGCTGTGACAACCTCAATATTCTGTAACTTACTGGTGTCGCCACGGTCAATGTCGATCCACTCGACATTGCTTTTGAAAACTTCCTGCCGATAGGAAATGCCAAGTTGCTGCTTGCCGTTCACGAAAGTAACGGTAACCTTGCATTGTCCGGGTGCGATGTAATTGGCCGTTCGGTTATATTGATAGACTAAATTGCCCACGCTATCCACAACGCGGTCTCCTTGGGCGTAAAGTGAAATTGACAATAAGCAGATGATGACGAGAAATAAGGTCTTTTTCATTTTAAAACTGATTAATCCATTCGGCAACTTCAGAGGAAGAAATTCGGTTCATACATTTAAAATTGCGGTGCGGACATTTTCTAAATCCGCGTTTGCCGCAGGGGCGACATTTAATGCTGCAGATTTCAAACATCCTAAATAATTCTCTATCGTTAGGCATATACGGATAATTGCCAAATTCTGGAATACTGCTTCCCCATAAGGAACAAATCGGTTTCCTGAGTGCGGCGGCCACCTGCATATAGTCATTGTCTCCCGTAAGCACACATAAACTTTGCTTAATTAGTGAAGCATATTGGTTAAATGAAAATTGTCCACAAGCATTGTAAACTTTATCGCCAAATTGATTGACAAGTTCATTACCAATAGCAGATAAATGTTTGTCACCAATCACAATCACGGGTTTTAATAACATCGAAATGATTTCTATTAATTTGTTGATGGGAATTCTTTTTGTCCCTTTATCCGCATCTAAAAGCAGCGTTACAAAACCATCTTCAAAAAAGATCGGGAGATGGTCAGTGTTGAACTGTTCGTTTTGTGGAATGCTAAAATCTAAACCTTGACCATCGTTGATAATGTGGAGTGGCTTGGCCGCGTCAAAATACCTGTCAACAATATGATTGAGCGGTAAAGTATTGATTTTTAATCTTGTATAGATAAATTTCTTTATTTTTAATTTGTTGAAAGAAGAATGGGGCAGGTTGAGTTGATGACAAATCTTGTGCGATTTACGAGTATTCTGTAAGTCTAAAACAAAATTGAATTGCTCGGTTTTTAATTGTTCAACAACCTGATTCTTGTTATTGGAGTAAGTATGAATTTTGGAAACGTATGGATTGTTTGCCAATATGTTCTGGTATTTTTGATTGACTAAAATATGAATTTCCGCCTGCTTGATTTGATGATGAATCGCCCGAATAACGGGAGTGGTCAAAATAATATCTCCGATGGCATTAAATCTGATAATTAAGATTTTAGGTCGTGTTGGGAGTTGAATGGCATCCATTTTTATTAAATCCTATTTTTGTTCAAAACTAACGTTCAAGGCAGTGGTTACGGGATTGGCATAGATTCGCAGGAGGTAGTGCATCATTTTTTCTTCCGCTACATCTTCAACCTTGGCTTGTTGATGTAGATAATCTGTGAAATCCTTTTTTTCTTGTGCGGAATATTGGTTCGCAAATCGATTTTGTTGGCTTAAAATGTCAAAGGCAATGTAATTGTTGGGATAAAGTTTGTAGTTTTGGTAAATTTGCCTATCCACCATTTTGCAGACTTCGTAAATTTTATCGTTTTGGTTGAGTGTTTCGGGAATGGTGTCAATTTCATCTATGATTGGCTTTCCGATGGTAAGTTGAATTCGTCCTTTTTGCCCCATAATTCCTTGCATAATGCTCGCAAAGTCTTCCCCGCTTTTTTTGTGGTAGGGTCCGTTTTCTGTCAGCGCCAATTCCCTGGCCTTAAGTTGGTCACAGGGTTCATATTCGTAAGAGACTATGGTGGGTGTCAAATTGATTTTCTTGAGCATTTCCAATGGCTTTACTTGATCGTCCATTGCCAGCATCTTAATCAATCCTTGCTTGGTGATGTCCAATCCGTCTTTGGTTCTGCCATCGCGCTGCGCTATCCAAACCGACTCGTGGTCATTGAAAAGCACGTGGTGAATGTATGCGGAAAGGTGCTGGTAGTTGGTGATTTTTTCCCGCAATGATACCGAGCGTTTTACCAAAAACATTTTGTTGAGTTTCGCAACCTCGGATAAAATACTGCTTGAAATGAGATTGTCGCCAATAGCGATTTTTGATGTGTTGAACTTCTCAATGAAAAAATATTCTGCCAGCAAAGCGGCGTCAAAGGTAATGTCGCGATGGTTTCCTATGAATATGTAGTTCTGATTTCGGGAGATATTTTCAATGCCTTTAAAAGTCACTCCTTTGGAGGACATTTCAATAAATTTTTCTATAAACTTTCTTGAAGTAGAAGTTTGAAAGTCATAAATTGTGTTAAAATTCCTTGCGTCTTTTTTGAGTTGTTCAGGAGTATATTCAGGAATAATTTGTCGCATGGCATTTTGATAACTCTCATTATCAATGATTTGCGATATTTTTTCGCCGGCTTCTTCTTCAGTATATGGTCTTATATCATTGAAAGTGTCACTCATTTTTCTACATTATTTTAGGTTGCAAAATTACGATTTTTTATGATTCAATTCAAATTCTTGAATATTAATAGATAGTGGTATAAATTTTTCCGGGTTTGCATTCAACAATGTTTCGCAATTCCATAGATAGTAGAATGGCGGCGATTTTTGATGCGTTCAATTGTGGAAGTGTGTTGTAGATGTTGTCGATGGTGGCTCCTTGTTGTTTTCTGATGATATTCAGTACGGCTTCTTCTTCGGCATTTAACTCAATGAACAGTTGGGCTTGTCTGCTCGTTTTTTGTTGGGAGTTCCACCCCATCATTTCCGCAATGTTTTCACCAGAATAGACGAGGGCCGCTAAATTGTTGCGAATGAGTTCGTGGCATCCTTTCTGTCCTTTTTGAAATATGGAGCCGGGAATGGCAAAAACGTCCCGGTTGTAGGAATGCGCGATTTCGGCGGTGATGATGCTGCCGCCCTTTTCTTGCGATTCCGCGACGATCACCGCATCCGACATCCCTGCGATAATGCGGTTCCGTTTGGGAAAATTCATTCTGTCGGGTAAGGTGTCGAAAGGATATTCGGAGATGATGGTGCCCCCATTTTCCAATATTTTATCGGCCAAATTGGAATTTTCCCTCGGATAAATCGTCTTGAGTCCGCATCCCATTACGGCCACGGTGTATAAATTGTTGTTGAGTGCTTCTTCGTGGGCACAGGTGTCAATGCCTCGCGCCAAACCGCTTATTACGCAAACATTGTGAGAAGCCAGGTCTTCTACGATTTTTTTGACCACGTCCTTGCCATAGTTGCTTGCGTTGCGCGTGCCAACGATGGCTATGTTTTTCTTGCCGTTAAAATTTTCTGTTCCCTTGTAGTAAAAATAGTATGGCGAGTCATTGCAGTTCAATAGTCTGAACGGATAGTCTTCGTCGTCAAAAAAACATATTTTTATGTCGTGTTGTCGGGCGTGCTTGATTTCATTCAGTACGAATTTTTCGATAGATGCGTTCATTGTCGGCAATTGAATGTTCGCCCTAACTGGCCGTAGCTTGCTGGCCACTTTTTTATGGTCTTCAAACAAAACCGTCGCATTGCCGCAGATTTGAATGAGTTTCTTAATGTTTGCATTACCGTAATTGGGATAATGAATGAGCGCGAGTCTATAAAATGTTTCTTGATCCATAGTTGTCCTTTAAAAAATGGTAATCGGAAAAATGAGTAATTGCCAAATATTTTACAGATATTTATTCAGATGGGATGTTGTAATGTTGAAGAAGGGAGTCCGATTACCATTCCATTACGGTTGCAAAAATAAAAATAATTTATTATAAAATTATAATGATTTATAAAAAGTTATCAACAGCGAAAGAAAAAATTTGGGAAATTATCCCTTTCCGTCTTGCAAAGTTGTAATTTCCTGTTACTTTTCTCCTGATAGAAAAGTAGACAAAAGATCAAGCCGGCAACGGCCCGATTTGTAGCAATCGCTTAGGCAGCGGAAAAACCTTTCTTTGGGTTATAAAGAAAGTAACGGAAAAGAAAAACATTCTCATAATGAAAGATCGACCTTTTACAAGATTAAACGGGATAATTCCGAAAAATTTTAAAGGAAATGAGACGACGAGAACATAAAATTTTACTTGCAAAAAAATGTGATGCATAGAATATTATCCGAACTATTTTTGTATTTTTGCAGATTAAAAGATGTAAAAATGGCAAATCAAGGCAATCAAGTTAATGTGTTCATTCCCTGTGATATGGATATGTTCAGTCCACAAGTGGCAGAAAGCGTGGTTCAGCTGCTCGAGAAATTGGGATTAGAGGTCCGTTATAACGCAGAACAAACCT
This sequence comes from Bacteroidales bacterium, assembly GCA_045616665.1. GTDB lineage: Bacteria > Bacteroidota > Bacteroidia > Bacteroidales > WCHB1-69 > RUG11690. Next base: position 44,748 of record JAZLHE010000036.1, on the reverse strand, counting down.
GTTGTGGCAGAAAATTCTATTTTTCAGGGGAAACGGAATGCGCGAGGGATTTGGGCGCAAAAATAATGTCTGAATTTGAAGGATCTAAATGTCCGCTCGTTATCCCTTCCGCAGCTTGTGCCGGTTTCATTCGAAAATATTACGGCAGCTTGTTGACTAATGTCAGCGTGGTCAATGACTTGAAAAATTTTATTGCCAATACATACGAGTTATGTGATTTTATTGTCAATAAATTGGGTGTCACAAAGTTGAACAATAGGTTCTCTGAACGTGTGTTTTATTTCAAGTCTTGTGCCGCTCGTAATATGTATGAAATGGAAGATGAGGCGGAAATCCTCTTGCGTAATACAGACGGATTGGAGTTGCTGACCGATCCGGAAATGACGGGTTGCTGTTCCGCCAACGGTCGATTTTCGGTGATTAATCCCGAAATGTCCGACCAAATGATAGAAAAGATTATAACTAAAATTTATTCTATGGGTGCCCAATACGTTACTTCCACAGATATTCACTGCCTCCAGCATTTTGATGCCTTTATTCAGGCAAAGGGCATTGGCCTGGAAGTAATTCACATTGCCGATATCCTAAATTCAGAAGGTAAAAATTAATGATACTATGTTACAGATTCAATTAATTCGTGAAAATCCGCAATTCGTCATTGATCGTTTGAAGGTCAAAAATTTTGATGCGAAAGCCATTATTGACGCTATCGCCCAATTAGATGTCGAAATCAGACAAAACAAAAAGGTTTTGGACGACAATCTGATGGAACAGAAAAAATTGTCCGCAGACATCGGCAAGTTATTTAAGGAAGGTAGGACGGCAGAAGCTCAGGAGTTGAAAAAGCGTATCGCCGAATTGAAGGAAGTGGAAAAACAATACCAGACGATGGTGGCCGAAAAGTCCGACGAAATCCAAAATAAGTTGGTCTTGTTGCCAAATTTGCCCCATTCTTCTGTACCTGTTGGAAAAACCGCTGCTGATAATGAAGTGATTTATACCGAAGGAGATGCCTCTGATTTTACGTGCGAGGTTTTGCCTCATTGGGAATTAGTGAAAAAGTACGACATTATCGATTTTGACCTGGGTTGTAAAATCACGGGTGCCGGCTTCCCGATCTATAAGGGCAAAGGTGCCCGCATTCAACGTGCATTAATTAATTTCTTCTTGGAAGAAGCTATAAACCACGGATTTACTGAAATTCAACCTCCTTACGTCGTGAATGAGGCTTCGGCGTATGCCACGGGACAGCTTCCCGATAAGGAAGGTCAGATGTACCATTGCCAGGTGGATAATTTCTATTTGATTCCTACCGCTGAGGTTCCGCTCACCAATATTTATCGTGACGTGATTTTGAAAGAAGGGGATTTCCCAATTAAAAATTGCGGCTATTCCGCTTGTTTCCGCCGCGAGGCAGGTTCATACGGCAAAGACGTGCGTGGATTAAACCGTCTGCATCAGTTTGATAAAATTGAAATCGTTGTCATCGAACATCCTGACCGCTCTTACGAAACGTTGGAAAATATGAAGACTTATGCGATGTCGCTGTTGACCAAGTTGGGACTTCCGTTTAGAGTTTTGCGCTTGTGCGGTGGTGATATCAGTTTTACTTCTGCCTTAACCTACGATTTGGAGGTTTATTCCAAAGCCCAACAACGTTGGTTGGAGGTAAGTTCGGTTTCCAATTTTGAGACTTATCAGGCCAATCGATTGAAACTGAGATTTAAAGACGAAACAACGGGCAAGATGAGATTGGCCCATACCTTGAATGGTAGTGCTTTGGCCCTTCCTCGGGTCTTGGCTGCTATCTTGGAAAATTATCAAACGGACAAGGGCATTGTCGTTCCTGAAGTTTTGAGAAAATATACCGGTTTTGATATTATTGACTAATGGCATTGATGCGCAAGTTTCTGCTTTTATTGGTGTCTCTGTTGGTATGTGTGTGTACTATGGCACAGCAAACAACTGACGAACAATTGGCTATGCAATATTATAAAGACGCAGAATACGAGAAGGCCGGCGAATTGTTCGAAAAAATTCCGATTACCAAGCGAAATGCCTACATTTACTACTATTATTACCAAACGTTATTTCAATTGCACGATTTTGACCAAATGGAAAAAGTGGCCAAGAAACAATGCAAATTATTTCCCGATCAGTTGAGATATCGTGTTGATTTAGGTTATGTCTATGAAATTTCCAACCAAATTGGTAAAGCCGAAAAAGAATATCAGGCTGTATTAAAGGATATTCAACCTAAGGATTATAGCATTAGGGACGTGTATAACTCCTTTTTGACGAAAGGTAAGCGTGAATATGCTTTGGATGCTTTGATGAAGGGAAGAAAACTTTTGGCTGACGATAAATCGTATGCCAAAGAAATTACCGATATTTATAGTCAGTTGGGCAGAACCGATAAGCTTTTTGAAGAAGCTGTCGCCTTAGTGAAAGATAATGAGGAAAAATTTCTGTCCCAGTCGGAAGAAATTATTCAAAATGCCTTGCTTGATGATGAAAATTTCCAAAAGTATCAGACTATAAAAACTCTTCTGCAAAAAAATATGCAGAAATTTCCGGAAAATGATTGCTATACGTCCTTGCTCTATTGGGTTTATCAGCTCAATCGGGATTATCCAGAAGCGTTGGTGTTGGCTAAGGCAATGGATAAGAAGAATAAGGAAGATGGTACAAAATTGGTGCAGTTGGCTCTTACGGCCTCTCAAAATCACGATTACAATACGGCTATTGATGCTTTGAATTATGTCGTGGCAAAAGGAAGTGATTCTCCTCAATATGATAAGGCCTTGACCTCTCTGTTAAATATCAAGTATCAAAAAATCTCAAATACTTTGCCGATCAAGATGTCCGATGTTGTTGCTCTTGAAAGTGATTATCGAAATTTTGTTGCGGAAAAAGGGGTGGCAGCCTGTCCAACAGATTTCGTATTGCAATATGCCTCATTATTGGCTTTTTATAAAAATTCTCCAAATGATGCGGTGACTTTGTTGGAAGACGCCATACAGAATGCAACCCGTGATGCTAAACAAAAAAATGAATATAAAGTAAAACTCGCTGATGTTCAGCTTTATATGGATAATGTCTGGGATGCCACGCTGCTTTATTCACAGGTTAATCAGGATATGCCCAATGAGGAAATCGGTCAGACTGCCAAATTCAAAAATGCGAAGTTGTCGTTTTATATCGGTGAATTTGCTTGGGCAAAGAGTCAATTGGACGTGTTGCGTTCCGCTACGACAAAGCTAATTGCCAATGATGCTATGTATTTTTCTTTGTTGATTTCTGACAATGAGGAAGAAAATGAAGATGGGGATTCAGAGGAAGAGGAAGAAGAAAAAGATTTGTTTTCGGATCAGAATACGAATATTCCGCTTCAATATTATGCAAAAGCTGATTTTCTGCTGTTTCAAAATAAAGCGGAAGAGGCCTACCAAATGTTTGATTCTGTCATGACAATTTCGCCTTTGGGAACTTTGGTTGACGATGCCTTATATCAGAAGTCATTGATATTAATTAAAAAGAAGGATTTTCTTTCCGCTGAGCAGTTGTTGAAAAAAATCATTGATGCACACTATACCGAGCTGTTGGCCGATGATGCATTGTTTAAGTTGGGAGAATTATATGAATATGATATTCACGATATGCAACAAGCGATGGACTGCTATAAGAAATTAATGAAAGATTTTCCGTCGAGTTTGTATGTAAATGAAGCAAGAAACCGATATAGAACTTTAAGAGGAGATATGTAGTTTATGCCAGCAGTAAAGCCCAAAAAAAGTCTGGGACAGCATTTCTTGACCAACGAGGATATCGCGGTGCGAATTGTGGAAAGTATTTCTTCATCGCCTAAAAATGTGCTTGAAATCGGTCCTGGAATGGGTGTCCTCACTAAATACCTGCTTCACAAGCAATACGAACATTTTAAGGTCGTGGAACTTGATGGTGAGTCGGTTGAGTTTTTAAAATCTCATTATCCTGATTTATCCGGAAATATTATAGCACAAGATTTTCTAAAATTAGATTTAGGCGCGATTTTCAACAATCAGGTTGTGGTTATCGGGAATTTTCCATATAATATTTCTTCGCAGATTTTATTCAAGATTTTGGATAGCAAGGACTTGGTGAATGAAACGGTGGGAATGTTTCAAAAAGAAGTGGCCGAAAGGGTGGCTTCCAAGCCCGGGAATAAGCAGTATGGGATATTAAGTGTTCTACTCCAGGCATTTTACGACATTGAATATCTTTTTACGGTTGATGAGAATCAGTTTTTGCCCCCTCCAAAGGTAAAGTCGGCAGTGATCCGCCTGGTGCGTAATCCGCAAAAACAGCTTTGTTGTTCCGAAACTTTATTTAAGCAAATAGTGAAAGCAGGATTTAATCAAAGGCGTAAAACTTTACGAAATTCTTTGCGCGACTTTGAATTTCAACCGTCTTTTCAGCAGAATGAAATTTTTACCAAGCGGCCTGAGCAATTGACTGTACGTGATTTTGAGCAGATCTGTTTGAATGTGATTCAATAAAAAAACCGAAGTCTTGGCTTCGGTTTTTTTATTGGAGAATCTCACCTATATGGTAATATTTCGAATTGTTATTTTACAATAAACTTTTGAATTGACTTGCCGGTATTAGTATTAAGATGTAAGAAATACATACCGCTTGCTAATTGTGATACGGGAACTTTATAATTTTGAGTTCCACCATTGTGATTCAAAACGTCAGTGTAAATAATTTTACCACTCATATCACAAATGTTCATCGTGATATTTTGTGCATTTTCACTGCTTAAGTCGATGTTTAAGAAATTAGTGGCAGGATTTGGATAGACATTGATATCGCTAAGGCCACTTTCTTCGTTAATACTGGTTTTTGCCCAATAACCCAATTCAAAACCTGTACCTTCATTCCAGGTATCGGTTACAAATCTAACTTTCATTTTGCTTGCGTCAATGAAATAGCTGGTGGCAGGGTAGTTGAAAACGTCAAAAATCTTCAATAATTCTGGCGTAGTCCCTGTAGTTGTAATTTCAATGAAATCGCCAGCCTTAAGGTCAAATTTTGTGAAGCCGATGTAATAACCAATGGCACCTGGATATTTGACAGTCCAATTACATACGGTATGTGCGGCGTATGGTTCGTTTGAACTGTGAATCTGATCAACTTCAGGACCATCTTCAACCATTTCTTGTGCCTTGTCGGTAAGAACGTAGTGGTAATTGGTAATGTCTTGGCTTTCTGCACAAGTTGAAAGTGCGCTTTGGTCATCTGTTGATGTGAAATCCAAAACAAATCCGTAATCTTCAATAGAATCGTTTGAAGTAAAGGTGATTAAAACGCTTCCGGATTCAACTGTAAGAGCTTCAGGAAGAGCAGGATAGTCAAAAGTAACTTGTTGAGTTGAACCTTGTGTATTATCATTACATCCTATGGTACGGTATTGGCCTGAATAGCGTTGAACCAAGTTGCTTTCATCTGCTGTTTCTCCCCTATAGATAGAGATAACGTCGTTGTTGGCTTCTGTACTTAAACGTTTGAAGTTGAAAGTGTAGCTTGTTGCGTTAGGAGCAGAAATTAACCAACTTCTGTTAGAATTAGGTTTATATTTCATATTGCCGGCACCGTCACTGATTGAACCCGTTCTTGCGTCAACCAAAACAAAGCCAGTATATGGTTTTTCAATATTTTGGCTTGCCGGTTGCAGGCCTTTGATGATACTTTCATTAAATTTGTAGGAAAAGTTGTCGCTTGGGTACATATAATAAGCTTTCTTCATTTCACCAGAAGTAGTTGTTGAAGCCAAGTTCACGTGTAAGAAAACATTGGTTGCAGTACCTTGTGCATTGGTCATATATTTGTAACCATCAATAATCATACACATATTAACCGTTCCAGCCAAATCTTTATATGCGGAATAGAAAACGGGACGTCTGGCGTCCAATTCAGGGATAATGTGTTCGGCAACCCAGATACTGTCATTGGAAATTTCTGCTGGTCTAAAGAACATAGAGGCGTTGGTTGACATTCCCCAAGTTTCTCTCAATGCGTTGGCAGCTATGTAAGGTTCGGTTTCGGTCTTGAAATCAACACTTCTTTCTGCACTATAGTTGGTTTGAGCACTGGCACCTGTGTGGAATAACAATTTAGCCACCTCTCCATTGTAATTGTCGATGGACGAAGGCATAGCTTCATAATTATAGGTTACATCATTCAAATTTATGAAAATACGTGGATAGGTTTCTATATAGGCACCACGATCAATTTCTGAAATGTAGCATATACCACCGTGTCCTTGGGTTGGATAACGGTAATAATAAAGAATTTGAGACATGGCAAGGGCGGCATTGCCAACAATCGTACGAGCGTCTTTTGTATTGCTGGTGGCACTGTAGTTATGTCCATCGTAAGGGCAGTATTGATTATAATAAGCAGCTTGGCCCCAAGTGGTGGTTAACAAAGGCATACATTCGTGTGCTGCGTTGTCTCCAGATTTAATGGCAGTGAAATGTGCGTTGTTGAAATGTTTCCAAGCTTCTGAAACGGCAGCTTTGGCGGGACGATTTGCCGCCTTTGCTTGTTGAATGCTTTTCTTGTAACTATCGCAAAACGCATTGGCTTCTTCACTTCCTTCAAAGTTCGATTCAAATGAAAATGCCAAAATAGGATTATAAAGTTCTGAAGCAGAAACAATTACAAAACCCTGATTGTTTACTTGGAAGCGATAGAAAAGAGGTTCTCCCGCTTCATCAGTCTCAGTGTGTTGAAGTGTCAAGTTCAATGTGGCAGCATTGACGTGACATTGTTCAACCATAAAGTTGGTTGCAGTTAATTTGGCATCATTTACGGATACCACTGGTTTGGTGGCATACGAATATGCAAACAATGACGCAAAAATCAATAAAAGGATAGATTTTCTCATAGCTATGTATTTAATTTGTACTTTTACACAATAATAAACGTGCAAAGATACAAAAAAAATCTTTACGAGAACATAATCTATAAAAAAAATAACTCTCTTTTAATCATGATGATAGGGCTCATTGTGTAGAATCGTAAATGAGCGATAGAGCTGTTCGGCAAAAATTAGACGAGTCATAAGATGGGGAAAGGTAAGTTTGGATAAAGAAATTTGCGCATTTTGTCGCTGATATACCTCAGAGGAAAATCCGTATGCGCCGCCAATGACAAAAACCAGTTTTTTGATGCCACTGTTTAACTTCTGCTGGATGAATTTTGCAAATTCAACGGAGGTGTTTTCCTTACCGTGTTCGTCTAATAGGACTACAAAATCAGAATTTTCGATTTTTTTGAGTAAAAGTTCTCCTTCTTTCTTTTTTTGTTCGTCGAAAGAAAGTGATTTTGTGTTTTTTAAATAAGGAATGACGACAATGTTGAAATTGTTGTATAATTTGATTTTTTTTATGTATTGGTTGATGGCGTCTTCAAATGCGTCCGCATTTTCTTTGCCAATACACAAAAGCTCGATATTCATACTTTAAATTTTGCTGATGTCGATTTCAAATGAAAAATGTTTCTCGTCAGAGCAATGCAATACGCATTGATCACAAATGGACAATTCTCCACTTAGTCGCTTTTTGGTCATATCCAACAATTTGTCTCGCAATGATTCAATCTCGACGAAATTAATGATTTCATTGGCAAAGGCGTACATTAACAGCATACGGGCATTGCGTTCACAAATGCCGCGCGAGCGAAGGTAGAATAATGCCTCATCATCCAATTGTCCTACCGTGGCACCGTGGCTGCACTTGACGTCGTCGGCATAAATTTCCAAAAACGGCTTGGTCGTGATTTTGGCCTCGTCGGTCAAGGTGATATTTTTGTTCGTCTGAAAAGCGGAGGTTCGTTGGGCGTATGGCCGTACTACGATATGGCCATTGAAGTTGGCACGTGATTCGTCATCGGCAATGCCTTTGTACAATTGGTAACTGCTGCAATCTGGTGCAGCGTGGTTAACGTAAACGTGATTATCGACAAATTGCTTCTTATCAACAAGATACAAACCATAAAGTTTGGCTTCGGCAAAAGGTTCCGTAAGATTCACGTGAATCATATTGCGTAAAAATCCCGCATTGAAAGTTACCGCGTTGGAATAAAATCTCGAAAATCCCTTTTGATGAATAAAAATATGATTGATTAACAAAGACTGGACATCTTTGTTCTCCATCTTATAAAAATTCATTGCGGCTCCTTCTTCCAATACGATTTCTGTGACATTGTTGATGAAGGTCTTTCCAAATTGTAGGGAATCGTCGCATTGAACCAAGGATAATGAGGCGTGTTTACCCAAAGCAATCAAATTTCGGTTGTGAACCATCAAGTTTTGCTTGCTGTTGATGATGGAAACCAATTGCATGGGCTTTTCTACCACGATGTTATCGGGTACATATATGAAGATGCCGTCGTTGAAAAATGCTTCGTTGAGTTTGACAAAATTATCCGCCTTGTCAGATTGGCATTGGGCCAGGTTTTTAAGAACAAGCTCAGGATATTGTGCGATGGCGGCAAAAATACTGCCTACAATGACGCCGTTGGGAAAGGTGGTGAGTGGTGCGTTTTGATGCGCATACCAACCATTTAATATGGTGAACATGTAGGTATCTATATGATGCACGTTGCATTTGAAATATTCCTCAACAGGTTTGTATGGATCAGCTGCGGATTGAATGGTGTAATTGCATTCTAAATTTTTTTCAATGGGATAATGCCTCCACAATTCATCTTTGGAGGTCGGCAATCCTTTTGATAAAATGACATCTAAGGCCTGCTGCCGTAAATCCGAAATCTTTCCTTCCTTGTCATTGGGAAGTTGGGTTGCAAGAGTGTCGAATTGGTTCTTTATATAGTGAATGAAATTCTCCATCTTATCTGAGTTTTCCCTGTTCGTATTCTTCCTTGATCCAATCATAGCCTTTTTCCTCTAACTGAAGCGCTAATTCTTTGGGTCCTGATTTTACAATTTTGCCGTCAAATAAAATGTGGACGATGTCAGGAACGATATAATCCAATAATCGTTGATAATGGGTGATAACCACTGTTGAGTTGTCCTTGGTCTTCAATTGATTGACTCCATTGGCCACGATTCTCAGCGCATCAATGTCCAGACCGGAATCGGTTTCATCCAAAATGGCCAATTCAGGTTCCAACATAGCCATTTGGAAAATTTCATTTTTCTTTTTTTCTCCTCCAGAAAACCCTTCATTGACGGATCTATTGCTCAATTTGGCGGTCAATTCAACCACTTTTTTCTTCTCTTCCATCAATTTTAAGAATTGTGCTCCGGTAAGAGCGGGAAGTCCACGATATTGACGGATTTCATTGAGGGCAGTGCGCATAAAATTGGAAATGCTGACGCCTGGAATTTCTACCGGATATTGGAAGCCAATGAAAATGCCTTCGCGGGCTCTCTGTTCAATAGGCATTTCCAAAAGATTTTTGCCTTTATAGGTAATGCTTCCTTCGGTGACTTCAAATAGTTCTTTGCCGGCAATGACGGATGCCAAAGTGCTTTTTCCCGTACCGTTGGGTCCCATAATGGCGTGTACTTCTCCCGGGTTAATTTCCAAGTTAACGCCTTTTAATATCTCTTTCCCTTTAATGGAAACATGTAGGTTTTCTATCTTCAGCATGGTTGTTTATTTTGTCTGCAAACTTACGCAATTTTTTTGACTTGGGACCGTCTTATTGCTTGATAAATTTTGCAGTTCTTATCTTATTCTTTTCCTTCGTTTTAAGTATATATAATCCTGATGATAACCTGTCGGTGGCTATCTGAATCACTGTATTATAACAGTTGGTATGGGTCAAAACCAATTTTCCACTGACATCAAAAACCTGAATTTCTTCGATTGAAAAATCAAGATTGGTGATCAATAAATTGTTGGAGCAAGGATTGGGATAAATTGAAAGAGGTTCTTGACAAAAATCGTTGACGGAAACAACCTCTCTGTTTTCAAGATATGCTTTATAAATATCGGGTATTCCATATCCCATAGCCGTGTCAGGATTATTGTATTGATGACCGGCTTGACGTACGATTCTCACGATGTCCAAAGCCCCCATCTGAGGAAGCGCTTGTCGCAGGCAGGTTACCATTCCGGCAAGAATGGGGCACGCATAGCTTGTGCCATTTCCCTGTCTGACAACGCCGTTAGACCCTACTATGTAACTGTTCCATCCCACAGCCACAGCATCGGGTTTTATGCGGCCATCGTAAGTGGGACCGAATGATGAGAACGGAGCTATCACGCTGTCGGCGTTGGCTGCTCCAACGGTAATGATGTCAAAGGCATCGGCTGGAGATGTGATATAGTGCCAGGGTTTTAGTCCTTCGTTGCCCGCACTTACACAAACAACGGCACCTTTGTGACAGGCCAAAGTGGCATTGCGTGAAGCGATGCTGGTGACACCGTCGCAATTGGCATAGGTGTTGTTGCCTTCTGGAAAGTCTGGGAATAGAGAATAACCTAATGATGAACTTAAAACGTCAGCTCCCAAACTATCAGCAATTTCGGCACCTCGTGCCCAAAAATCTTCCTCAATCAGTTCTTCTGAATAGGGATTCTCGGTGCGGATAAAGAAATAATTGGCGTGGGGCGCCGTTCCAATCAATTGGCCGTTGATAGCGGAGGCCATCGTGGAAACGACGCTGGTGCCGTGCCCTGTGCCAATATAGACATTATTACTACGTGGTAATAAACTGTCACCTTGGGGCACTACATCTACTGTTCCCCAAATTTGTCCATTATTATAAAGGTCTCTGAAATAGCTGATGGTATCAAAACCTTCCCATCCCCCGTCTAATACTGCAACGAGCATACTGTCGCCTTTGAAGCCCAATTGGTGCATTAAGTGTCCGTTGTGTAAGGCAATTTGCCCAAAGCTGGGTCCATAATTGTAGCTGCTGTCGGATAGGTGATTGGCCAGGATGCTCTCATTGAGATTCATTGACTCGTTTTTTTGCGTTTCCCCATTTTGAAAAGTGAAATTGGCAACGGCAATAACGTTGGTGTCAACAAAAGGCAATGCCTTCACGGTGGTTAAAACCAATGAATCGGGACAATAAATGACAACTGTGTTTTGCCATTTTGATTCCGTTAGGATTCGTATGTCGGAGTTGATGGCACAAATCTGCTGCTTATATTGAGGATTGATAGGTAAATCTTCTTCCGTAATAGGAATGAAGTAGCAGTTTTTATGGTCAATGGCTCGTTGCGATAGAAATTCTTCGGGACGAGAAATTGAATAAGGGCTTTGATTTTTATCCTTTAAATGAAGTCTATAACAGGTAGCTGAACCAGTTGCTGTTTCTTGAGCACAAAGTGCCAAGCTTAGTATGAATAACAAATTGGCAAGAAAAAATCTTTTTTTCATTTTGATTGAATATTTATAAAAAAAGAGACTTTCTAAGGTCTCTTTTTAATGGTTATATGATTGATATAGCAAATTATTCTATTGCAAAGTAAAACGAATAGGCAAGTTGAAATAACAACGAACAGGTTTTCCCATTTGTTTGCCAGGTTTCCATTTGGGCATTTTCTTTACCACGCGGATAGCTTCAGCATCGCATTCAGGGAATAAAGAAACTAAAGGTTTAACGTTGCTAACACTACCATCTCTTTCAACAACGAATTCCAATAAAACTGTTCCTTGAATACCGTTGTTACGAGCTACTTCCGGATAAGTCAACTCTTTTTGGAGGAATGAGTACATAGCTTCCATACCTCCAACAAATTCTGGCATTTCTTCCGCAAAACGTACAGGAGGGGTTTCGTCAACAGCTTCTTCTACGATTTCGATGGGAACATATTCTTCAATTTCCAAGTTTTCATCAAAGTCTTGACTGAAGTCAAAATCAGTGTTAACTTTGATGTTGTTATCTACAATATTCAACACAACTTCTTGTTGTTGTGCCACTGGTGGCGGCGGTGGGGGTGGAGTTTGGTCTGTGGCAATAACGTCCTCGTCCATTACTTCGATGAATTCTTCATCATCTAAAGTCATAACGGCACCTTTGTCACGAGAGGCAAACAACTCAAAACTTACGTATGTAAGTCCCAGCACGATAGCAAATCCTATCAAGAGAAACATTGATTTTCTCTTTTCAAGATTGCCTTTTTCAGATTTTTTCTCTATCATGGCGGTGTATTTTTTGATATTCTACTTTTAGAACTGCAAAAATACGAAAATTATTGTAATAACCAACGTATATCGCATATTTTTTTGAAAATAATTTACTGCCCTGAATAAATCAATCTATCGTAATGATAATCAAAATGATTGGCTTCATTATTTTGGTTTTTATCTTGTCATACAAGTTTCTCCTTTATCTATTAAATTCACTGAAGAACTTTTAGGAGGATTAAAATCTGAAATAAATAAAGGGATTGAAATCGGTGACGGTTAGTGCGCCCACAGATAAAACAAAGAGAATGACTACGATGGCAAACATAATCCAAGTTCTTTTGGTCGTGTAGTGTTCGGCAAAAACGAGGTTTTGGATTTTTTGTCCAAATTTGAAGATAGTTAAGAAAGAGAAGATAATGGCCAATGCGAAAACAAACCAGAAATGAGCGTCTAATGAGATTGTCTCACCGCCTTGGAATCCGAACAGCGAGGTGAAATAGTCGGCAATAGGGGATACTCCTTCCACTCTGAACAGCACCCAGCCCAAATTGACCACAAAGAAGGTTAGCAACATTGAAGGGATGCGTCCGATTTTCTTTAAGATGTTGAGCATAAACAATCTGTCCAAAATGATGAAAAATCCGTGAAACGCGCCCCATAAGATGAAGTTCCAGGCGGCTCCGTGCCAGAATCCAGAACATAAAAATACAATCCCTAAATTGATGTAGGTCCTTACAACGGATTTGCGATTGCCGCCCAGCGGAATGTATAGGTATTCTTTCATAAAAGCGCCTAAGGTGATATGCCATTTTCGCCAAAAATCGCTGATGCTGGTGCTGGTGTATGGATTCATAAAGTTTTCAGGAAAATGGAATCCCATCATCATACCCAAACCGATGGCCATATCCGAATAACCGGAAAAGTCGAAATAAATCTGCATCGTGTAGGCCAACATTCCTATCCAGGCCGTCGCAGTGGACATATTGCTGTATTCTAAAGCAAATATGCTGTCTGCTGCTTGAGCTAATACATTGGCAATCAGTACTTTTTTTGACAATCCAATGACAAATCGATAGAATCCGACCACTCTGTTTTCCATTGTCGATTCACGATTTTGAATTTCTTCAGCCACAGTATTGTATCGCACAATGGGACCTGCAATCAGTTGCGGAAACATCACAATATACAATATATAATTGCTCAATTTGGGACTTGCTTCGGTGGTTTTTCGATACACGTCGATGGTGTAGGTAATGGATTGGAAAGTGAAAAACGAAATGCCGATGGGCAACGCGACTTCTGCCCAACCTAATTCGGGGCGGTGAAAACAGTCTAACACGGCATTCAGATTTTCCAGAAAGAAATTGGCATACTTGAAATACAATAGCATTCCCAATGACAATACAACGGATAAGGCACATAACAGTTTTTTCCTAACGGATTTCTCGCTTTTACTCATCAACTTGACAATGAAGTAGTTCAAGATACATTCTCCAATAAGAAATAGAATGAAGTCGGGTGCTCCGTATGCGTAAAAAATGAGCGAAAAAACGAGCAGCGTGTAGTTCTTAATCCGTTGGGGACTCAGAAAATACGCTACCAAAAATATTGGTAGAAAAAACAAAAGGAATATATTGCTGCTGAATACCATAATTTATTGATTGTTTGTTGATGAAGATTCTTCTGTTGAAATGACATACAGGGCATTTTCCCGCAGCATTTCTTCTAAAGATTTATTTTTTTCTTTGGCTTGTCGTTGCACGTTCTGAAACCATTTTGGATCATTTTTGATTCGCTGAATGGTGTATTGGATTTGTTCTTCTGCAAAATTATTGTCACGATTCCGAAAAGTTTGGAAAGCAGTTTCACAAAATCCATAAAGGTAGTTGTAGGCGGAAACGGTGGTGAAAATGAAAAGCACCAGGTCTGCCTGACTGATGACTTTGTATTTAGCAGGGAAAAATTGCACTTCTCCACTATAACTTGGGTTCGAGGAATAAATTTCACGGTTGTATTTCCAATAATCCACTTGTGAAAAACAATCGCTGAAACAGGAATGGTGCAGGGCAATAAAATAACTGTCTCCAACCACCAATAGTTTGGGTTTTGTTTTGGAGTTTATGTCTTTGAGTTCGAAAATGGGATTGGGCAAAGCTTGCTTTCGGAATGGGAAAAGTAGATTCATCTGATTTTCCAGTTCTTTGTCGGCGTCGGTATAGTGCGTACAAATATTAGAATCAATATATGCAATCTGAGGCATTTTCCTTTGTAAAACATCTTCTATTTTGCGTAAAATCGTGTCGGCTACATAGGGAATGGTGTGTTGTGCCCAATGAGTTCCGGCTTTGGTATAGACAGGATATGGACTCTCTTTGGCCATTTCCTTGAAAATGGATACAAAATCAATACATGGGATTTGATTTTGTCGGGCTAATTGTATGTAATAGTCTCTGATAGAAAACGTTGTCATTTGTCGTTGAAGATCTTCAGGGAGCATTTCCGGATAAATGTCGGTTTTGGCCGGCGCAAAAACCATTAAAACTTGAGTGCCGTTTCGTTTAAGACTGTCCATCAAAATGAGCGTTTTTTCAATGTTTTTTTCGGCTATGGCTTGGGCGGAATCAACAGAAGAAAAATTTTCACGAAAATTTTTGCCAGTGGCTTCTTCCGTGTACATTCTTAAAAATAACTCTTGATTCTTTCCTTCAATGATATTGTTATTGCTGATTTGATGAAAGGTAGAATACAGAACCTGGTTGTAGCAGCGAATAAAAATTTCTCTGAATCCACAATTTTCTTTGGCATATTGTTCCAGATACTTTTGATAACTTCCGTCTTTTAAATTTTGAAAATTGAATTCAACCTTGGAATTTTCTGGCGTATATCCTTCCAACTTGAGAGGGATAATATGCGTAAACCCTTGAACGAGAACAAGTATCGTCAAACTGGCAAAAATGATAAATAACACATTAAAACATTTATTTTTCATTTTTCTTCGTTTGAGCGGTAATGGAAAATTGTGGGAATGTAATCAATTCCTTATCGATTTTATCATTGACAATCCATACGGCATCATCTCTGACGGCTTGTTTGAGCGAAATGGATTTTGCTTTTGCCTTCTTTTTGATTTCGTTAAGCAGGTCGGGGTTGTGCCAGATTTCTTCTTCTGTTGCGCTTACCAAGCTGTCAATAAATTGCTCTCGACTTCCTTGAAAAATCTCGTTTTTATGTTGAAGAACATCTTGAATACGAGGATTTCGCGCAGTGGGAAACGGAATCCGAAGTTCTGGAAAAACACTTTCAGGGTCGTTGTCCATTTGAACATAGATGTCTGAACCGATATGTTGTATGCGTTCTTGCTTATCGGGATAATCCTTGGCATAGCGTTTTAGCGTGGCGGGGTCGTGGCAGACACTGTCCGCGTAGAAAGCGCGGCGTTGTTCTCGGTATTCTTTGCTTAAGCATAGATTCTGCAAGGCATTTTCTACAAAACCATAGCTCGTTTTGTATGCTTGGCAGCCGTCAAGAAAGAAAACTACGTAATCGGCTTCCAATATTTTTTTCAGCATATCTATCTCTTCCAAAGGATGTTCAATTCGATCAAAGCCGTCATAAAAAATATTATGGTAATATTGATGACCAATCTGGCTGAATATTTTTTCGGTGGGAAGATAATCTTGAATTTGGAATAAATAGGAATTTCCAACAAACAAGACATTGGGTTTTTTCGTCTTTTGGGTACGGATAATTTCAATATCTCCTTCCATAGTGGCGAATTTTTTGCCAATAGGGTTGCGTCTGAGCAAATTCATAGATTCTTCAATGTCTCTTTCAATATCTTGAAAATGAGTGGCTTTTCTCCAATTGTTGATTTTGATATGTGCTAATTCATCCCCAGTGAGTTTTTCCATAAAGCGCAACAGCGAATCCACTCCATAAACGCAGGAAAAATTCCAATGGGCACCCTTTGACGGCATAATGCAGAATGAAGCCGTATCGCGCATTTGAATGAACCATTCCGTCATATCTATGATTGGGAATCCGGTTTCGGTCAATCGTTGCACATAATACTTTCGGGCATTGATTGTCGTTGTATCGAAAGTTTGTTCAGGCAAATATTCAGGATAGACAAAGGCCTTGTCGGGCGCAATGAACATCAGAAATTCAATGCCATATTCGTGCAGAATCGCCCGCAACTTGTTCATCATTCGAATTTCCCGTTCATATTGGATATGGGCAATGTCTGTGTTCTCCTGCCAACGGTACATTTCCCGACCATAATAGTCATCGACGTGATGTTGGTAAAACAGCCATCCGTTTTTGCCTATCACTACGTGTTCCACATTTTCCTGTTTGAAAAAGTCCCATAAATATTGGTTGTAACAGCGGATGGTCCATTCTCGAAAACCATAATTATCGGTAATGTATTTTTCCAGCTGTTTTTGCATAAGCCCTTGCCGGTAGTTTTCAAAACTGACTTCTGGGGCAGGAACCTCGTCAAACTGTCCAGATAATGGTTTGATATTGAAAATATGGGTAAAACTTTGAAAACAGGGAAGGCATAACACCACCATCAGGATGGAAAAAATGATAGTGAATGGAATGTTCTTACTTGATTTCAAAATATTTCTATTAACAGTTTGTGTATGTCAAAAATTCACAAAGAAATGATTTCTAATAAGTGTAAATTAATAGTTATTGTTTGTTTAACTCAAAGAGGCAAATGATTTTATAGACTAGTACGGCAGCCAGAACATCGGAAGATTTGTCGTAGGGTTGGGGACAAAGTTCTACGACATCAAATCCCACGATTTTTTTAGAAGAAAAAAGTTTTTCCAAGAAGGTGATGAGGGTGTACCACGATAATCCGCCCGGTAGCGGTGTACCTGTAGAAGGCAGTATCGACGGATCAAGTCCGTCTAAATCGATTGTAAGGTAAACGTGGTCCGTCAAACGGTTGATGGCTTGTTCCATCCAATCGCTATTATGATACATCTTGTGGGCATAAAAGATGTTTTCTTTGACGATGTTGTGCATTTCTTCAGTACAGACATTACGAATCCCCACTTGGACAACGCGTGCGTAGTCTTGCGCCCGACGCATAACGCAGGCGTGATTGTAGATAGAACCGTGGTAATCATCGCGAAGATCCGCGTGCGCATCAACTTGCAGAACGGACAAATCAGGATATTTTTCACTAAATGCTTTGATGGATCCTACGGAAACGGAATGTTCCCCACCTAACAGGCCAATGTGCTTTTGCTTGTCAATAAAGTGTTTAGCACGTGCATAAACAGACTGCACCATCGCATCAGGTGATGAAAAATCATATTTGAAATGATCAGTATAAATGCCAGCGGTATAAGGTTCCATTTCAAATTGAACGTCGTAAAGCTCAATGCTGTCTGACGCGTCGATAATGGCCTGGGGACCTTTGTCGGCACCTTTGATAAAAGTGCTGGTGCCGTCGTAAGCGACAGGCATTAGCACATATTTCGCATTCTCGAGATGAGCGTACTGCTCATCCATATCTAAAAAATATTCCATAATGGAAAGTATTTTATTGAATATCTTTCACCAAGCGGACCGAACGACCATAAAAACGAGGGCTGTTCATATCGGCTGGACTCATATAGATACTGTCAAAATACATAGCGTAAACGCACCAGGTGTCCCAACCCTCTTCTGTAACGCAGTTGATAGTCCAATAGCGTCCTACTTCACCAGGGTAGGTAACTTCTCTATAATCACCGTGATATCCGCCACCGGCAGGAAGGAAAAGTGCCCCATTGGCTTCCATCTTGGCCCAGTCCGTTGTTGAATAATAATTTTTCTGCGCATAAAATTCCATTCCGTCACCTTCGCCTAAACCATAATTGAAAGTACATCCTTCGGGAAGAGTCCAATTGTCGGGAAGAACCACTAATCCGTTATTGCCATCAATACAGGCAATGCCATACTTTTGTGCAGCATTTTGACGATATTTAAGAAGATAATACCATTCTTGTTTGGTCATTGTGCGCCATAAACCGGCCTTATTGCCGCCATTGGAAATCGCGTTATAGACACCCCAATCACAATTGGCAAACTCTCCGCATAAATCACGCTGTCCGGCAGGAAGCGGACCATATCCCATTCCAAGATCATAATCATCCACATAATCGCGTTCGTAAGGCATATAGTAGGTGTTTCCGCAGTTCCAACCACTCGTGGCCCAACCAAAAAGGTCAATCCAGCCGGCGTAAGTCGCGGATGAGTTGGCATTAATGGCTCCGATATAGTCGTACTGCCTTTCTGCAAAACGCCAGGTTTTGGTTGTGGCTTGATATTGTAAATTCCCCTTGGAAAATTTTACTTGTTTGTCTGCGCCAATAGAAAATATACCGTTAAGAGCACCTTCATCCGTTGGGGTTGGAATTGGTGTTGGTTCTTCTTGCTGTTGCTGATTGTTGTCGGGCGTGACTTTTTCTTTTTTGCAGGAAACGCAAAGGCATAAAACCGCCAAAGTTAAAATAAAAGTGATTTTTTTCATAAAAAGCGATTTTTTAGACAAATTAATTACGATTGCAAAGATACATAATTTTGTTGGTCATTATGAAAATTAAATGGTTTTTAAAAATTTTTGTCTGAAATAAACATCGTATAATTTTTAAGTGTCAAAAATTATTCAATAATTTGTATCCAAGAATTATCAAAATTAATGCTTTGCAAAACAGAGTCCATCGACACTATGGGAGGTCGCTTAACCTTAAATTTAATAGCATCTTCAGGCACATTAGTGTGGATGGTGAATTGCGCTCCATGGGGTTGCCAGGTGAAGCAGGTCTGTCCAGAATGCTTATTTATCCCTAATAAATTACCATTTTTATTTTCTTTCCATATATAATCGTTGGTTTTGTATCGTTCAATATATTCTTCAAACATTCGAAATTCGGTTAAGTCATCATTTCTGACAAGTACATTCACTCTAACGGAATTATATTCTTCGTAAGCTATATTAATACGCTCATTCCGTACTGCTAAAACGGCTTGTCCTGTTTTTTGAATGTCAGTATGCGGGTCTGTAATTCCAAATGAATAATCTGGGGAACATCTTCCACTAATTAAACGAACATTGGTACAATTGAATGGATGAGTATGTTTGACTGTTTTCATTGACCATCCAGTTTTTTCAAATGCCACATCGGCAATACCAATTGGACTCGCAAAATGAGTGCCTTTAATTGTTTCGGCAAAAATATCCCCCCAATCATCCCCGGTAATATCGCGTCGACCTGAATACATTAAGTAAACAATATGCGCGCCTATCCTTTGAATAATGTTTTTGGGGAAAATGTTAACTTCATAAATGGAGTCAACATTTTTTTGAGAATCTCGTAATTTTGGGTGTATCATAATACTTCATATATTTTTTTTGCAACTGAATGTATCATGGGGATAGCTACAGAGTTGCCTGTTTGTTTTCTAATTTCTTGATGAGATACAACAATCTTATATGTGTCAGGAAAACCTTGAAATCGCAATAGTTCTCGTGATGAAGGTCTGCGATACCCATTCACTAACTGATAATTGTACGACGCTCCTGTTCTAAGGGCACAAGCATAATCGAGAATTGAAATATTACCAGACTTATTTTCATGCCACATTGATGGATAAAATATATGCTTACCTATTGTTTTTTCTTCTCGTTTCATTCTTATTGTTTCAGATGCAAAAAGTGAAGCATCAACCATGGAATCTGGCTCCAATACACTATTAAGATTGTAGATTTTTGGGGGAAATTCAAAATTAAACGCTTCAGATTTACTAATGTCTTTAAAACCAACGATAATAACACGCTCCCGCTTTTGTGGAACACCAAAATCTAACGCATTCAAAATTTTCCATTTTACATGGTAGCCAAGATTCTCTAATATATTGAGGATTGTTTTAAATGTTCGACCACTATCATGACTAACCAATTGTTTCACATTTTCTAAAAATATTACAGGCGGATTATGTTGTTGCAAAATATTTTGAACTTCAAAAAACATAGTTCCACGAATATCCGCAAAACCCTTCATTTTACCCATAATAGAAAAAGCTTGACAAGGAAAACCTGCACAAAGTATATCAAATCCAGAAGGAATGAATTGTTTGGTTCTTGGTTTTGTAATGTCTCCGAAAGGTACATCACCGAAATTGGCAAAGTAAGTTTTTTTAGCTTCAGTATCCCATTCGGAAGAGTAAACACATTGTCCTCCTATTGCTTGGCATGCAATACGGAATCCTCCTATTCCTGCAAATAAATCGATAAATGTAAATTTTGGATTTTTGGGAGAGGGAAATGGAATATTTTCATCATCAAATAAACCATATTGAAATTCAGGTTCACAAACTTTATCAATGTGGTTTTTTTCTTTTTTAGGCAGCAATGCGCAAGCTTCTGCTGCAAAGATTTTTGCGAATGATGTACCTTTAGTATGCCTATAATGAGTAATTATAGACATTTTTTCATCTTGTACATTTGTAAATTTATATTTATCCATTTTATGATAATCCTCCTGCCTTACCAATAATATCAGTTCAAATACTCGAACAAAAGTATTGAAACATACAACTAACGTATTGTGTGCAAAAATAAAACAAAAATTAATACAGGACCTACTTTCTATTTAATCTTTTTACCTTATTTTCACTCTTCCTCCTTCGCTATGCGAAGTAAATTCAGGCGCGTACATACATTGAATCGTAGTAATTCCGTTGCTGTATGTTCCCGACATCGTCGCAATCAGTGTGTATTCAAAAACGTAGGTTCCTTTGGGCAGATAATCAATGAAGAAGTTGGTGGCGGCATCGCCGGTCGCTTCGTAATACCATAATCCATCCTGATATTTGTATCGCGAAAGCACATTTTCTGGTTCAAAAGCCGCTGCCCGCATATCTTTCAGATGTACATATTCCATATCACGGTCACTCCTGATTTCGGTGCGAACCCTCACTTTGTCCCCCACCTTGATCGGCGAATCTTCAGTGATTGGTTTTAGAATTTCCCCTCTTTCATTGTATTCCACTTTGTATAACTTTTTATTGATGACCAGATTTTTGTCATCCGAAGAACTGACTTTGTCCATATTTTCCAAGTATTGCCAGTACAAACCACCCCAGGCCGGACCGTCGCTGCTTTTTTCAATGTTGACAGTACCCATATCGGCATTCACTTCAGCACCTTTCCATACCTTTTTCACATAACCGCTTCCAGCTTCTGCTGCCATTGTGCCATCGCCTTCCGTATATTGCCAATCTCCTACGCTTAATTTCACGCTGTTTCCAGTTTCTAATTGCGTATTATTAAGTAATAATGCATAAATTGCTTCGGTGGTGGACTTGGTGGTAGGCCAGTTTTGCGTCTGCTTCTGTTTAAGTAGCCACAACTGCATTTTTTCCACTGATGCCCGGTCTTTTGTAATCGTATTAAAGGCCTCAATCAACATTGCCTGACGTTCAATGGGCGCTTCATACCAAAAATAGCCGTAACCTTCTTTTTTCCAAAACATTCCCATTTCTTCATCATATTGGGCCATAGACTTGATTTGCGCGACAATGTCTGAAGCCAACTGGAGATCTCCTTTTCTGTAGCAAATCAACGCTGTCATGGCCTGACCATAAATAGACTGCTTTTTCCAATTTTTCTTCAAATTAGAATAGAAATAATTATACGATTCTTCACAGGTAGCATTGATTTTCTGCGTAAAGAAACTTCTGGCATAGAGATAATGAATGTCTGTCACATTACAATTAGCCTTATCTTTTTTATACCATTTTTCGTAATTTTCCTTGGCCTTTTGATCTATAAAGCGGATGGCCTTGCTCATAGATGACTCGCTCAAACCATATTTGACGTCTAATGCCTGCAAATGACCACAGCCTGCCACGATGTGTTCAGTAATGTACGAACTGCTTTCGCCGCCCGCAAACCAAGACCAGCCGCCGTCGCTGTTTTGCGCTTTTTCCAATTTGTCAATGGCAGATTTTTCTTCTTTGGCCATTCGGTTGAAATCAAAAAGCAGGGCGATGTTTTGCTTGCTTACGTTTTCGTTTTGCGCATCCAAAACCCAAGGTGTTTCTTGTAAAATTACTGATTTAAGTTCTTGATTTTTATCTAATTGCGAACAAAACGCATCAATGTCCTGATGCAACCAGCTATCAAATGCCATTTTGATTTTGGGATGTTTGTTGATGATGTTGGCAGCCAAGCTGTTGGCATAGTAGCGACTGAAAACCTGTTCGTTGCATTCGTACGGATACTCCATCAAATAAGGCATAGACTGAATGGCATACCAAATTGGATTGGGCGTGAATTCCAAGGTTAGCGATTGCGTGGTTAAAGTGCGGTCAGATTGCGATAAACTGTTTTGTAATTTGTTGAAATTGAATGATTTATTTCCTTTTCCCGAAATATGCAGCGGCAAACTTTCTGTTACCAATATTCGATTGGTAAGCACTGGAATGGTGTTTTCCTCGCCATCTGCAAATGAGGGCATTTGATTGTTCTTTGCTTCGATGCGATAGGTAACGGCTCCCAGACCAAATGGCACCACAATAGTGTAATGCATCTCCTGACTTTGTCCGGGCTCGACTGAAAAGGTCTGCTCGCAACCCGATGGTGTCAATTCTATTTTTTGCTCGTCCAAAGGATTTGTAAAAGTAATTTTGGCCGTGCCACTTTGCTTCACGCTATCCATATTGACTATTTTGGCAGATAAAACCAACGTGTCACCTTCCCTGAAAAATCGCGGCATATTGGGCACCACCATCAATGGCTTCTGCGTAGTGACGATTTTCTCGAAATAGCCGCTCATTAATTCCGCATTATGGGCAAAACCTTGTAATTTCCATCGAGTTAGCGCATCTGGCATGGTAAAGGAAATGAGTACATTGCCTTCTGTATCGGTTTGCAAATGCGGATAAAAGAAAGCGGTTTCGTTGAAATTGCTGCGAATAATCTTTCCTGAAATTTTATCCGATTCTTGAGAAATAGTTTCATTATCCTGTTGACCATCAGTCAAAGGCAATTCTGTAATTTCCTCTGTCAGAAAAACGCAGGCAGGAATTTCGTCACTTGCTTCTTCAACAGCCATATCCATACTCAGGTTCGCTCCCATTGCTGGTGCTGCGGCATAACATCTTTGAAGTAACCTTCTATTTTTGTAATTGTTGATTTCCCATCGTAACATTGGATATTGCCGAATGGTATTAGAAGAAGGCTTTTTGTCGGCAAAAGAATGGAAAAATGAATGGGCGTAATATATTTGGTCGTCAGAGAAAGAATATGGATAAGTTCGTTTGTCCCATTGATTAATCATTTTGTTGAGCGAATGCGAGTCGAAGAGCTCATCCAAAGAAGCATCGTACATCGTACAAAGCAATTCGGCGGCAACTTTATCCCCATTCTTGTTTTTTAGGCGAATTTGATATTGTTCTTGACTTCCAGGGGTGGTTTTATCGCGAAAAGTGATAAAGTCAAAATCAATTTTTTGATGACTGTAGGGAACGGTAAATTTTAGACTTTTTTCGTATTGATTGTTGTTTTGAGCGACAAAAGCATGAAAAATAATTGTGCCGAGGTCGTGTTCTGTCACTTTATAGTTGAAATAGGCATTTTCCCGATCTAAATTTATCCACTTGGATTCAATTAAACTGTCATTAGAGAAAATTTCAAACAGCACTTTGGCATTTTTCAAATAAGTTCCCAAAACCACAGATATAGTTTCTCCTATTTCCGCTATGTTTTTGTGTTTGCTTCGCAAATATACAGGTTCGTATGCCATGCATTTTTTGCTGTTTTCGGCATCAATGAATACATATTTGTCTTCCGTGATTTCATTATGGTCTTTATCATACGTGCTGAAGTGAATTTTATAATAGCCGTCTTCATAGCGGGAAAGCTGGTCAATGGAAAAACGATGCGTGCCATCAGCCATAAAATCGCCTTCTTGAACGATTTTTATGACTTTCCAATTTTGTTTTTCACTTTCGTTGTTAAAATCAAGATAGGGCAATGCTTTTTGTAAAGCGACCGAATCCGACAAATAGTGGTCAGCCGTCGGGCAAGTGTAACGGTAACACTCAGGAGTTCTTAATTTTGATATTTGATAATGGATAGTTCCTTTTTGGGGTTCTCCAGCCAAGTTGGTTAAGTTGACCGCAAAGTCCGAAGTGTCATATTTGTCAAGTTGCTCTGGAATTTGAGCTTGGATGAATAAACCGATTTTGCTGATGTTAATCGCGGTTGATGCGAAGTGTGTTTCTCCTGTAATGTCGGTGACATCAACCATAATTATAAATTGATACAGCGGATTAAAATGTTGATTTTCTAAGTCTGGTGCGGCAAAAAAGTTGATTTTGAATTGGCCTTCCGCATCGGTGAATGTTTCTCCTTGTGCAATTTCCTGGTGCTGAGGGGTGGGCATATACCAAAAATATCTCCAAGGAAACGAAGTGTGTTTAATTATATGGTATTTGACAGAGGCTTGGTCAAGTCCATAACCGGCGTATGCTTTCACCTTGCCTTCGATGTTAACACTGTCACCCAGTTTGAATTCATTTGCGGCTTTGTCAAATGTGATTTCAAAAGTAGGCCTTTTGTATTCTTCCACTGCGAAATATTCTCTGTCTTTTCCTACCGATAAGTGGTATTCTCCGGTTAAAGTGGTGTTAGGTAAAACGAAATGACCAGAAAATGAACCGAATTCATTGGTTTTTAAGTCTTTTATTTCGGCCACCATTTGGTTGTTTTCATCCCATAGATTAATGGTGATATTTTGATCTTTAACGACTTGCTGCTCAATGGTATTTCCGTCTTTCGTTTTTTTATTGATGACAATACCTTTAAAATAAATGGTTTGACCTGGTCTGTACAGGTTTCTGTCCGTGAAAATATAGGTGTGGTTGCGAGCCTGCTCTTGTGTGTTGTTGCGGGCATATAGAGATTTGTAAGAAAATATGGGGTAGTCTTCATTTTCCCATAAAACTGAAGCTTTGTAGCGGTTATTTATGTTTGACGAAGCAAGAAAAGTGCATCTGCCATCCTGGTCACAGCTAAGTGTGGTCGTTTTGATATTTCTTGTTGAGTTGTTGATTTCAATATTTATTTTTGCGTTGCTCAGGGGTGCTCCAGTTTTCCGGTCAAAGACAAAAAATTCAATTTTTTGTTGGTCTCTCACTATTCGATATTCGGCATTAATATTGCTGATAAAAATTTGGAAAATGCAAAAGTCCTTGGCATTTTTAGCCACAAAAGGAGTGTTGGAAACTAAAATGAAATAATAGCCGGGCTTTAATGCAGGCAATTGATAGTGCGCACTTTGGGTCCGATAGTCATTGATGTCGGGGAAAGTGAATGTTTCTTCTAAAACCGGTTTCTTTTTCACCAGCAAATCGAAATATTTTTCATTGGAAGGGTAATATTGGGAATTTTCTTCTTTGGTGACGGGTATGATTCGAAGGTACAGCTGCTCACAATTTTGATGGTTCAGGGTAATTAAGTTGGCTTGCAGTGCAGGAAGAATTCTACTGGCTACAATTTCTATGTGTGATTTTTTGATATTTTCTATGGCTAAACGGGCCTGGTTGGCTTCAATGGATTTTGCTGCAGTGGCAATGGTTTTTTGATACCAATCAACAGCGGTAACCCAGTCGCCTTTGTATTCCGGATGTGTGTTCTTGTCGTATTGTTCTCCACGTTTTTGGTAGTAATTACCTAAAGCATTGGTAATCATTTCGTATCCTGTCATACCACGATAAGTTTGCTCTAATTGGTTCAGGGTAGTCAAAGTCAAAATGGAAGACCCGGGTAAATTCGCAAGAGAATTAAGGTAATTGTATCGCCGTAAAGTGATGTCTAATAAAGCTCGTTTATCCTTGTCGAGGAGGTGAAAACGAGTAAGCTGCTGCATAACAGTTAAAGAAAGGTAAGAAAACGACAATGAATCTGATGAGGTAATGCTTGCTTGGACAAAATCATTGTTGCTTGCCCAATAAACCGGATTGTTGATATCGAATGGTTTCGTTGGAATGGGTAACTGAGAAATCGTGTTATTAAGATAGTCTAAGGCACGAAATGCCAAAAAATCGTATAAAGTCGGACGATATTCAGTAGAAATAGGAGTGTCTAATAGTGCGGAATATTCCGTGATGGGAATGTTTTGTAAAATTTCCGCTTGTTCAATGGACGATAAATAGTGAAATACGATTTGTTGAACGAGTGTCTGCAAGTCCCAGGTGTTGAAATCGGGATTGATTTCTCCCACAATTGAGGTGCGGTCCAATATCTTATATCGATTTTGCTCATAATAGGAATTTAATAATTGAGCCATACAACTGTGCCAAACCGCTTGATTGGCCGGTTGATTTTGTGAGTTTTTAATTTGCTCATTGATAGCAAGAAAAACCGAATCGTATCCATTGTCGTATTGCTGTATGATTTTTCCGTAGGATTGCAATAGTTGATGGATTTCTTTTGGACTTTGCTGAGAAAATGATGAAACAGTCAACAATATGGACAAAAAAATTAACGCACAAACTTTTTTCATACAATGTTTTTCTATATGGACTGACAAAGATACTAAATAGTTTAGTCATAAAATACATTTCATGGGATTTTTGCCATAAAAAAACGAGGTGGCCATTAGGCCGCCTCGGTAACTTGAAAGATATTACGTTGGAATTGCGAACTACATTACAGGAAACAATTCCAATAAACATATCCTATTATTTGTTAGTTATAATTGACGGTGGTGGTAATGGGGATAGATCCTTCGTAATGGACTGAGGTTGTACTATTTATATTAGCGTTGATAATAAATCCTGCACCGTTATGGGAAACTTGGAATGAACTCATGGAATTGTAATTCGCATTACCGAAGAGGGAATATAATGAGTAGCAGGTGTAGCAGTAGGACCATGCTCCGTTGTCGTATGTCCAAGCACCATCATCAATGGTTGTAAGTTGTGACAAGGTACGACTTACAATGAAAAAAGACAAAGAGCCGTCTTCGGCATATAAACGAACCACTCTTGATGAATAAAAGGATGGGCTTACTTGGTAATCATAGTAGATTTCACAATTGGCATTTACTAATTTTGTGATGTTATCACCTTGTTTAATATAATTGACAATATAGCTAATCATAACTTCAGTGATACCCATTTCGCCTTGGTTATCGGTGGCAACGGCTTTCAGCGTATGAATGCCTTGGGATAACCGTCCTGCACTTACGATAAAAGATGCGTGGCTGCCAATTTGATTATCAATGGGCACATCGTCAATATAGAAACGAATTGTACTGATACTTCCGTCCGGATCAGATGCTTCCACCTCAACAGTAAAAGCACTTCCCGAAATAAATTCATCGCCATTACTGATGTTGGTTATGCTACAAGTGGGTGCCTGATTGATTCCGGTACCGCCTCCGCCATCGCCGCCGGTGCCGCCTCCGCCATCGCCTTCGCCTTGTCCGCCGCCAGTGTTATTGGGGTAAAATGTAAATGTAGCTGATTGACCATATCCAACCCCAACAGAATTGGTTGCGTATGCACAATAAGTATAGGTGGTTCCAGCGGTAAGGTTTGTAAGATCACAGCTGAATGCTCCAATGCCACTGCCACCACTTACCCTATGGTTGGCTACTGTGGGTGTTGATTGACCTTCAATATAACAGATACCGCGGTCAACGACTGCGCTTCCTCCATCAGATTGACAGTATCCTTCACAAACCATAGATTTTCCCGAGGTGCCAATTTGTACCTGACCTGTGATTATTGTAGGTAGCGTAGCTTCTTTTTTACATCCTATAAAGATGATTGACATACAAAATAATAAGAGAAACCTTGTTTTCATAACTTATAAATTATTTAATGAAAAGTACCGAATAAGTCACTGCAAAAATATAAAAAAAATCGGAATTATCGTCGGCCGTCTTGCAGAGTTGCAATTTTTTATTAATTATTTTTCGCCACTTTTCTATCAGAATAAAAGTAGCCAAAGACCTAAGCCGGCATAGAAAAACCTTTCTTTGGGTTATTAAAAAAGTAACGATAAAGAAAAAACGAAAGATAAATCTTTACAAGACTAAACTGGATAATTCCGAAAAAAAATTGATAAATTACCTAAAATGGAGATTGGAATTCAGTTTGTAGATTAAAAAAAGCGAGGTGGTCATCAGGCCACCTCGCTTTTGAAAAATAATGTGTTAAGATTATTTGCAAACTACGCCTTCTGTAACATTTCCAACAGTAATAGCGGTAGTGTAATCGCTACATTTCTGTTTTTTATCAGGATTTTCCATTGTTGTACTTGATACGACTTTGCCATTTAAATAAGTTTCACAAGTACAAGTTTTGTTGCAAGAAGTTGCAAAAACAGCTACCATAGCTACAGCTGCTAAAACACATAATGCTTTTTTCATAATTGTTTTTTTTTTGATTGATAAATATTAATGTTGATTACAATATTCGGCAAAATTACAAAAAAAAATCATTCATTGAAAATTAATCAAGTTAAAAATGATTAAATCGTGTATCTTTGCAAAAAAAATGAATGATGGAAGACCAAGTTTGTAAAGAAGGGATTGTTCGTAAAATACAGGGAGATCATATTTGGGTAGAAATTGTAGTGAGTTCGGCCTGTGGTGGATGTGCGGCGAAAAGTTTATGTAATATTACTGAAAAGAAAAATGAACTCGTAGAAGCTCAAAATATTTCTGGAGAAGTTTTCCAAATTGGAGAATCGGTAAATTTGCAAATGAAGCAGCATCTTGCCCGAAAGGCAGTACTGTTGGGCTACGGCTTGCCGTGTGTGGTTTTGCTCCTTGCTTTGTTTGTCTGCTACGCGCTCACTCGTATTGATTGGCTGAGTGTGATAGTGGCATTGGCCCTAACCGCAATATATTATTTGGTTGTCAAAAAATTGGATCGCAAACTTACGAATGATTTTGTGTTTTATGTGGTAAAGAAAGAATAAAAAAAACGGCCCAGCGGGGAGCCGGGCCATCCAATCAAACATTATGAACAAAAAATTATGCTTCTGCAATTGGTTGCACAGAAACATAAGATCTTCCTTTTCTACCTTTTTTGAAAATAACGGTTCCGTCAATCAATGCAAATAAGGTATGATCTTTACCCATACCAACATTCAAACCAGGATTGTGAACTGTACCTCTTTGACGAATAATGATGTTACCGGCTTTGGCAACTTGACCGCCAAAAATCTTAACGCCTAAGCGCTTGCTGTGAGATTCACGACCGTTCTGAGAACTACCGACACCTTTTTTATGAGCCATATCTAATAATTTTTATTCGTTAATACTAAATTAGAAGTTGATAGAATCAATCTTCAAAGTGGTCAAATATTGACGATGACCATTCATCTTTTGATAACCTTTTCTTCTTTTCTTCTTGAAAACAAGAACTTTGTCGCCTTTAATGTGGTTAACAACGGTAGCGGTTACTTCTGCACCATCAACGGTGGGAGTACCAACTTTTACGGCACCGTCATTATCAACGAGCATTACGCGGTCGAATTTTACTTGCGAACCTTCTTCAGCTTTGAGGCGGTGAACATAAACCTTGCGGCCTTGTTCAATCTTAAATTGTTGCCCTGCTATTTCTACGATTGCGTACATTGTGATTGATTTTTTTTTGGTTAATAATTTTTTGGGTTGCAAAAATATAAAAAAAAATAATACAATCGCCAAAATATTTATACTTTTTATTAAACTAATGCGTTTTACATTAGTCTAATATTATTACTATGTTGTTTATTAAGGAGCGTAAAACCATGAAAAAAAATCAAAAAGTACTATTAATCAGTGTTTTACTATTTTCCATGGGGTGCATTTTTGCCCAAAGTGACAATGGTAAAATTACTTCAAATTCTTCCAAAAATTTTCAATATGTGGACTTAACGGAGGCCGCGGAGCATTCTGTACAGGCTGTTGTTCACATAAAAACGGAGTTTATTCAGAAAAATTCAGCTTGGGATAGTTATTTCAGCGGTTCTTTTTGGGAGCATTTTTTTGGCATTGATCGTCCCAGCGAGTATCCGGTGGTGGCAGCCGGATCCGGAGTGATTATTTCGGGAGATGGCTATATCATCACCAATAATCACGTGGTGGAAGACGCCGAAAAAATAACCGTCACGTTAAATGACAAGCGAGAATTTTCGGCAACGATTGTTGGAACGGATGCCGAAGCCGATTTGGCACTTATTAAGATAGAAGGTGATAATTTCCCTTATTTGATATTCGGAAATTCTGATGAGGTTCGTATCGGAGAATGGGTGTTGGCAGTGGGAAATCCATTCAATCTTACTTCTACCGTGACTGCCGGTATCGTGAGTGCCAAGGCCCGTAACCTGAGTATATTGGACGATAACGCCAATATCGAGTCATTTATCCAGACCGATGCCGCAGTGAATCAGGGCAATAGTGGTGGCGCATTGGTCAATGCCCGTGGAGAATTGATAGGGATAAATTCTGCCATCGCTTCCGGCAACGGCTATTATACGGGTTATTCTTTTGCCATACCTTCCAACGTGGTCCGAAAGGTGGCCCACGATTTAAGGGAATATGGAGTGGTTCAGCGGGCTTTTATAGGGGTTTCCATTATGGATATCACTCCTCAAAAAGCCTCAGAAATGCAGTTGCCTAATATGAATGGCGTGTTGGTGGCTCAAATTAATGAGGATGGAGCAGCCCGAAAAAATGGTTTGTCAGAAGAAGATGTCATTTTGGCAATCAATGATATAAAGGTGAATTCTTCTTCCGAATTGCGCGAAATATTAATGCAAAGTTCTCCTGGTGAAACGGTCAAATTAACGATTCTTCATTTAGGAAATGAAGACGTAAAATATGTTCAGTTGCTTAATCGTAATGGAGATACCGGCATTATTACGCCATCATCCTTCAATGCGGAAAACGTTTTGGGAGGAACATACGGCGACCTTAGTAAGCGTGATTTGAATTACTATCGCATCACGGGCGGTGTGAAAGTGACTGAGGTGGGAGAAGGTTTGCTTAAGCAGGCCGGCGTGAAAAAAGGTTTTGTTATAACTATTATTAATAATCGTATTATTTCTAATAAAGAAGATCTAAATAAGTTCTTGCTGAATAACAAGGAAAAATTCATTTCTATAGAAGGAGTCTATGATAATGGTTATTATAAGTACACTTATACAATTCAATTATCTTAATTATGAACAATTAAAATACTCTATATGAGACAATTAAAAATTTCAAAATCCATTACCAATAGGGAAACGGCTTCGTTGGATCGTTTTTTGGCAGATATTGGTAAAGAACAAATGATTACTGCCGAAGAAGAGGTGGAATTGGCACGGCGCATTAGAATGGGTGACCAAGAGGCGTTGGATAAGTTGACGAAGGCCAATTTGCGTTTCGTGGTTTCCGTGGCCAAGCAGTATCAGAACCAGGGGATTACTTTGCCGGATTTAATTAATGAAGGCAATATTGGTTTGATTAAGGCTGCCAAGCGTTTTGATGAAACCCGTGGTTTCAAGTTTATTTCATACGCGGTATGGTGGATTCGTCAGGCCATCTGCCAAGCTATTGCCGACCAGTCGCGTATTGTTCGATTGCCGTTGAATCAAGTGGGTACGATTAATAAAATGAAAAAGGAAATGGCTCGTTTGGAGCAGGTTTTTCAACGTACTCCTACCAATGAGGAAGTGGCTGAAGCAATGGATTTGCCGATTGAAAAGGTGAATGAAATTCTGAAAATCAATAACCATCCGCAGTCAATGGATTCGCCAGTGTCTCCCGATGACGACACGAAGTTTTCAGATACATTTATATATAATAATGAAAAAGATACGGATGACAAACTGATTAGCGAATCCCTTTCTTCTGAAATTAACGAGATATTGAAAAAAGCATTGAATGACAAAGAAAGCGAGATTATCAGGTTATTCTTTGGAATAGGGGTTAATCACGAATATACCTTAGATGAAATCGGTGATACGGTGGGTTTGTCTCGAGAACGTGTGCGTCAATTGAAGGAACGTGCCTTGAAGCGTCTCAAACAGGAAGCGAAAGCACGTAATTTGAAGTTCTACCTATAGTTAGTCTTTAATATAGATTCGCTGTACTCGTTTGGAAATAGAGGTAAGTAATTCGTATGGTATTCGGTGGATGGAAGAAGCCACTTTGTCCACGGGATTGACATCTCCGTAGATAATGACTTCGTCGCCTTCTTGTACAGAAAGTCCGGAAACGTCAACCATACACATATCCATACAGATTTTGCCCACAATGGGCACTAAATGACCGGCGATAAATACTTTTCCAATTCCATTTCCCAGTTCGCGGGGGAATCCGTCGGCATAGCCAATCGGGACAATGGCAATTTGACTTTCTTGATAGGTTTTATAAGCGCGGTTGTAGCCAATGGTTTCGTTTGCGGGTATTTTCTTGACTTGCGTAACGACAGTTTTCAAGGTGACGGAATTTTGCAAGTGTTTTTTATCTTGTGGCACTGACGAAAATCCGTAGAGGCCTATTCCTAAACGAACCATGTCAAACTGGGCTTCCGGAAAACGGGAAATGCCGGCGGAATTCAAAATATGTCGAAGAATAGGATAATCGAATTGGGTCGTCAGATAATTGCTCATTTTATCAAACAATGAGATTTGATGGCGGGTAAACTCGTCTTCGTCAGGATCTTCGGCTGCAGCTAAGTGAGAGAAAATAGAGCAAATTCTCAATTTCGGATGCAGCTTAATCAGTGCGGCCAACGATGGTAAATCCTGTTCGTCAAAACCCAAGCGGTGCATTCCGGTATCCAATTTAATATGAATATTGAATGACTGAATTTCAGGATGCAGTTTGAGCAATTCCGCCAATTTATGAAGATAATGGAAGTTAAATATTTCAGGTTCCAAATTATAGTTGATCATGGCCTCGAAACTATGCGCTTCGGCACCCAGCACGATAATCGGACGATTGATGTTTCGCTTGCGCAGACGAACCCCCTCGTCGGTATAAGCCACGGCCAGATAATCTATATTATGGTATATCAATTCATTAATCAGTTCGGCATCGCCTAAACCGTAAGATTGCGCTTTCACCATAGCCACCATCTTGGTGTTGGGCTGCAACAACGAACGATAGTAGTTTAGATTATTGACGAGAGCCGGCAAACTCACGTTCAAGACTGTCCGGTGCGTCTTATATTGCAATGCCTCCACCACTTGCTCAAATTGGTAACTGCGCGCCCCCTTAACCAAAATCACTTCCTGCTTGAACGGCTCCTGATGCAAATTACTTAAAAGGTCGCTGGTATTTTGATAAAAGCTTTGTTCCGCGAAGTGAAAAGCGGACCGATGTGCGCAAAAGTTTCTTCCTACCGCAATCAGTCTAGTAATTCCTTTATGAATCAATAGATTATAGATAGACTGATAATCAGCCTCGTTGAAATTTCCCGCCTGTTCAAAATCAGAAATGATGACAGTCTTCCTAACGAGTTGCGTTTGGGCATTCATAAAGTCCAGGGCAATACGCAAGGAACTCATATCCAGGCTATAAGTATCGTTGATAATGACTGAGTTCTGAATACCCTCCTTCATTTCCATACGCATCGAAACAGGAGACAACTGGGCCAGTTTTTGATTGATTTGTGAAGCGGAAAAGCCCAAGTGCAGCAACAAAACTGACGCATGCAGGGCGTTCTCGACGGAACCCGCGTCGCTAAAAGGAATGTCGATGAGTTGCTGATTGAGCGACACCATCGTATGGAAATCGGTATGGTTGACAAAGTCTATGTGAAAATCAGCCCCGTCCTTTTTCCCCCAAGAAATTGTACGATTACGAAAAAGGTCGTTTAGACTGAAAAAATTATCAATCATTTGATTATCAGCATTATAGATAATTGTATGACAATGATTGAACAATTTGGCCTTTTCAATCAGTTTTTCCTCTTTATTTTGGAAAAATCCGTCGTGAGCCGCCCCAATATTGGTCAATATACCGATAGTCGGTTTGATGACCTCGGCAATCTTTTCCATTTCGCCGGGTTTTGAAATACCGGCTTCAAAGATTGCCAGATTATGCCGTTCATTCATTTGCCATACTGAAAGCGGAACACCGATTTGTGAATTGTAGCTGTTAGGATTCTTGACCACGTGATATTCCGGTACGAGCATTTGGCTCAACCATTCTTTGACGATGGTTTTGCCGTTACTTCCGGTGATGCCCACTACGGGATAGGCAAATTGCTGTCGATGATGAGCCGCAATGTCCTGCAATGCGCGTACCGCGTCCTTTACCTGGATAAAGGATGTTTCGGGATATTGGGCAAATTGCTCGATAGTCCGTGTAACAATGAAATTTCGCACACCCTTTTGAATCAGTTCGCCAATATAATGATGGCCGTCATTTTTTGAGGTGGTGATAGCAAAAAAGAGGGTTTTTGAAGGAACCGCGATATTGCGGCTGTCAAAAGCCAGGTATTCGATTTCGGTATTGTCTGCATTTAATCGACTGGCCAATGGTTGGCAGATGTCTTTTATTTGTGAAATGGTAAGCATTGTCGTCAATAATATGGATGTGCAAACTTACGGAAAAGTTTTGAAATCCAAGCCATCCACCGAAAATTTAAACGCTATTTTTTATAATGACTGTGGTTTGGGGCGGTTGGTTTAAATTTGGAGGGTGATATTTTAACATGTGACACAGATTTTTGAAAACTCCCTGCTATATTAATCCCAAAACCGTTTATGTCTCCATTTCACTCCTAAGTTATTAAGAATTTCAGTTTCAAACTTCTTCTTAATTATTTTGTTTTTTTTACGGGATATTTCCTTGTAGTTGTTAATTCTCTCCCAATGACGAAACACAGACCCTTCATTAATGGCATACAATTTTATTAAAGGATGATTTTTAGAAGTAACTTCAGTTACACAAGAGAATGTTAAATTAATATCCTTCATATAGAAGAAAACCAAATATTGATCGTTTCGGTTATCTATTTTATCTGAAAAGTTATGATATATATTCCCTTGTGTATCTGTGTCCATTAATTTAAATTGAGGATGCGAAGACTGAAAACCATATAATAAATCAAGGATGTCAGCAGAATTAAGGGGTCTATCACTCGTATTTGTATTAATATCAATTACGTATGCTTCCGATTTACCGTATGTGTCTCCATGAAAAGTGGCGACAAAAAAACAGGCCCACACTACATATAGCAATGTTCCGACAATAACAATATAAAAAACAAACTTAATCGATTTATTCAAGTATCCCATTGTTTTCATACTGCTTTTTAAAAACGTGGTGTTTTAAATATAAAATCTATACAGGAAAAACCAAAAGCGATTTTTCTCGCTCTACTTCTTTCTGATGTGTTTATTTTAGGGTTTTTTGCAATTTTTTTACACTCATAAATTAAACATTGGTCTGCGCATTTTGTGCGTTGGTCCAACAGTGCTCCTGACACACCTTCGGCTCCAACTGCATCATACGCCTTGTCATGAAGATAAGCTGCCATTTCTGTTGGACTCCATATGGGTTGATAATCATAATTGTCTTTCCCTTTATAGTCTTTGGGATTGTCTGCGCCAATATAACTAGAACCAAACATATTATTGTGTAAAGATTTCGCATCTACACTTTCATCGGTCACACCAGCAAAAAGTGTGTAATCATTCCCATATATTATAGTTCTGTCAGGATTAAGAACATTACCGTTTGCATCTTTCACTACGCCGTTTTTATTGTTAACGTGGTCGTTGTAAACAGTGTACTGCCCATTGCCAACCTTTGATCCATCGGCAAGATGTCTTACTCTATAATTATTTCCATATTTTTTATCTACGTCAGCTTGGGATTTAACGGTTCTGTCGTAAAACACTTCTTTTATGCCATTCACTTTTCGTTCAACCCAATCTATCTCTTCCCCATTTGGATCCACCAACTTCACAGGGTTATCCGCACAGTAAACATACGGACTCAAACTCGGGTATTTCGCTGCCATTGGATCTACACTTAGCCAAATGCTCAAATCGGAGCTGTAATATCTTGAGCCAAAGTAACTATAGCCAGTTTCCGTGTCCTTTTCTTTGGCGGAGAAGGTGTGACGGGCGGCCCAATTGGTAGTGCGCTGGTCAACGAAGTCCTCACCTAAGATGGATTGTGCAAGTGTTTGAGAGTACATTACTTAATTCAATGTTATCTTATTCAATGTTATAAATATTTCTATAATTTTGAATTATTATAGGATATTTACGTGTTATATTGAAATTCATACAAAAATCTATCCGATAAATAAACAGCTGTCCTCCATAATAACAACAAAATATCTCCGGAATATTATCCCTAATTGGTTCATGTGTATCTATATTTGGTAAATCAATTACTACCCATTTATCCGTTTTTTTACAAAATAAAGCTAATGGTATACTGTTGTACCATACGATAATTTTCCCTTTATAATATGAAACACCCTTTATAGAAGTATCAGTCAAAGCACATGAACCGTCTATAATTCTAAAACTATATGAAGAATCCCAAATCATTTTATTTGAGCGACACTCAACTTCAATATAATTAGTGTTACAACCTCGCATACATTCGGCATTCAATATTTCAATTGTATCTATTAATGAACTAAATAAAGAAGGTGTATCTACATATACAACTGGCACTGTAATTTTATAACGATATTGACTAAACACATAATTTGCTGTCATTAACAATATGAAAATTAGCAGTAAAATTTGCTTCTTCATGATTTTAAATTTATGGACGACTTTTAATAATTTCAAAGGGTTTCAAAGGAACACTAACGCTACTTGTTCCCATGTCATAATCAGCAGGAGTGTTTCCATCATATGGAGTACAATAATTACCAAGTGTTCTAACCATAAAATTTGTATTTGGAAATTGACGGGCCAATTTCACATCTGATTCACTGGGAGACACCTTTCCAGCATAATGATTATGAATAGATTCCATAACTGAATATTCATTAGAATATAGCAAATTTGTAATCGAATAACTTTCACCTTTCACCGCATCAATATCTGAACCTATCAAATTATATATGGCACCTCCTTTATCTTGTACTATAGAATTTGAATATTCTCCTCCATCTTGTTCTACTTTGTCA
This sequence comes from Bacteroidales bacterium, assembly GCA_045616665.1. Taxonomy (GTDB): domain Bacteria; phylum Bacteroidota; class Bacteroidia; order Bacteroidales; family WCHB1-69; genus RUG11690. Next base: position 7,422 of record JAZLHE010000036.1, on the reverse strand, counting down.
GAGATAAATGAGAAAACAGCTTCTGCATCATTCGCATTATCAATCCTTAAATAAAATGAATTTCTTTTCTCGCCTTCAATGGTCTTCTGATCCGATACAATTTTTCCCTTAAAAGAAAGAGACTCACCTGTTCGTGTACCATTCTCATCAATTTTATAAAAAATATCATTATTAGATTCCTTAACTCTTGTCATGTTTCCCGACCCATCAAATTCATACTCGTCCTCTCCATTAGGATCGGTTATTCTTATCGGATTATTACTACAATAAACATAATTTGATTGGTGAGGATATTTGTCACTCATCGGATCCACGCTCAGCCAGATGCTCAAATCGGAGCTGTAATAGCGTGAGCCAAACCGACGCAGCGAGCGAGTGCAATGCGAACTTGTTCGCCAATTGCCGAGCCGCAAGGAGGAAACTTCGCGTAGCGAAGTAACTAATAAGCCTGTTTCAATGTCCTTTTCTTTGGCGGAGAAGGTGGAACTTTTTAGGGTACAGGGTTTAGGGTGTAGGGGATAGAGGGCTGTGAGGGGTGGTGCCGGGGCTGTGAGACGATATGTGTGGTTTTGTATTGGCATTTTTGGGTGTTCGGGGATTGGTGATTGGTGATTGATGGGGCAAAGATAATATTTATTCTTCAAATCTATAATAAAAAACGCTGTCTGGGAAATAGGTGTTTACTTCAATCCCATCTTTAACAGTTCTAGTATTTACTAATTTTAAGCGATTCCCTTGATAAACATACGTGTAAATATATGTATTAACAATCCTATCTTCATTGGGAGAATTGGAGACCAAATCATATTCATACAAAATGATGCTGTCCTTTGATATTTTGTAATTTCCATTATAAAATAGTTCCCATTCACAATTTTCCTCTTCGTACCTAAAATCCTGTTGAAAAGTAAGATAGCTGACACAATTTGGTCCAACAACGTAGTACCACTTGTTTTGTATGAGTTTGTATGAATCAAGGCTGTCAGGAATGCTTCTTTCTGCGAAATTATTGCTTTTGCACTGATTGTTTTGAAGTGCATTTGTCACAGGGAAACGGCACGATACAAATAAAATAAAGACAACAAATGTCGCAATATATTTATCCATAATCACCGTACGTTTAAAATACTTCTTCCTGAGAGAGAACTATCAATTGGAGGGAATTCAAGCGGAGCAGGTTGTGGCTGACCTCTCAGGTACACAGATCCGTTAAATCCTATTAATTGCTTCCCAAAAGCATTCCATTCTGCAGAAGAATTGAGTCTGCAAGGTCCTGTCAAACAACCTTCTGAATAGGCGTGCCCTTTTGAATCAAATAGAGATGTCTGATAATTATTACCTGCATGAAAAAATATTCCAGTCATCGAAGATTTTGGGCTTCCATTGGCTGTCGGAACACTGCGCCCCTCATTGATGATTAAGGCCAAATCAGTTTTACCATTTTGTATATATTTTGCCCTCCCTTGAAAACGAGCAGGATACAATCCTTCCGCTAAAGTACCCGATATCGTTCCATTTGAAGGAACGGTATTACCCACAATGCTCGCTGTAGATCCTTCTTTATTACTCTCCAGATATAAATCATATGTGGCACTATTTATAGGCTCATTTAAATCGGCATCTCGGTTATGAGTTGCTACTAAAACATTTTTTCCTAAATATTTTTCCCCGTCTTTTGTGGTTTCTTGGGAAGTGGCATTGTCATCCCAATAAATTGTTCCATCAGCTTTTTCGACCCAATCTATCTCTTCCCCATTCGGGTCCACCAGTTTCACCGGGTTATTGGCGCAATACGTAAATGGCGATAAACCAGGGTATTTCGCTGCCTGCGGATCAACACTTAGCCAGATGCTCAAATCTGAGCTGTAATAGCGTGAGCCAAAGTAACTTAAGCCTGTTTCTGTGTCGCATTCTTTCGCTGAGAAGGTGAAATTTAGGGAATAGGGAACAGGGAATAGGGAATAGGTGGCGGCGGAGGACGCTGCTGAGACGGTGGGGTGATATGTGTGATTTTGTGTTGGCATTTTTGTGTTCGGTGTTTGATTGAGGATGCAAATTTACGGAAAAGTTTTTAAAACTGCACCAACCACCGAAAATTTAAACGCTATTTTTTATAATGACTGTGGTTGGGGAGATTGGTTTAATGTGGCAAGGAATAAAAAGTGATGTCGGTGATTTTGTGCGAGTATTTAGGAATGGGTTAAATAGAAAAACAAATTTACGAATTCTGGTGAATTATGCGAGTCAAATTTAATAACCTACCAGAAAAATGGAATGTTTACAACCTCACTGTTAAATTATCATTGAAAGTCAAGTTTGGTTTATTGTAAATAATCGAGTGGAAAAACTTCTTTTCATTCAATTTAACGAATTAAACTTGTCAATAAGATTCGTCTTCAATACTAAGTTACAATGTAATGGCACAAGCAAGTCTATTTCCAAAGGCATAGAATCAATGTCTTCATCTAAGAGTTCCCAAGTCCAAGAGTTTATAATTCCCATAATGTGAAAATCTAGCAGATTGCAAAAGTTCCCTGCTTCCTCCATTATCTCTGCAGGTGGTTTCCCCTGATAAAAAAAACAAAATTTATTTACTTTTCCGTGAATGGAATCAGTTAATGCCATAAAGAAAATTTCTGTTTTTTTTATCATCAAATATCTGGTTCTCTGATTTTTTCTATTCAAAAACACATGTAAATACATCATCGACGGAATTGTATCTCCACAACTGTCTGAACTAATGATAGGATACGAATCAACCTTTTGATTTAACTGAATGCATCCTGTTTGAAGTTGGAAATCGTTGTCCAATGGCATTATATAGTCAAATTCTATAGTATCACAGATTTGACCTAGCAAACATTTGCTTGAGCCACAAAAAACAATAAGCAAAATAAAAAAATAGAAATGTAATTTCTTCATTTTTGCAATCTAACAGGATAAAGAGGATAAAAATCTGATATCAAAGATATTGAAAAAGAATTTATAGAATAATTATCATACGTTCCTTTCCAATTTTTAGGAGAGCAGTCTTTGAAATTGGAGAGAACGTGATTAAAACTATAAGCATCTAACCCATTACCATATAATAAGGTTGCCATAGCTGTGTTATAGTTTCGGGAATATTCATCATTATCAATTTTGTCAAATAGCCCTCTTGTATCCCCAGTAATCGAAAAACTAAATAGATTCGCTTCAACTTCATTAAATATTGAATGTTGCTCTATTCCATTTAAATCTTGATATCCGTGAAATAATTCATGTGATAGCGTACCTATATCATTATCATGACCGTTTAAGTATATGGTACCGCCAGAGCCGTCATTATTTGAAGAATAACATCCTCTTCCATCAGTTTTAATTTCAGATGAAATAGTGAAACAAGATTTAGATTGGTCCATTTCATCAATTACACATTTTCCGTTCTCTCTTTTATAAATATCATTCATTGCATTCCATTTGTTTCGTGTATTATCCGCAACTCCTTCAGGGCATGATTGACCAGGGATATACCTGTATCCGTCAATATCTATCTCTTCCCCATTCGGATCCACCAACTTGATAGGATTATTCGCACAATACGTATACGGTGAGAACGAGGGATATTTGTCGCTTTGCGGGTCAACGCTCAGCCAAATGCTTAAATCGGAGCTGTAATAGCGTGAACCAAAGTAACTTAAGCCTGTTTCAACATCACGCTCTTTTGCCGAGAAGGTGAAATTCACCCGCAAAGGATTTTTTGGAAGAAAAGTGCCTTGGCAAAGGTGCTGATTCATAATGCTTTAATTTTGACACTGCAAAGATAATATTTTTTTTTGAATCTGAAAAATCCATTTTTGCGCCAAATTATATTCCAGGGTTTCCCAATATTCCCTATTTTTGTATATTTATGCAAATATTCCACTGCGCCAAATTTGCGCCCAAAACGCAAAAAATCAAACATTGTCGCTTTGTCAAACAATTGAAAAACAATATTTTATATGTCAAAACCTTTCATTGAATTTCGTCCGGCACAAGTCGTCAACAAGAAGGAGGTCTATGTCAGTTACTACATCCTAAATCCATCCTCCAACACTCTTCAGCGGAAGCGCGTCCGCTTCAATCATATTAAGGGAAAAAGAGAGCGAATAAAATATGCGCGACTCTATTGCCTTGAACTGAATGCCAAGTTGTACAATGGCTGGAATCCCTATTTTGACGATGTGCCAAATATGAACAACGAGATTTCCCTGTCCTCTGCCGCAACAGAATTCCTGAAAAAGAAAAACCGAGAACTCAGACCATCATCGGTTAAAAGATACAAGTCACTATGCAAATACTTTATTCGTTGGTGTACCCAGAAAAAAATGGCTTCGTGGATGTGCGATAGATTTACAGTAAAGCACGCATCTATGCTAATGTCCGACATCGAGCGGGAAAATGTTTGTCCCCGTACCTGGAACTATGACTTGACGTTTTTCAAAAACCTGTTCAACTACCTAATAAAAAACGGCTATGTCAAGACAAACCCGTTTCAGGGCTTTTCCTCAAGGAAAACGGGTCCCAAAACAAGAACCATTATTCCCCGTACCGACCGTGCCAAGATAAAAAAATACTTCCAAAAATTAAAAATGTCGGAATACATCATTATCATGAAGCTTTGCTACAGGTGCTTTATACGGCCCAAGGAAATATCGATGCTGAGGGTTGGTGACATAAACTTCACCGAGGGACTGCTTAGAATTCCTTCCTCCGTCGCAAAAACACATAACGAACGAATCATTGCGTTGCCGTCAGAGATATTTCGGTACTTTAACACCCTAAACACCTTGGAACAAGACCAATACATATTTTCCGACGATTTCAAGCCGGGAGAAACCTACGTGCGTCCACAAAAGATACAGCGCACCTGGCAGAAAATGAGGCAAAAGCTGCAATTGCCGAAAGAGTACCAATTTTACTCTCTGAAAGACACCGGCATCACGGAAATGCTTGAGTCGGGTGTCCCCATTAAGTACGTCAAGGAATTGGCCGACCACCACTCCATATCCATGACGGAACGCTACACACACCGCTCCAGCGCACGCAAGATACTAGAACACAACAAGTTGGTGTTTTGATATCCACCCGCTTAATCAGCAATCCACATAATGGATAAGACTTTTGCGGCAGTATGTCGAATTTTTCTAAAATTCTTCCAAATTTACAAAGCCCTTTTTTTCTGCTGCGTATTAATCATAGCGTAACCGCCTTTCTTTTTACTTCCCGTGTGTTCAATCAATCCCTGATTTTTGAGTTCAGATAGGCAGCGTTCAACAGTACTCAACGAATAATTCGTTTCGGCAATAATATCCGCCGAATTGCAGTTGTGGTGCGTTTTTATGTAGAAAAGAACTTTTTTTATTTTTTCTTCCGGAGGGATTGCCGGTTTGCGTTTGACTTTTGGTGCGTTCGTTTCCTGTGGAATATTTTTGTCATTTGCCGTCTTGCCGCATTCTTGAAAATGGTCCGAAATTCTTTGAACAACGTTTTTCTGGCTCTTGGATTCCAACATAAATGCAGCAGGTTCTTCCTCCCAAGACATTTTTTTTAGGGTTACCATATTATCTTGATAGGATGCAATGAATCGGAATGGCACTAATATGGTGGTTGTTATGCGGATAAAATCATCCTCGCCAAATAACTGTTCAAGATGCTTCATTGAACCGAGGCGTAAGTACTTCTTATTTTGTATCATACAGATTTCCGTGTAGTTTCCAATTTGGTGACAATAAAGTATGTCGTCAATGTCAACCAGGTGGATGTTGCTGTCTTTATCCATTACATCAAGCTTCCGCACATTCAGGTAAACGACCCTTACTTCTTTTTCTAAAGACTGTCGGAAATATTGCCGTTCCCTCAACAGATAGGGAATAAAATTCAATGAGAGATTACGTCCAACAATTAGAAACAGTGTCTTTGAGAAGAAACTATAGAAGCCGACAAGTTTGATGACCTGTGTATTATGAGAAACAATATATGGGTAGGCAATGGCAAAATCCGCAAGCCCCAATGCGGCGTCAAGGCAAACCAACGTCAACCAATAGATGGTGTGAGAACGTTTTTGGTGAATCTTGGGATAGAGTATAAAGTAATTGACGTATAATGACCCCAGTAATAGAAGGCAGGAGACGAATTCCTTGAAAAAGCTGCCCGCATAAGGACGGAGAAAGGCATTGTGGGTGAAAAAATAAAGTGTTATGCCGCAGAATAGGATGTTCAGCAAAATGACAACAGCTTTGTTCAAGTTTTTCATAATGTTTACTATTGGACAAGAATACGGATGCAAAAATAATCAATTTTAGATTCAAATTTATGAAAAAATCCATTAATCCTTCGCAAAAAAAACATTTATTCCCTCACTAACACATTCTGCGGAATAGTTCTATAATATGTTTATTATCAACAATTAAATCTCAATGTGAGGGATTATTTTGATTATTAGTAATTGTTGTTCTTGAGGTTCCATGGTTCATATTTGTGGCGTGAGGGGTTAAATGTTGCTCAAAAGAATTGTAACTTTGCCCATACGAAATTACCCCATTACGTTTTAATATTATGAAAAAACTCTTGACCTTTACACTTTTTTTAGCCGTTATTCTTGGCGCATGCCAGAAAGAAGGAGGTCGAACAACCACACCAGAGCAGTCAATTAACTACATGACAGCCTTGCCGGATAATAGTAAGACTGGAAATACGATTTTTTTATTGTCACTGTCGGTTGGGCATAGTAGCAAAGAATGTCCAAAAGGATGTGTGATGATAGACGGACATTTGGTTCATGTCGACTGTATGGGGTTTGGCAGCGAATGTGTGACCTCGGCAATGGTTCAGCTTTCCCAGTTTGGCAACTTCATTTCCGCTACCACAATAGATACATTCAGTCTAACCTCAGAGAATTTTTTTCTCATGCCTGCCCGGTCTTTAACTACCAAAAATGAGAAAGAGCAACCCGTGTGGCTGAACATCCCCGCTCAACTGGTTTATCGAGATAGTGCCACCCTGCAATTCACCTTTAACGGGCTGTATTACAGTGACAGAGCCGCATATAGAAATGATTAGTCAATATTTTTAGGAAATAAAGAGCATTCCTCTATTTAACAGATTATTTCACACAAAATTTTCAGAATTATGCCAATCAACACATATAAATTTGTCCTGACGACAGTCTGCGCTGTAGTGATGATGTTTACATACGGGCAGACTATACCTATCGCGCCTATTTCGTGGCAGCGTGCCGACAGTGCAGAAACCAATGCACAATGGTGGCGTGACGTTTCCGGACACGGATGTCACGCCATCCCGTCGTCGGGCAATCTCCTCGACAGCCTGGCACTGATGAACTTCAATCCGTGCTTTTACCTTGACGGAACCGACTGGTTCAACGTCTCTTTCGACAGCTTG
>JAZLHE010000035.1:0-6784 GCA_045616665.1 Bacteroidales bacterium | reverse complement strand
GGTAATAAAGGTTTTTTCTTGCGTAAATATATTTTAGAAAATGTCAGCAACTTTATTCAAGAGGATAAACTTGAAAAATTAAGGATGTCAGTTGAATATCGAAAAAATGTTGGGAGTAAACTTAGGTTAGTGAAACTTTTCTTGCTTGATAATGTGAATTGTAAAAAGAAAATGAAAAATTTGCTGATGATTTTGGGAAATACATATTAGGATTTTTTTTATGAAGAACTCAGTAAAAATAAATGGATTGTTGAATGTTGTGCAAAGATGTTGCCATATTCTTATTCCTTTGTTGATTTTTCCATATTTGACAAGAATCCTTGGTGCCGAAAATTTTGGAAAGTTTAGTTTTGCTAATTCTATTATAAGCTATGTTATTTTGGCGGCCATGCTTGGCGTTAGTACGTATGCCGTTCGCGAAGGTGCGAGAATAAGAGATAATCGTCAAGCTCTTTCTCAATTTACGTCAGAAGTTTTCTCGTTGAACATTGTGTCTGGAATTGTTTCAATTCTGGGACTTGTTGGTGTGATGTTGTTTTCCCCTAAATTGAGGGAATACGATATTCTTATCTATATTATGTGCCTAATCGTTCCTGCAACTATTTTAGGTAGAGATTTTTTAAATGTTATATATGAAGATTTTTTATATATAACACTTCGATATGTTATAATTCAGATTGTGGGTGTAATTTTGGTTTTCGTTTTGATTAGGGAATCAGAAGATTATGCTATTTATACTGGTATATACACATTTACAATGGCATTTGGATATATAATAAACTTGTTTTACACAAGAAAATATGCGCCAATCAGATTTACTTTCAAGTTTAATTTAAAACAGCATTTGACTCCGATTTTAATTTTGTTTTGTGGTCAAGTTGCGACGACAATTTACATTCAGTTGGATGTAACTATGGTTGGTATTTTTAAAAATGATTATGATGTTGGTGTATATACTTTGGCTTCAAAAATATACATACTATCCAAAAGTATGATATATGCTTTGACGGCTGTTGCAATACCTCGAATAGTATATTATTTGGGATCTAATCAAATTGATAAATATAATGTGTTTACATCGCGTCTCTTTGACTATTTGTTTTCGCTAACACTTCCTTTTGCTACGGGGCTATTTGTGTTTGGTAATGAAACAATTCAATTGGTAGGCGGAAGGGAATATGCTTCGGGGGCCTCATCACTTGAAATTTTGTCGATTGCTCTGCTTATTGCCGTTTTTTCCGGGTATTTCTGTAATGCTATACTCGTTCCCAATCGACAGGAAAAACAATTTTTGTACATAACAGTTATATCTGCCATTGTAAATATTGGCTTGAATTTTTGGTTGATTCCTAAAATGGGTATTTTGGGTGCCGCAATTACAACATTAATTTCTGAAATTGTTGTTTTGGTATTGTCGTTTAATGTTGGGTGTAAAAAATTAAAATTAGTCATCAATAAGAAAAATTTTTTCTTGACTATCTTGGGATCAGCAATGATTGTGGGAATTTGCATCAGTGTGAAGAAAAATGTGGAATCGGATATTCTTCAATTGGCCGTTGCAATTCCTCTATCTGTTTTTTTGTATTACCTTTTGCAAATTGTTTTCAAAAGTGATTTGTATTCTAATGTTTTTGTTAGAAAAATTAAGAGCGTCCACTAAAAAATGAATTTTCTGGTGCACGGAGGGGTCCACTTTTCTTCGTCAAAGAACCCTACGGGTTCTTTGAGACGTGGCGTTGATGCTTTCCTTGCTACTTGCAGGCTTTGATGTGTTATTTTTCATTTTTGATTCCTTTTTCATGTTGAATTTAGCATTTGTTTTTTCACTTAAGGAATCAAATTTGTCTGTCTCAAATTTTTAAACCGCTATAATCATCTCCCATTCAAATTTTTTATAACCAGCTTTCATTGTTGTTAAAATAAAAATTAGTTCACTTTCTGACATCACATTATACCTAAACGTATTTATGCTACCTCTGAAAAGTCAACTGTTTTGATTCTGTAAAAACAACCAAATTCTTACAAGCCCTTGATATCGCTACATAGAAATTTCTCTTATCTTCAATCTTGTCAGCATAAAGAAGAATAACTGCATCAAATTCTAAACCTTTTGTAAGCAATGTAGTCCCAAAACATTTTCCATAAATCTTTCTACCATTACGGCGAATGTGATTCTTCGTTTTTACCATTGCTTCATACACAAAAGTATTATTTTCAACAGCATACTCCAAACTTTTAAGTACCTGACGTGCTAAGTCAGGTCTTTTTATATTCTGTCGATTATTTTGATAAAAAAACAATAAAAGTTCCTGAAAGCTTCGAGCACAGGCATCTTGAAAAAATTTATCACAACACAGTTTCAATTTATCAGAAAAAACTTTCTCATCAGCATTTCGTTTAGAAATCAAACCCGAAGAATTAAACCACACATTTAGAGACTGACTATCAAAAGAAATCTCTTCAAATCGTCCTCTTATTTTTAAATAGTCAGCACTTAAAGACGATGTGGCGACCTCATTTATCAAAGCATCAATATTATGAGCACACTGGTAATACGCTCTATCATCAATCGCTTCAACAAGATTGAATTGATGTTCAAAATCGAAACGCCGCAACATATCCGCACGTTCTTTTATCAGACCTCGTATTCTTCTTTCTTCTAAAAAAGAAGGCATTATTACCAATATACTTTCAGTATTCAACTGTTTAATTTTTTCATGAAGTTGATTATATAAAACTACTTGTTCATTTGCAGGTGTAATTGGATTATGGCAAACAACCTCAAAATTAGACTCAATATCACTTTCAATTTGTACAGAATCACCTTCTTCTAAAAGCTCTCTATATTCCTTAATTTTTTCACCAAGAGCCACCGAATTTCCATTTACAGTCCAACGATAAGGCGTCGTCAAAAAATAAAAAGTTTGGAAATTTTCAAAATCACTCGGAAATTTCACTGAAGGATTTCCTTCAAAATCAAAAATACCCTGAAGAGGATCTCCGAACAAATGTGTTGGAATATAAGTTGCAAAAATTTCTATCAATTCATGTTGTCTTTTGGTACAATCTTGATATTCATCAACAAAAAGATGAGAATATGATTCAATAAAAATTCTTTTTATAGTTGGTTTCTGGAAAAGAATTATAGATTTATCTAGGACATTTGGGAAATAATTTCCAGTATCCTCTTGAGGACCAATTTCTGATTGCTTGAAAAAAGACAAAACGTACCGTTGTATAAAGCTAGATATTGTGTCGATTTTATACTTATCTCTTTCAACACCTTGTTTGGACATTTTTGCTTTTAATGCAGCAACACCAGCATGTGTATGAGTCAAAATTAATATTGGCTTTTCACAAAGAAGCCTTTTTACACAAGAAACAATTGTATACGTCTTTCCATAGCCTGCAGGAGCAATTAGAAAAGCTCTATTTGATTTTAAAAATTCTGTAGGAATTGTTTCTGACATTAATTTTTTATCCAGCCAAGCAAAGTATTTACATTCTTCTTCAAAACAACATTATCATCCAAAGTTGCTAATTCAGGAAGCACCTGTTCAGCTAAAAATTCGCCCCCAGGAATATCTTTATATAAAGATTTTTCTTTTGCCAATCTGATAAATTTATTTCTAAATTCACTTTCATATTCCAATTCGATATTGGAAGCGTCAAGATTCCGCTTTACATCGTCTGTAAATCGCTCAAGATTACAATTAACCAGTTTTTTTACACAATCCCAAGAAACATCTTGTATAATTTGTGATTCTAAGCATCCTCCTATTTCATATTTCGTATAAGGAATAGACAATTCATCTAAAAGAGGAAGTTTCGCTCTAATAGCATCAACATCATTATCAACAACAACATAAACATCGTAACCAAGTTCTTTAAGTGCTACAGCTTCTTTTATAAATTTATCACCACCTTTACTATCAATAGGAAGAACACCAAAACCCGATAAAGAGCCACAAGCATTAGCTTTCAAATATTCGTCAATTCCTCGAACAAAACCTTGTTCTGTTTTCCCTTCACAGCATATAATTTTTTTTGCGAAAAAAACTTCCGGTTGAGTTCTTAATATAGCCTGCATATTTTCAGAAAAAGACACCAGTTCCTTCGCCCCTTCACGCATCAAGAAAAGATTATTATAAGAAGCTTCTACTAAGGTATACGAGCTATGAGTCGTTACAAATATTTGCCCAGAAAGTCCTCTTTTTAAGTATCGTGTAATATTTATAATTCTATCCGGTTCCAAGCCTTGTTCTAATTCGTCAATTAAAACAATTCCTCCTGCTTGAGTCAATTGTTTCTGAATAGCTATAGACAATAACCTTTTGGACCCTTTTCCACTGCGCCTATATGGAATATTGCCATTATGTAATGCAATGCTATTGCCCGATATAGAATTATCTTTAAACTCTATTGCGGTCTTTAATTGTTCTAAACTCAAGCCCAATTGGGAGCTTTCTGTTTTTAGAGTTTCTAATATACCTTCAACTTCATTAAAACTTCCATTTTCAGCTGTAAGCACATGAATTTTTCGAACGATTTCAAGTAATTTTTGTGCGACCGATTCACCATCAGTACTACTCAATTTCATCAAGGAGCTTAAAGGGGAATATCTCCCAAAAGAGAACTGGTTGTCCGCATAATCGGCAACCATAAAAACATTAAACTTAGCTCGATCACTTGCCGAAATCTCTTTCGGTTCCGATTCATCTCTTCCGCAAAATACATACCATTTGGGCTCAAGAGACGAATCAACTTTAAACCTAATAGACAATGCGTCAACAAAACTATCATTATCTTCTTCAAGAAACTCATCAACAATCTGATTGTCTTTTATTTTTCGTATATACAAGCCATATTTAGAATCCGTCAAAAGTTCTTTTGGGAAATCTGTAATTGTAGCTTCAATTTCTATTGGCTGTGTAACATCTGTATCATAAAAATCTAAATCAGATAAACCAACATTCCATGTGGGCGACAAAACTAAATTAATTGCTTGAAGAATGGTTGTTTTGCCAGAGTTCCCTCTACCAATCAAAACAATAAAGTTTTCTGATCTAAAAATATGATTAAATTCTTTTATACCACGAAAATTTTTTATAGATAATGAATAAATCTTTGACATAACTTAGTCCTTATTTAACAAACAATTCTTCACCTCTTCTCCACAGCTTCTATTTCTTCGGCATCAGTGATGCTGTAGAGTTGATAGACGAGGGTGTTGACTTGGGTTTCGAGGTCGGCAATTTGCTTTTGAATTATATCACTGGATCCTTCGACTTCCCCTATCGCCTTCGGCTCCAAGGTCCACTCAGGATGACACGAAGCCTGCTTTTTAGCGGTGATGATTTCATCGGCGAGGGTGGCGAGTTGTTGCAGGAGTTCCGTGTTGTTTAGGGGGATGCGGAGGTTTTCGAAGTAGGCTTTACGGATTTCTCGAGTGCCGCCCATGAGTTCGGGGCAGTTGTACCATATCCAGAGTTTGACAAGGTTGGAATTGAATATGGCGAGGAGGGCTTTAAGTAAGTGGGCCCTATCGCCTTCGGCTCCAGGGTGACATTCTGCACTGGATTGCTTCGCTTCGCTCGCAATGACGTTTTCCGTTCCCTTTGGCAAATTCTGCGAATTGTCCTTTTCCGTAATGATAAAAGATTTGTCGTTGCCGAAAGAGCCAGTTTCGTCATAGGTAAACGGGAATACTGAGGTCATATTCGGATACATGATTTTTGGTTTGGCAAATTCTTTATAATAATCAGCAGCCCAACGCTGTAAAGCATACCATTCGTAGCGAATGCCTGTTTCGGCCTTGTTTCGTGCTGAGAGTTTTTCTTTGTAACTCAGCAGATGTTTGTAAACAGCGGGATATTCCTTTTCAAATTCTATTTCCGCCTCTTTGGAACACCCGACAATGTTCGGATTCAAATGTAACGGGTAATGCCAAGGAACGAATAAAATATATTGATCATCCTTTTCCGTTTTCCAAGCATCAATATCTCGCCCACGTAATAACGGCTTTATTATTTCAGCACTTTTCGCATCTTCAGAAATTAATTTTTCTTTTGTTTTGCCATCAATAAAAAACGCGTCATTATAACCAGTTTTTAAGCCGTAATTAATCGTAATTGGCATATCTTTCAGCGGAGTTCCGACATTCATTTTCTTCAAAATTGAATCATGGAGTTTATTTCGGATGCTCCATTCCTTCTCGCTGAAAGTTTCTGCAGGTAATTCAAAGATTGCCTTTCCAACTTCTTTCTCAAATTTTCCCTGGTAAGTTTTGCTATTCAGCGAACAAGCGGAAACAGCAGTTTTTTCCGCAGACTTTTGCGCTACGAAAATGCAAACGTAAATGGTCGCATCGTCAAAGAACTGGATATCGCCAAAGTTGAGAATTTTCTTCAACGCAACTTGGCTCATGAACTTGCGGAGTTCCTTGCCGTAATCCACCAGCATCCATTTGTTCGGCATAATGAAACTGAAGTAGCCGTTCTTCTTCAAAAGGCTATGGACGCGTTCTACAAACAAGCAATACAAATCGGCGCTTTTGTTATAGCAGCTAAAACCACGTTTGCTGTAAACGTTGCTCATTTCGCCCATGCTCTGTAACTGCACGTACGGCGGGTTCCCTATCACTGCATCGAATCCGACAAACTTGCCTTCGTCATCCAGAATTTCCGGGAATTCAAACGTCCATTCCAGGGAATTGGAGAAGTCGATGACGTCTTCGGATGAATTTGCATTTCCGTCGAATAAATCAATGGTGCCGCTTTCCACT
>JAZLHE010000034.1:0-8631 GCA_045616665.1 Bacteroidales bacterium | reverse complement strand
CAATTCCCGCACCATTTTTGATGATGTCTTCTAAAATTTCGTAATTTTGCGCTTGTGTAAAATTCATTGTTTTTTGTTTTTAATTTTCCCTTTACAAAAATATAAAACTTTGAGTTTTACACACTTTTTTGGATAGTATCTTTCAAGATTGCAAAGGTACAACAAAAATCACAAACAAAAAAATCCCCACCTCATCGGCAGGGATTTTTATTCTGTAGAAACGTTGCGCACACCGTCTCTACAGAATAAATCGAATTATTTTTCTTCGCTCAGTTTCTTGTAACCTTCTGAAAACAGCTCCCGCCAACTGTATATGCCAGCTCGTTTGCTTTGTCGTATCTCCTTTCCATCATATACAACAGAAGTACACTTTACTCTATCACCAAGAATGGCTGAAATTTTATTGATACTATCGAAATACTTTGAATAAAAAGTTTGAGATGATTTTATTTCAAACATATCAATCTCATTTCCAAATAATTGCAATAAATCAATCTCTATTCCTTTACTATCACGGTAAAAATAACAGTTTGGTTGTTTGCCCTGATTAAGTCTCGCTTTGAAAAATTCGGCCACAATCAGGTTCTCAAAAATTCCTCCACGCAAGGGATGTGTTTCCAATTGTTTTGGATTTTCTATGCCTAATAAGAAGCACAAAATTCCTGTATCGTAAAAATAATATTTGGGGGTTTTAATGAGCCGTTTCCCGATATTTTCGTAAAAAGGAGGCAACTTGAAAATAATATAAGATGCTTCCAAAATACTCAACCATTCATTGATGGTGGGAACGGAAACGCCTACTTCGTTGGATAGTGCAGACATATTGCATTCGGAGCCGGCACGTCCAGCGCAAAGTCTGATGAACTTTTGAAAAAGAGTGAGGTTTTTCACATTTATCAGTTGACGCACATCTCGTTCAATGTACGTATTGTAATAATTGGCGTATAGCAGTTCTGGCGGAGTATGCAGCGAATAGCCAGCGGGATACAGCCCTTTAAACAGCAGTTCGTTGGTTGAAAAAGATTGAATTTGTTCTTGTATTTCAAAAACAGATAACGGTGGTAAGGTGAACACGGCAACACGGCCGGCAAGCGATTGAGAAAGATGCAGCATAATCGACAGATTGCTGCTGCCTGTGAGGATGAATCGCTTGTTGCGATTATTATCCACGACAACTTGAATGAAGGAAAACAATTCTGGAAGATGGTGTATTTCATCAATGATAATGCCCTCCTGCACACCGTCTATGAATTTCTTCATATCATCTGCTATTATCTCTCGCATTGACAAATCTTCCAGATTAACATAACGGAATTGAGGGAAAAGATGCTTGCACAATGTTGTTTTTCCTACTTGGCGTGCCCCTGTTATGGCAATAACTGGGAAGTAAGAATATGCGTTAAGTATTGATTCTGAAATAGTTCTATTGATAATACTTTCCATTGGTACAAATTTAAAGTTGTTGTTTAAATTTGTGCAAATATACAAAAATTTAATTGCTGTGAAAATATCTCACAAAAAAATCCCTCCGTTTTTGCCCAGAGGGATTATATTATAATGTAGAAACGTAAAATTTTGCGCCTTAATTAAAGATGTATTGATTCTGTTTATTTTTTCCAACGATATATTCTTGATTTGAATTCTTCTTTGGTTTCAAAAGTGCGTTGTATATCTTGTGAAAGAACAGTTTTAAGTATTCTCCCCAAGGCTTTTCCTGCTTCTTCAACAGCATAATCAACATTATTTTCGTCCTTGTATAATGCGTCGAATATGATTTGGCATGGCGTTCCTCTCCAATCAAAATTTTCTTTACCTACGAAATCTCTTGCAGAGAACCATTCCTCACCTTTAGTATTACACCAACAATAAACTGCTCCTTGCAGATAATCCTTGATGCGTTGTATATCATTTATATCAATGAAATTTACGTTTCTAAGTTCTGTATTGTCTCCTATTAGCATAATTAATGTTATTTGATTATTTGTTGGTAATTTACGTTGATTTTTTGGGAACAATATGCCTTTGCAACTTCCCTGGCTGCATCTATAGAGCGTTTTTGTAAGGATATTTCATCGTTATATTGTTGCATCTTGAAATCCCAATCCCGTTTTTCTTTTTCGGAAAATTTGTTTTGGATGTCTGTTAACAATTTCTGTGCTTCTTCATAACAAAACATTGGCGGATAGATGTTCCCTAAATATTCTGCTGCTTCATAGTATTTTTGTACAGAATAAGATGCCCTTGACTTTTGTAACAAATTATTGCATTGTTGTGCTTGATATGATGAGTAAATATCGTCCACAACTTCCAACACATTATTGTAACAAGGAACCACAGTTGGTATAGACAATAGGATGGCCAGTGATTCTTCGTAATATTCTTGTTTGGCGAGCATTTGTGCATCGGATATTATCTGTTTACAATACGTTTGGTAATAATTTAAAATATTTTGTTTACTATTGGCCATAAAGCTTTTGAAGATTGTATCTGATGTGGAAATGTTCGCTATGGCATTTACAATGGCTTTTTCTTTTGTATCGCCCGCCCCTTTATATTTTTTTGAAATGGAGCCGACGGTTGCGCCATTTAACTGTTTTACGAACAGACTAAATTCAATCTTAACAGAATAAAGAGACTGCATCCCGCCCTCAATAACTTCTGTTTCATATAATTCAATAATGGGGTATAAGACGAAGCCCTGAGGGGAAACTCCTGTTTCTATACCATTTTGTGTACAGATGCGCTCAAGTTTCGTTTTGATTTTGCTCATTTGTGAAGCATCCAATTCATTAGTTTGCTCTGGCACAACAACCCCTATATTGATTTCGCCGATGTTTTGTGCAAATGAAAGTTGCAGGCCCATCGTCAATATTATGATAATCAATATTCTTTTCATAAGAATGTTTATTTAATGGTTATATAAATCGTATTTCCTTTGATGTCTCTTCCTATTTGTAATCCTAAGGTTCGCATGAATTTGAAAATTTCAAGAGCAAATTTATTGGGATTGTAGTTGTTCCCAGTAGTGGAATCTTTGAGAGGAATACGGACATCGTCAAAAATCATTAGGTTGTCGCTTGTTCCCTGAATGTGATAATTGTTTTTGTACGCGTTGGCTTCCATCCATAATTCTATTTCATCACTAAGTAATAATCCTTGTGTGCCAATTTCCGATGACATAGTATATTCGGATTCGCTGTCAAAGCCAAAATTGATGATGACGGATTTCCCATTTTCAACAATATCATTGAATTTCAATTGCATTGTATTCAGAAAGTCTTCGGCAATGCTTTCAATGGCTTTGCTTGTGAGTTTTCCGATATCGTCTGTATAAAATTTGCCACTTTCTCCGACTTTATTTGACAAAGAGTTTCCGGTTGAACATTCGTATGCAGTAACGACAGTTTTGACGGAATTTCCTGTGGCGGATAAAAGAATATCGATTTCAGCTTCTACATATATATCCGCTCCTGAATTTTGAATAATCATTGATTTCAAATCGCTTTTGTTATCGTCAACAAAAGTAGCATCAGACTTTGCGGCTTTTAATTTTGCAGTAAAGTCAATGGTGGTAAAGCCCCTGGAGTCGAAAGATTCTTTGATTTTAGTAAGGGCAATTCGTTTGTTTACATCATTTTCCAAAATGGTGCGGATGTCTTCACCATCTTTGGTATAAGGAATGACCATGATTTTGGGTTGTACTGTTTGTTGCGCGAACAGTGAAATCCCTAAAATAATTCCTATTAAGGTTGCTATTAAACGTTTCATTTTCCAAATTTAATTAAAGTCCAAATTTTCTTATTATGCCGTTTTGTTCTAAATCGGTTCGCAAGGCACGCAAGTTTATTGTTACATCAACAGAAATACTTTTTTGTCCACCTCCGCCTTTGACGTGGTGGATTTTTGTTGTCGGGATGCTGGAAATAATAAAAGTCTTATAACGTTTTCCTTCCAACAATTCATCGAAGTATTTTTTGTTGTTTTTTCTTGCATCGTTTTCATTGATGTTTATTAAGGGATCTTTTAATTGTGAATCGGGAATGCCTCTGAATAAAACGGCTTCAACAGCATATTTTTCAGCATCAGTAATGGCAGTTAATTCATTTTGACCGAATCCATCACAACGCAAATTTATTGTTTGAGAATTTTCGGATATATAATTGATGTTGTAGGTCAGGTAGGATGTCCGGCAAGATGTCATACCGCATAATATTAGTATGAAAATGTAGAGTCCTTTTTTCATTTTATAATCATTTTACAGTTGATATTTTGGGCGGCATTGAATCGAGAAAGAATTTCGCTACCGCCTTTCTTTACTACGCATTCGGCAAAATCGTTCCCGGATAATTTGGAAACTTTCAACGAGCCTATTTCTTGTGGGTACGGATTCCCGTCAAGCATTTCGATATATTCCACGGAAAATACATCTCCTTCTTTAATTCCACTTGATTTTCCTCCATTGATAAGCACCAATGCCGCACCATTTTTTTTGATTTCCAAAACTTTTAAAATTTTTGTATTGATTGGAAACGTACGAATAAAATATTCATATAATGCCTGTTCCACTGATTGCAATGCCTGATTTACGGCTTGCTCTTTTGACGCAGCTAAAGGACTCACTTCTGTTTGAAAACTTTCAGCGGCAGTTGTGTTGCCTGTTTCCACATTATTGACCTTTAATGTAAAAGCACAGCTCGCCTTGTATCCGGTTGTAACGCCATTGTTTTTCATAGTATAGATGTTCATTTTGATGATATGACCCAAGATTAGATATTCTGCCGCAACGGCTTCTCCTTGGTTGACGGTGTTTTTGCTGTCTATGAAAGCTTCTGTTTTTTGGAATTCAAGTTCTTCTTGAATTTTGTCATAACTTGTTCTGTCAACCACAATGAAACGTTTGGTTTGCGTAACCATAGTTACAACTTTTTCCGCAACAGAAGCGCAAAAGGGAGATTCTACTTCGGAAGTGAATTTTGCGACACCTACAACGGATCTGCCGTTGTCGTTTTGTGTGTGGCCTTTTAGGCCACACACTAACAACATGAATAAAAGAATAAATTTTTTCTTTCTCATATTTCTTAAAGATTTTTTGAGGCTTTGCAAGATTCAATGAGGTTTTGCAGAAGTTTTACATCTTGTTTCAACTTCGAAGTGGTTACAGGTAACGCATCGGTTGCCCATTTTGCTGCTTTGATGGTAGCTGCACCAGTCATAGGATTCAAACCTTTAACATCATTTTGTACTCCTTGCAATTTGTCTGCTGCCTCAACGGCCTGTTGAACTGCTGTAATCAAATTAGGCAACATTTTCACGTAGTCATCTAACGATGGAGTGAATTTGTCAATATTAACCTCTCCATCAGCACTTTCATTAATGGATATTTTATATTCTTGCAATACCTTTTCGGCAGCAATCAATGTGTTTAATAAACTTGCGTCTGTTGCAACCAACCCATCAACGGAGTTCAGTCCTGTATTTGAAGGTTGCCCTTGTACGACGCCGCTAACTACTATTTTGGTATATTTATCTTCTATTTTTTTGTTATCTTTAGAGGTTAATTCGGACTTCAATGCTTGACGTTCAGCCTTTAATTCGTCCTTTGTTTTCGCTGTTTGTGAAAATGACGTCGATACAATTAATAAAGCCATAATGGCAACAATGATTTTTTTCATAGTATGTTGTTTTTAAATAAACTGCTACTCTTTTTCTCGGCTTTTCGCTTCCGCCCAGTGCCGTATGAAAGATAGGACTCATACATAAAAACAGCGTGGCACTTATTTCGCTTCATTTGTTAATCTGAGGATTTCTGGACTACCTATAACTAACCAAATTCTACGAACAAAGCCCACGCTATTGCGTGAGCGTTAATTGAGCTTGTTCTTGGTTAGTTAATGCTAAAAGTGTCCAGTTTTCAGATTAACAAGTTTCAGCTTCTATAACGCTATTTTCTATTTCAAGATGTATGCAGTGCGACTGCGTTTATACCATAGGCTAAATTATTTTATTAAACTTATATTTGAGTTTTTTTGTGGTTGCAAAAATACAAAAACAATTAAAACCAGTAAAATGTGGTAGGATGAAAAAATATCATGTGCGAAGCTATATATCCTTATTTTTCGTTACTACTTATTTTCTGTTGTTTATGATTTCTCCAATATCAATTGTTTCAGTTGTTCTTTGCTCGGTAAAATAGTCGCGTATTTGGCGGCAAAGATTTGGCTGTTGTCTTTCGGAAGCGTGTATTCAACAATGGCGTTGTCTTTGTCGGCACAAAGCAAAAGGCCTATGGTCGAATTTTCATCTTCCAATTTCACTTCCCTATCGTAATAGTTTACATACATTTGCATTTGCCCGATATCTTGGTGCTTCAGTTTCCCGCGCTTCAAATCAATCAGCACAAAGCATTTCAGCAGGCGATTGTAAAATACCAAGTCAACGAAAAAATGCTCCTCGCTAAAAGATAGTCTAACCTGTCTTCCTACAAAAGCAAATCCTTTCCCCAATTCAAGCAAAAATGATTGCAGATTGTCAATCAGTTTCTGTTCAAGGTCTTTCTCTGAATAACAGGGCAATTCAGGCAGGCCAGTAAATTCCAATATATAAGGGTCTTTTAGCAAATCTTGCGGTTTCTCAATTATTTGTCCTTGCCGTGACAACTGAAGAACCTCATCTTTATTGCGGCTCAAAGCCAATCTTTCATATAAGGACGAATTGAACTGACGCTCTAATTCGCGTAAACTCCATTTGTTTTCGGTCGCTTCTATTTCGTAAAAGCGGCGTTCTTCAGGATTGGAAATGCGCATCAGTTTTAAGTAGTGCGACCAACTAAGACAGAATTGTAAATTCGTCAACACTGTTGACGAATTTGAGCCTTGTTGATATTCAATTATTTGCTTAGAATACACCTTATAAAAATACCTCATTCTATCCAGATTTTCCACTGAAAACCCTTTTCCGAACTTAGGCGTAAGGTAAGCCGATAACTTTTTCAATACGCTCTTGCCGTATTCCGCACGATTTTGCCCATTTTGCTCGTCTTCAACAATATACCTACCAATTTCATAATAGGTATAGACCATAGTGGTGTTTACGGACGAAACAATGTGTTGACGCGCCTCTTGAATCAATCCTTCAATTTTGATTGCGAGGTTATTGATACTGCCATTTTCAACTATGAGTGTATTCTTTTCTTCCATTGGTCCGCAAACGCTATGATTAATAATATGTTAGTTTAATTGTTTTTTTCTATGTTTTTCCTATTTTGTGAATATAATAATTGAGAGTCAAGGATAGCTACAAATGCTATCTACATATAATATGTTACTTTATTAAATTAGTTTTCTTTCTTATTCAATTTTTGTTCAACAATATGTTCTTTTGCAATAGCGATAGCACGTTGCAACTTTTGAGCAAGTAGTTGTTTGTCGGGAAGTTGCGTGTAATACTGTGCCACTTTAACGGGACTGTTTTCCTCCAACATCAAATATTCGATATGTTCGGTGTTCCCTTCACTACATAAAATTAATCCTATTGGTGATTCCTCTCCTTCTTTTCGCTCGTTTCTATCTAAATATCGCAAATAAAGTCGCATTTGGCCTTCGTGTTCGGGTTTGAATTTGCCCAATTTCAAGTCTATTGCAACTAGCCGATGCAAGGAACGATGATAGAAAAGCAAATCTATGTGATAATCCACTGCATCAATGGTTATTCGTTTTTGCCTGCCTAAAAATGCAAAATCGGTGCCCATTTCACAAATGAAACTTTGCATCTGAGATACTATGGCCGATTCCAAATCATATTCAGAAAAAGTGTCAGGCAGCCCTAACATGTCAAGAAAATAACTGCTTCTGAATACAATATCCGGTTGAATAAAATTGTCTTCTTTCAGTTGGGTCAACTCTTGCTTAATCAGTTCTTCAGGTTTTCGACTTATTGCTGTTCGCTCATACAACTGAGAATCAATTTTCGCCTCTAAAGTACGTGTATCCCAATGTTCTATTCGGCACATTTCCATATAAAACTGGCGAGCAAGCGAGTTTTCCACAAACATCAAAGACCGAATATGCGTCCAAGTGAATTGTATACGCACTGCGTATCTAATCTCATCTTCGGTAAAAGTATACGCAGCGCGTATACAATGTAGCAAACTTCTGTCACTCCAACCTTTTCCATATTTTTCGGTAAGCATTAGTGCCAAATTCTTCACAATATGCTTGCCGTATTCAGCCCGCTGGTTATAAAGCACGTCTTCCTTGATGCGTTTGCCCACATGCCATTTGGTAAGGCAAACTTCTGAATTGACATATACGGCAACACGGCTGCGTGCATTTTCTATAATGCCGCATACATCTGTATAAAGATTGTTTTCTTCTTTGCTAAATTCCGTTATGTTCTCTTGGTTGGTCATATTTGCAAACGCTATGATTAATAATATGTTAGTTTAATTGTTTTTCTATATTTTTCCTATTTTGTGAATATAATAATTGAGAGTCAAGGATAGCTACAAATGCTATCTAAAAAATGTTGTGTCTATCTGTTAATCGTCTATCTTTATTTGTTTGAATTTATTATTGCGTGTTATTTTGAAAGTTCTTGAATATATTTTTCGATGAAGGGTTTTATTTCAGGAAT
>JAZLHE010000033.1:0-18400 GCA_045616665.1 Bacteroidales bacterium | reverse complement strand
GTCAATAAATCCTTCGACTTCTTATAGTACTCATCCGTACCAACAGTCATTTTACTTAACTCGTTGGTTACTTTTGTTATTGCGGATTTAATTGATTTCAGGTTGTTTTCAACCTCTTTGCCATTGACAACTATGTCAATCGTTTTACGTACTTCCTTTGCCATAAAAAATTTTTTACGGCAAAGATATTATAAATTATTTATATCAAATGGGACATGAAATCACTTCTTATTTTTCTTCACATATTTCTTTATAAAATCATCTGCAGCAGGATCGTTAGTTTTGCAAGCGATCTTCCACATAATGTACAAACCCAATATCAAACAAATGATGTCCATTTCTATGTTTTTTTGATACCGCAAATATACAAAAATATCACACAAATATCACACTCCTGCGATTTTTTTTTGAAATTGCCTACTTTAAACTTGCGGTGTAATTGAAAAATTAATCCACTATACCTTTTGTTTTGGCATAGTGGATTAAATTACTTATGCTAAAAAGTCAAGTTAGAATAAAAAACTCGTTCACTTTGTTCGCATTCAACTTTTTTTCTAATCACTTCCTCCTCATATTCTCTGGCAACCTTATTTTGGTAGCCAATATCAAAATACTCAATTAAATAGTCTCCCAGCACATTGGGTTTAATGGTTAATTTACTTGTGCCATCTGCGATTTCATTAACGATTTGTTTTCGTATCTTATTTAGGTAAATGCTGTAGAATTGTAGATTGATTGGATATTTTTCGGTATTTTGCGGTTTCAAAACAAGACATAAGTTGCTTACAATGTAAGGTTTAATACCTTTAACATAATGACAACGCCCCAATGAACCTCCTGCGGAAACTGCATACACAAGGCACTCCCCGTTTTCGTACTCATAAACGTCACTTGTTTTCCAGACTTCAGACGCAGTAATGAAATCATAATCGCCATCTATTGCATTTTCACTTTGCAAAGTCCCCTTTACGCCACTGCCTTTCTTACCAAAGTCAAACAAGTCGGAAAATTTTACATGGTTTGAATATTCACAAGTCTCCTTATATCCATAAAAATTCACATTACCATCCGCATCAAAAATGCGTCTTCGTGAAATGTTGTTATTTACATCGCTTGCGTTACTTGCGGCGTAACACAATGCATCAAGTACAGATGGATGTATGTCATCCTTCCATTTATTGTGTTTATCAACTCTCCCTTTGTGTTGCACGCTTACTAATCCGTCATTCTCCATATTGTAAAATATCACATCATCGTTTTGCTTATGTGGTGTCTTTGTGAAACCAAATATAGACGTGTTCACAGTTCGTCCTTGCTCGGAAAAGAGATTATTTGGCATTTTAATAACAAAATCAAGTTTAGAAAAGGCAAGTAGTTTTTTAGCAACATCTTTATTATTGTTCAGTGTTGGGGTAGGCATAATGATTATCACCTTTCCGTATTTTTGTATCAAATTTAATGCGACGTCTAAAAACCTAATTGATAAGTTGTTTTCGTATGGAGGATTTATCACACACTTACAAGGTCTAATGTTGTCTAAAATTTCATCGTATATACCCTTATATTTACTTTTACTTATCAAACTATCATGGTATATAAGGTTACTTCTACCATCTTTGTGTAAGAACATATTAGTACACGCTAATGCGTACAAAGTCGGGTCTATTTCAAACCCTATGAGTTGTTTTTCTTTAATGTTTTTAATTAAATTTGTGTCATTTCCCGCTAATTGAATCATTGTTTCCATACCTTCCATTAGGAAACCGCCAGAACCCGTACAAGTGTCCAACAAAACATCGTCCACATTTAGTTGCGCAAGTTCAATCATTAGTTGCTTGATGTGCTCTGGTGTTAGTATTATATTTTTATTGTCAATTTTGCCCGCTTTTGATAGAAAAATCTTATATGCTTTCCCTAATATATCGCTCTTTTGGTTGAATGTGTATGGTATATAAATCTTATCCTCAATATAGGAAATTAGTTGTATATATTTGTCTAAATCATAGTCAATATTACGGATGAATGAAAAGCAATCTTTCCAATTATATTCTTTTGACAAGTTGTTGACTTTCGTTGATATTTGGTCAGAAATTGTTGCTAAAATGTTTTCATTTAATTTATGACACGCAAACCACTTCTTCGTATTTATTTCATCTTGAGATGGTTCTTTAGTATAACGATATGAATTTCTAAAAGAATCATCCGTCAGTGCAATCATTATTCCAGAAAAAAACAAACTTCGTTGAGTGTCTTTTACTTTAATTTCATTATGAAAAATTTTATTTATTTTGTTCAATACCTTGACAAGTTCATCATCGTCAATAAAATCGGAATACTTCTCTTTTATGTATAGCAATCTTATGTCAGATAATTTTTGTAGTTTACCATCTTCAACGAGAATCTTATATGGTTGTCCTGCCAACTTTATAGATAATCTTGCGGAATAATCAAACTCATCTTGTCCACTTATGGCAATTCCAATCATATCAATATCAGGTTTACTATTGTTTTCTATGTAGAATTGCATTTCTTCGCACGCTAACGAAAAATCATCCCCTTTTGCTTCAACAACTATAACATAATCGTCACATTCTTTGAAAAAATCAGGATAACCTGGTTTGCCTGTTTTTTTCTTGGATTTGAAACCATACTTTTTAGGAATATCCGCTTTTTCAATAAATGAGTCGTCCCCTTGATAAAACTGTCTAAAAATCTTTTCAGTTTTTGATTCGCTCATAATAATTAAAATTAAACTCGTTATACATTCTATTTATGCCACCGCCAACTGAAAAGTTTATTGCGGCTTTATCCCGAACCTGTTCAATTTCTCCCTGGTTTCGTATTCGCTGTCAACAAGTGTTCCGATTATCAGGTTTACATCCTCGTCAGACACCATGCCCTTGTATTGCCAATTGTTATATTCTTCCGGTCTTGCCGTTTTCAGATTTGAACAGTCAACATACGAGTCGTGATCGAGAAAGGTGTATTTGGAACATTTTATCGGCATAAGCAACCGCTGACGACCTGCCGGAATATTCCGATTGATGGCCGAATTGATAACTACGCCTCCAAAAATTGACCCGTCGGCATGTTTTCCAAGTACGATGAAGAATTTGTTGCGGCTGCTGTCTCCTGGTTTCGGAACAATACCGTTTGAGGAATCCATCCGCATAAGGAAAGTGTCGCCTCTCGCCACATTCTCGTTCGCCAATTTTGCGACTTCATCTTTTTTGAGAAAGTCTCCAAATTTCATTACGACAGACAGTCTATTTCAGCCATTTCCCTGACATATTCCAAAAATTCCTTGCTGCATCCTCCCGCCTCTGCCATATCAACCGGGGACAGAATGTTCGGATTTGCGTTTTTTGCGTTTTCCCACGCCTTGTCGTGCGATTTAACCAGCAACTCCTGAAAGGTCAGGTTCTTGTTTTCTTCAATGGATTCATCCAGAAAACGGATTGCTGCCGGTGCGATATAGTCCATATTCGGTTCACGTTTGGCCAACAGTATGTTGTTGGCATCATCTCCAGCCATCTCCACCGCGGAATCGAAAATTTGAATCAATTCGGGGTCTCCATATCCATTATGCCGCATAGCCCCATATAGTCTGTCAGGAACAGGCCCGTACTGAAGCGCTTTGAAATCGTCTTCCACAATCCTAAGTCCCTCCGTTGCCAAAGAACTCCTGTTGGCAAAATATAGGATTTTAAACAGATGGTATTTGTCAACACCTCCTGTTTCACGCAGCACATACAGCACTGTTTCAATAAGTTTCTGATTTAGGTACGATTCCATAGTTCTTTTTTTTTTCGCCGCGTATTCTATTCAGTTTGATTCATTAAGTTCAATATATGGACATAGTCAACGCTAAATGACGAAGGCATACTGAAAGAAAGCATTCGTTTGATTCCCTGTCCACTAATAGAGAAGTCTCCAAGTGTTATGACATCCATACCGATAATAATGTCAAATCTTCCCGCCTGGTCTGCACATTCGCTAACCCTTATGTTCGGTATAAGAACATTGTTAGGCAATAATAATGTGATTAGGTAAACCTTTACACGTGACACACCTCCGGCATGAAGAGTTTCTCCTTCACCTATTGGAACAAGCCCAAGTTCCTTTACGACCTTGGGAGTGACAACGCTGTTCGTGGCTCCAGTGTCCCATAAGGCGTTATACTTACTGAATTTTGATTTCGAAATATCCTTACTTGGAACCGCACACCATGAATTTGTAATTATCTCACGGCAGAATGCCGGATTGACTATGGTAAACGCCGTCTTCGGTAATGCTTTGTTTTCGCTCATATCAGGCAAATATTACTCTTGATGAAAAAGTCTGGGTGTAGGCGTCCTTCCCTTCCGTACATAACTGTATGATAAAATTTCCGAGGCCTATTTTATCCACAGATTCAAAATATGCCTCGTCTTCTGAATCGTATGAACCAACGACCCCAGATTCGTCAATAACAATATATTTGCCATCGTATTGTGACACGAGTTCGGTCTGATGTTCAAGATAGTACTCGAATAACTGTTTTGTATTTTCCATAGTTCTTTTTTTTTCACGCTGCAAAGATACACTTATTTTACTATATGTATAATTGTCGCATACAAAAAAAATACAAAAACGATACCAAAACGATACTAAAACGATACTAAACCCCGCCGTTCACAACGTCATTCGCACCCAGCCTCATGAAATTCACCAGATACTTGTCGCCGTAATAATCAGCCACCAGGTCCGCAAACGCCTCGATATTGCGCTCAAGCGGCGCGTGAAACCAGTCCGACATCGAACGCCTTATCCGCACATTCCCCGAAGCCCTCTTCCCCGACTTCGTGGCCACCCCGTGCCGCGGCTGCCCGTTGCCCACGCCGTACTCCCTGAAGATACCGTGCACCGGCATCCTGAAACTCACCCCGTCAACCTCGCCGTAATGCTTACGCAGCACATATCCAACCGCCGCACTCCCCAGCTTACGCTCACTCTTCCCCGCGTAACGACCCGTCTTATATACATGTACACTCTCCCGCTTCCCGTGCGGGAAACTTCCTCCGGCGGCACGAGCCAACGCCCTTACCCTGTCGGCCCACGCCTTCGCCGCCGCCGCAAACTCCTCCTCCGTCATCAGTCTTTCATCCATATCCCACTAATGTTTAGACTTCCTGCTTTCCGCAATCGCCGCGTTCAGCCTGTAAAGAACCGTATGCACGCCAAGACGCAGATACTTGTCCTCGTCCTGGATATTGTCACCGAGAATGCTCCTGTGCACGCTGATCCACGAAAACGAACCCCGCTTCGACTCAACGCCACCCTTGTCCGCACCGTCCTCCTCCTCGTCGCCCGGATGAAAATCCGCATACGGAAACACCTCGCCGTACCTCTCCTCCAAAGACGCCTTGCGCATGGCCCTGTAATTGATCAGGATGGCCGTCTGCACCGCCTTGTCCAAACCCTCCAGACGCTTGAAGCGGTTGGTCGTGCCGTAGGTCGTAAACGGAATCCTGATATCCGTCTCCCCATCGTAATCCTTACGCTTCGGACGAAACAGCGCCGCCACCGCCGCTATGTGCATACCGTTCATCATGCACTGGTCCGCATACACGAACTCCTCCCACGTCACGTTCCCGAAATTCCCTATGGGACCAAACCACTCCTCTCCATCCACACGGATGGTGGGCAGCTTCCACTCCTTGAACGACGCCTCCCGAACCGACCCGACGTTGACAAAATCAAACAGCTCCATAACCGAATACTGCTGGAACGGGGCCATATCAGCCCACACGTCCGCCGGAATGCCAGTCAGCACGGCCATATCAGGCTCCCCGCCTTCCAGCAGGCGCGCCGCCTCCACAAGCTGCGCGCCGCCAAGTTCGGAGATGGACGACGGAACCTTGATTTCCGTAGTGTCATTGCCGATGGTATAAGTGAGGGTGTTGGGCATTATATACTAATATTGTGGAATTTGAGGATATTCCCAAGTAGGATATCCATCTGGTCCAATAGTAAGAACCTGACCAGGTTGTCCGCCAGATGGAATACCTCCTTGTGGACTCTCCCATCGTGCTGAACCGTATCGACGAACAAGGACATCACCGTCATTACCTGAATCCGGGTAAGGACTTCCCCATTGTGCTGATCCGTATCGACGAACAAGAACATCACCGTCATTACCTGAATCCGGGTAAGGACTTCCCCATTGTGCTGATCCGTATCGACGAACAAGAACATCACCGTCATTACCTGAATCCGGGTAAGGACTTCCCCATTGTGCTGATCCGTATCGATAGACAAGAACATCACCGTCCATTCCTCCGGTAGGAATACCACCTTGTGGACTCTCCCATTGTGCTGAACCGTATCGACGAACAAGGACATCACCGTCATTACCTGAATCCGGGTAAGGACTTCCCCATTGTGCTGATCCGTATCGATAGACAAGAACATCACCGTCTGATCCGCCCGTCGGCAATGGATTTGAACTGCTGTTCCAATTATCAATATCCGATTGGGAAATATCCTTGACACACTGCGGGACTGTCGGGTCAGATTCATTCTGTAGTGCACTATCTGCCTTGCTTAATGAGGACTTAACAGCAGATGACATATCATTCTTTGGAATGCCGTTAGATGGTTTTTCGTAATACTTACTTAAATCAGGCTTGTCTTTCAAATCGTTATAGCTACCACTGAAAGACGGTGTTGACAACTGACCGCTCATGTCAACCTTAATCGTAAGTTCGTAATCCACGCCTTCGCCTCCCTTGGCCAGAGAAGATTTGGCATTGGACGGTACTATGCGAAAGGCATCGCGGTGACAAACGTGCAAACCTCCATCCGCACCATCGGCGTCCACAATGACGGCGTATTGTCCGTTCTCATATTTCGCCGTATCAATGTCGAAGACTACCTCATTTGCGGACAAGGCCACCGATGTGCGCTGTGGGACTTTCTTGCCATCCAAGACATCCAATCGAAATCTGGAGTAATCGGACAACAAGACCGG
Organism: Bacteroidales bacterium; assembly: GCA_045616665.1. Classification (GTDB taxonomy): domain Bacteria; phylum Bacteroidota; class Bacteroidia; order Bacteroidales; family WCHB1-69; genus RUG11690. The sequence goes on along the minus strand of JAZLHE010000033.1, from coordinate 11,388 downwards.
TTCTCCCTCGTTCAGAAACTGCCATCTGAGTTTCAATTTTGTTCCTTTTTTTATTTCCATAACATTAAATTAAAAGTTAGTATCTATTTATAATCCTTACTCCAATTCTCCTGGCACCACAGATGCTCTATCCCGTTGGCACCATAGACCACCGAATGCATCGTCTGCCACAACTTCCCGTCACGTTTGCGGGTTAGGTAGGCGGCGTGTGCCCTGTCGTAAATAGCTTCAAGTTCCGCATCGGCGCTCTCTTTCGTGGTACCCTCAATGCCGACAAACTCCGACAGGCGACCGTTGTTTTCATAGCACTTCGTGAAACGCAGGTCCCACAGTTCTGCGCCATCTTCAACAAGATTCCAGCGCTCAACGCCCGTCGGGCGCTGCTGCAGGCCCGAATCGTTTCTTTGCAGGGTGGGCTTATCCACCCACTTGAAGTTGGCCAATTTGGGAAGCATTGAAATATCAACCAGCTCGTAACCGTTGTCCGACGGCGTTATCGCGTAGGTGGTCTCCCCATCCGTGACGATGAACTGCATCAGATACTCATTGACAGACAATGCCGATGGGATGCGGATGTCGTCAAGCACTTCCCGCAAATCATCAATGTCGTCCATCGACTCAAGAGTGCTCAATATGATATAGGGCAGTTCGGTCACGCTGGTATCGCCATCGTAAGAGTGCTCGAAATCATTGAACAGCACGTGGCTGCTTACCATTATGCCGTGCTCGTTCACACCATCGTTCACGTGGTACGGCAACTGCCCGATAAGTTCGTAATCCATATTGTCGTCGGTGATTCCGCCAAGAAACGCCATCCCGACGAAATCCCCGGTAACCACCAGAAACTCGTTGGTTTCGTCAAAATTCCAATCGAGATTCCTGTAGAGCCTTCCATCCCTGACAAAAGAAGTGCATCCGCCGCCAACGGGAATATCCAGTTCTCTATATTCCGGAATGGAATTATATGTGGCCTTGTACAGATAATTTCCGAGACGTTCTACAGAAATAGAGGACAAATCCCTCCACATGTTCTCATCCACGCCATCGTCAAAATCCTGTTCAACGGTAAACGTATATCGGATACCGGCGTAAAGGTGCTGCTCGTTCAGCACCGGCACCGCGCTCTCAAACGCCACGTTCGCGCACAAATCACCCTCCTCGTCATCGTAGGATATGCGGCGCATAAACTCATCGCCTATCCGCTCGCACAAACGGAAAGCACCGTCAATATCGTCCCAGTTCTTCGACTCACCGTAATTCGTCACAATGATAAACGAACTCTCGCGAACCTTCTTTCCCTCGTAAAACTGCAACTCGAAACTCTCCGCCACCACGGCCGGAAACTTCACCCGATTGCGCAAATCCATATAGAACTCCTCAAGTTCACCCCTGAAATAATGCTTTTCGGCCGGCGAACCCTGATTGTGCCGCACCAGCGTATGCTTTTCCGCCAAACCCTCAAGATACCCGTAAAATTCCTGCTGTGTCATATATTTTTTTTGATTTTATGCGAAATTTTGTAGCTTTTTGTAGAAGTTGTTGATTTTCAGTGTTTTATATCAAAAAAATTGTTGCTAAATTGTAGCTAAATTGTAGCCAAATTGTAGCTAAAATTTGTTGCTTTTTGTAGAAGTTATTGATTTTCAATATTTTACATTATGTGTTCTTTCACTTGCGTAGTCTCATATTATATTATGTATATATAAAAATGTATAGCCGCTTTCCTAACGGATATCACGCAACAGCCTCAGCAGCTCCGGCTGCGGATGCACGTCCGACTTGTCGTTCCGATAAGAACAATGCGCGTAAATACCCGGCTCGCCGCCCAATGCGTTCTTGCTCACCGCCCACATATCCTCATTGTAACGCTGCGGAATGCCGTGCCTGCCGCACAACTCCACCAGCAACTCGCCCAATGCGCTCAGCTGGGCGGTCGTGTATTTCTCATAATACACCTGACCCTTCCACTTCTGCGCCGTACAGTACTCGTGAAAATACTTCACCGCCTTGCACCCCGTATTCGCCACACAACGCCTCCCGTCCCACTTCGCCGGATAAAACTTCCCGTCCGAATGCGGAACAACAACACCCCAGCTGTCCAACTCTATCCCTATGCTCTGCCTGTCCAGCTGCCTATAGGGAACCTTCATCTGCGTGAAAACCTTTTGCTCAAGTCCGAGATGGTAAGCCCAATAGGCCTCGTCAAACAACTGGTGCACCTGCCCCTCACGGTCAATGATAAAATGAGTGGCCACCCTGTCGGGCGTCTTCGTCCACCAGCTGATGTCGCCATCCACGCCAGGACCGCTCGCCGTATGGTGCAGCACGATCTGGCGCTTCACCGTCCGCTCCTTCAAATACTGCGTATCCGGAAAATTATGGGAAACTATATTCATACTAATTCGCTTTTTTTACCTGATTATGCTTATATTCCTTAAAACCACCGTTCAGATAGCCCGAAATAAGCCGCACCTCCTCCGTGCACGAATCCATCTTGTCCTCCATCGTCTGCATCCGCGACTTAAGTGCCCGCCAGTTCTCGTCCGACTTCATATCCGAATGGTTCAGCATGTCCCGCACCTGCTGGAACATCTCCAGGCTCGACTTCATAAACGTCATCCCAAGGTCAATCTGAGCCTTGTCGTTCTCCAGCGATTTCGCCTCGTTTTCAAGCGACGACGACACCACCTCGTTGCTCTTCAGCTTCTGATTCTGAGGCCTATATACAAGATAATGCAGAATCGTCACGATAATACCGCTGCCAATCACCGAACAAATAATCGTAGTCCAATCCATCATGCCATGAAAAACTTTTTCCCCTTGTTGTCGAAACGCGTCACGCCGTCAGCCGGCGAATCCCCCGCGAAATCCGCATACTCGGGATAATCACTGATATTGTCCTTTATATAATTGATGGCCGAAGCCAGATACCGCTCCGACTTCTGCCCAAACCGATTCCGCGTCTCAGCCAGCTGGACCCTCTCCACCGGCATCAGCTCCACGTTGCTCTCACCGCCGGCACTTTGAGACTCAAACACCAGCCCCTTTTCCGTCGGCATCTTGTGCAGCTCCCCTATTCCGTCGGCCACCGCCCCGTAAACCACCGCCATCCGTATATCGGGCAGAATCGCGGCATACTTGGGCAGCGATTCATCCGCCGTCAGCAGCACCTCGAAAAACGCCTTCCCGATACGGTGGCACAAGTCCAACCGCTCGAAATCACGCACAAACTGACTCATCTTCAGAAATACCAGCCGGCTGCCGTTGATGTTATAGCAACGGTCAAACGACCCCGTATCCTTAATCAGCGTATGATCACGAAACGTATGGTATTGCGACTGGCTGAACTGTGAAAACGTATCGATATGCCCCTCCAGGAACGACAGCACATCGTCCAACCCGTCAAAACCCTCGCCTTTCAAGGCACTCTTCAAATTCTCCTCCTGATACCGATACAGCCGGTTCTCCTTATCCACAACCGAACTGAAACCCGCATCGCTCACACTCGCCGCCACCATGTCAAACCCCTTCCACAAGGCAAGACGCACCAGCGCGAAACGCACCTTCCTCAAAAGCTCCCCGTAAAGCTCATCCTCATCCGCACTCCCCGAACTTTGAAAATCATCGTAAAAACCCGCCAGCGACTCAAACAGAACATCGCCCAGCAACGGCCTCACGAACACACCCTCGCAATACGCCAGATGCGGCGCCAGCGTCTCAAAACGCAAATTCACATTCACCGGCAGGAACTCCTTGAACTCACCCGCCCGCTCATTATTTTCAGCCTTAAAAAGTCTTGGTGTCATCTCCTTGATTATATTCTATTGCAAATATATTAATATGTACTCAAACCCCTTGGGACAAACTTTCCGCCCTACGTCAACTGTTCCTGCGTACTCCCGCCGCTGTCCAAGGTCGTCAGCGTGATATTCCGGTACTTCAAGTCGATATTGCTGAAACCGTTGAACTCAAGCATCAGCTCAACCGGGTCAAGCACCGCCTGTTTCTCAATGTGCGACAAAATCATCGACACCAGCAAACCCTCCCGGATATCCGAACCGCTGCCCGCATTCCCCGAATACGGACCACCAGGCAACCCCGCGCCCAACACCGAAGGATTAACCATCAGCGAAAACAGAATCTCCGAATTGGCCGCCGCCGAAGTACTCAGCTTATCCGTTGACTTAATCTCGCTATCCATACGATTAATCTTCCAGTCGCCGTAAGTCTGCCCGTTCTCGTTCAAGAAATACTGGGTCCACAACGCCTTGTTCGCATTCTCGAAACTCGTCAGCTGCTTCTCAAAATTATCCATAAAGTCGGAAATATCCCTCTGGCGGTCTTCCACGTTCTTATAATTCTCCTTCGGAAACTGATTCTGCCAATAAGTCGAAGGAACCTGCACATGCCACATCAAAAACATGGCATTCTCGTAGGCGCGGTTGAGGAAGGTCGGAATCTTGTGCGCGATATCTATCCACCCGCTCTCCTGTGCCGACTTCCAGTCCGGAGTGGCATAATAATCACTCGAACTGAAATAATTCTTGATTCTCGGAAAAGCCAGGGCCTTAACCCCGTCCAATCTCCCCACATCCTTACGCCAAGACAAATCAAACGCCGGATCATCCTCGTTCAGCATATCATAAACGACAGTCTTCCCCTTCACCGGAGACCCGTTCTGAAAATCACCGAACACCAGCAGCCTCGTCTTATCCACACTCATACGGCAATGTCTCGCATTCAGAATCTGCACCCTCGACACACGCCCCCCGTTATCGAAAACCAACAGCGGAAAACAATTCCCGAACTTCGTCAAATCCCGAAACGCGGCAGTATGGTAATTCCTGAAAGGAAGACCCCTCAAATATCGCAACACACCCAAATCGGTCACAGGCCTGAACACCTCGTTAAACTGATCGTCGAAACCGGTCACTTCAACCGGCACCACACCCTGACCGTAGCAGCATCGGCACTTGTAATTCAAACCGGTTTGCAGCACGCTGGTACTTCTAATCAGCTTATCGGCATCATCGGGATAACAATTGTCACCGCCCCACGAAACATAATCCACGTTTTCGTAGGAAAACACATCATCCACCTTTTCCGACACGCCCTTGTCCAACTTTGTTGTCGTACTGGCAAACACCGTCTTCCCCTTCATCATCAACGGGGAACCTTCATTATTAAACAGAATATCCATAATCAGATTTTTACACGTTGTCCATTAAACTCCCTAATATTATCGATGCACACAGGATAAATATGCCCCATCGCATTGCCTGCGGAATCCACCAGCTGCACTCCACGGGTGCGGGACGCGTTCATATCCATCTTCAAACCGCAACACCGCGCACGATGCAGCGTCACCAATTCTCCGTTCTGCTTATAGAATGATATTTGGAAATACCTGCTTTTCCCATCGGCATTTTCCTTCACATCCATTTCGCGGAGCACATCCGCCCTCCTGACATAATTATCCATAGCTCAATTTTTAGCCAAAGATAATCAAGTTAATCATACCTTCTTGGGACAAATTATCCGCAAAAAATTTTCTCATTGAATTTTTTTTATAGTGTTCAAAATCAACAATTTAAATGTTTTTGTAAAAAAAATTTTTATATGATACGATATACGAGCAGCCCACGCCCTACCAAAATTGGAAATTTCCAAGACAGAAAAGCAAGGAAATATGACTATCCTTTGCGGAATGACTGTTTCTTTCCTTTACATCGTCTTCCCGTTGATGCGGACAGGCATCCACTCGCCGTTCTCTCCCTTGATGATACTTCCGTATTTGGTCCACAGAATCTTATCCACCGCGTCGCTGAAGTGCGTGGCCTCCTCTGGAAGGACGCCGCTTCCCTTCCTTTCACTGCTTTTGTCTTTTGCCATGTTCCCATCCATTTCCTTCACCATGGCGTTGTTCATCGATATCAACGTGAATCGGCACTTGCTCCCGTTGATGCGGAATAATGGAAGCGCGGGGTCTTCCTCTTTCAATATGCTGTTGATAAGCAGGTATTTGTCGGATTGTGGCGGTTCTTCGCCTGGATGGGCGTGTTCGATCACGTGCCATCCTGCCGATGTTAGGTATTCTGTCGCCATTTCGTTGAAGGTCTTGGAATTGACCACATTGGGATTCCTGCTGTCTCCATACCTATCCTTTACAAAGTGAAGTTCTCTGTTTCCGTGCTTGCTGTAATAGTTTGAAAATTTGGAACACAGCTCGTGGATGAGGATGTTGCTGTTTCCATCCGGCTTGACGAAAAATTCGTTTATCACATTGTGTACGGTTTGCCTGGTGGCGACATCTGCCACAAAATCATAATTACGATCCTGGCTGACAGAGAATAGCGATATGGCACTTCCCCAGTCCGGGACGATCCAAAGAGGAAGCGACGGGTTGCAGTCTTTGTCATAGACGGACGACTGGAGAATGTCTTCCGGATTGTAGTTGAAGTTGTTTTCGCGCGCCATATCCATTATCATCTTGCTTTGGGCATAATTGTAATAGATCTGCTTTTCCTCGTTGATTGAGTAAAAACAGTCTTCCACACGGTCAAACAGGTAGTTCATCACTTCGATAAGAAATGTGAGGTAAGGCTGTTTGGCATACTCGCGGCGAACATACGAAAATCCAAGATTCTCAAGGTTGTCGAAAGCGTTGCTACAGGTAAACAGCAGCCCGTCTCGACTTACGAATGGCGTGATTTTTCGTTTCATCCTGATAATCTCGTTCCAGCATTCGGCAAACTGGCGTTTATCCTCAATGTTAAGCAGCTCCATCTGCATCTTGACCACCCGATTCCACACGCTGAAAAGGTTCACGCCCTTTTCCTCCTCATAATACTTGGCGTACTCGAGTACCCAGCGGCCCGACTTGGTCGGCGGCATGGACGTGGAATACTTGAAGCCGTGGTGGAAGCTGACGGGATGAACACTCCTGGGCCCGAAATACTCATTGTTGCCACGGTTGGCCGGCGACACTTCGTAATCGTATTGCTCTTTGTTGATGGTAAGGGCCTCGTCCATGATTTCGAAATCGATATTCTTGCCACGCCCGCTGCCCTTTTCCGACTGAGAGATAAGCGTAAAGCACGCCCCATTGGCGAAACTGATCACGTTGTCGTAGCGGTTGATTTGTTCGTACGGTGTGATGAAACCCTTTGGCGGACGCTTGCACACCACATAATGCACGTCCTTGACAAAGCCCATTTTCTCAAGCAGCTTAAACGATGACGGCAGCGTGTTGGTGAGCAGCTGCCCGTATGTCTTGCCTGTGATGGCGGTGATGGAGCGTGGCATCGCACGGACGATGTTGCCCATCATGAAGCCGATGTCGAAGCTCTTTCCCGTGCCTCGACCTTCCACGCTGACACGGTATTTCGGATTGAGTAGCAGCCCAAGCATCTGGGACTTCGTTGCGGTGACGTTGAGTTTCATAGTTTTATTTATTTTGCAATCTGTTAATGACTTGATTTTGAAAATTGACAATACGTATATTACCAAAATCAAAATCAATTGGAGTACCATATAATAATATGGTATCAGGATTAAGTTTGTCTATTGCACGTCGCATACCTTCTATCCAATATCCTTTTGATATAGGATTCTTAGCAGAACCAAGTGTTGAAACCGCAACAGTTCCTCCAGGTTCAATTCCTTGAAAACAAAAATCAAATGTTCTGTAATCAGCCCATTGAAGAGTTGGTACCACATTGATCCCATTTCTTTGCCAGTAATGCCCAAGAACTCTATTCCGATAGATATTCCAAATTTTAAGAGCTAACGGAATATCCACATATACGCTAAAATCTGGAGACAAAACACAATCATATTGATTCAACAATTGAACATACCTGTCTGGGTATCTCCAAACACGTTCAAATTGATAATCATCAATAAAGAAATGTACTCCGACATTTTTGCTCATATTGGATTTAGCATAATTAAACGGAATAAGTCTTTCTGGAGAAAGACCTGTATATTTAGATATAATTGGAAAATCGAACTTGCCAGTTCGACTACCATCCCAAAGATTAAGTTTTAACGGATCTCTTGTCATCGTTTTTTTGTGTAGCAATGGTGCAAAATTACCACACGAAAATCAAACAGATTGGGACAACTTTATCCAATGTCAAGAATAACAGAACGTGGAATTATATCAATTAAATGTTTCCCGTTAATAACCAGTTCGTTCCATATATTTGCAGCATCTTCAAAGGTACACAAAACTTCTCCATCAGCATGATGGTCTCCACACATAAGATACTTATGGTATTCATATTTTCCATCCCAATTTGGATCGTAGCCACATTTTCTAATTTCAACAGGTGATTTTTCTAAATCTATAATATATACTTCTCTATAATCAACCCAAAACAACGAAATACTAAATCCGACTTCTTCAATATGATACCTGAAAACAGTTTCTGGATCATCACTTCTCGCATCATCCATGTCTCTATCACTCCAACCTAATTCAGATTTGTAAAGATGGTGATCTTTTGTGTTTTTATAAAAGTTATCAATTAATATTTCTTCAGTTTCCATGTTCATTGTTCCATTTTATAGCGGCTTCATATAATCTTGTGTCTCTTTCATTCATCTTAAAGGCGTTTTTAGGATCGTGTGACTTTCGTCCGACTGCAGCACCATTTTTCCAATAATGAGTATGCGGACCTGCCTTGTCAAACATATCGACACTTTTCACCAGTCTATGATTTCTATAATAGTATATTTTTTCTATAACGCCCTTCCGTTGATTATAAGAATAGTATGTTGTATTACTTGTATTTGAATATGTTATAGTCTTGTTGTTTGTTCCTTTATCCCACTGCATAATTTTAATATGGTTCAAATATCCAATTGTTGAATATTCACGAAATTCCGGAGCAATTCCTGTCCCACCTGATTGTTCAAAAGCACCTCTTCCTCCCATGATTGACAGTATTTTCGGCAAAAATACAACAATCGTAAAAACGACGCTGGGACAAAAACGGCAGGCAAATAGTCGTTAAGCGTTCAGAAATCCAGACACATCAATTTCTGGATGTTTGGCGAAATATTTGTCACGCAGATAAATACTCATCAGCATAAAGATAACGTTGATATGCACACTGCGTTCAACCTTTTTCCCGTCTTCGTCAATCAACTCAACCTGTTGAGGAGAATAATAGACGAAATTTTTAACCTCGTTAAACAGCGGTGTGTCTCGCAAAGCCCTTACGACGTTTAGAGCCGATTCTTCAACATCCAGAGGAGCGGATGGATTGCGTTTTTCAACTTCACCCAACAGCAAGTCAATATTTTCATCTATACATTTGCGACCGCCTGATTTGTCAAGCAGTTGTTCACCCAAGAACAACAATTTGTAGGGGCTGCATTTCCGAAGCAGTTGAGCGTATGCGTCCTTGTCAAATCCCATCAAATATTCCTCTATGGCTCGGATGCTGTTTTTAATATCTGTAAATGCGATCAAATTCTGTTCGTGACGTTCTATGGATTTTCTATGCTCCTCGCATTGCAAATCTTTTTGTTTGTTTCTAAGGTCATTGATTGATACGTCGTGTCCACCGATGGATTTTTGAATGTCAAGCAAGAGCTTTATAACCCAAACCATTCCACCGACAGCAACTATAGCCGTTATTATTTCTACTATTATCATATCTTGAATTAATGCCGCAAAGATACAAAATATCACCATCCAAAAATGGAAATTTCCAAAATGTTTTCAACAGGCAAAACTCATCCCTCCATTATTTCCTCCGCCTCCACATCCGTGATTTCCTGATCCAGCACCCCGGCAATCCGCTTGGTCTCGTCCGTCAGGAGACTGAGTTTCTCAAACGGAATGTCGATGTTGTTCCCGTTGATATTGAGCTGGATGTAGATGTCGTGCTTCTCCATCATCGACGGGTCGATGGTCTCCTGTGGAAGCGACGACAGGTAACGCTGGTAGGTGGCCAGGTTCTTGGCCCTGACTTCGTCATCCACCCCTGGGTCTGAAATCGATTCCAGCAGCTTGTTGACGAATATCTGTTCCAGAAAATCACGGTCCAGGCGATGTCTCGGATTCCATATTCGTATGGCATAGTCGATATATCGGTACAGCTGCGCCTTCGACAGTTCCGGATGCAGTTCGGCCAGCGCGTTCACCGCATGGCTCTTGACCGGATGTTCCGTAACGATGTGGTATGCCTCCTCGGTAACTTTCAGCACCTTTCGTTCGCGTTCGTTGAGCGCGTCCACATTGCCCTGCATCACGGCGATGGAAACCACCTCGAAATCACTCTCGTCCGTCTGGTATGGTTTGCGCAAACCTATGGGTTTTGTCGCTATTTTGTCGATAACTGATTTCGGCATGGCTACTTCTTTACTCGTTTTTCAATTTCCTTGCAGATGACGGAAAACTCCGATTTCAGCGCGGAAAGTTTCTCCTCGTATTCGCTCCTCTTCTTGCCTTCGGGCAGCGGCGTTGGACTTTCCCCCTTTCTGATGCTCTGGTAGGTAAGCATATTGCTGCACTTCGTGATGGACGAACGGAGCTGCGTCTTTCGCTTGGCAAGCTCGATATCGCTCATAAAAGACACGTCTGCCGTCGCTTTCTTCGGAGCGGACACGCTCGGATGCGCCGCGATCGGGGCGGACACGATCTCCTTGATTTTCGGCAGCACCGAATCGTCACCGGCAAACCAGTCCTCCTTCAGCCTGTACAGTGTGTCGGCCAAAACGATGATTGGCTTGCGCTCGTCCAAAATCTTCTTGCGCTTGGCAACCACCGACCTGTCGTTGGAGATTCCAAGGTCGTACAATTCCCTATGTGCCTTGTCTATGCGGTTGTATAGCGTGGAAATTTCCGCCTTCGCCGACATGATGACCTCCGGAATCGCGTCTCTCCTGGACAAATGTTGGACATTTTTCCAATCCCACCGGATGGGGTTTTCCGCCGTTTTCACGTTTTTACTTGGACATATCTTGGACACGGCTTGGCCATTTTCACGGACGTGGTCCTGTTTCGACAGCTTACGCATCTCGTACACCAGCTTGTCCATCCAGAAGCGGGCGGTGCCTTTGGAAAGCGTTCGCGCCATACCTTTGTTGCTGCTGTACCTGGCGAAAATGGAAACGCCAGCGGCGTAGTCTCTGTTCGGATTGTCGATCCATTGTTGAATTTCATTCATAGTGTTGTTTTTCCGCAAAGATACGGAAGTGGAAATTTCCACGCTGGGACAAACCGTATGTTCTTGTTTTTTTGTATTTTTGCATCGATTCCGTTTCACGGAATGGTCAATGACAACTCGCCTTAGAGCGGGGGACGGATCACGCCTAAGCCCTGATGAATCAGGGCTTTTGTATTTAGAAACTCATCAATTTCAAACTTCCTTT
>JAZLHE010000032.1:0-15728 GCA_045616665.1 Bacteroidales bacterium | reverse complement strand
GTCTGCCATACAAAAAATTTCTGTAATTTTGCCGTCGGATAACATAACGATTTGTATTTTGATTTGACACTACAAATATACAAAAAATATCGTTATGTTATTCATTTTTAGATAATTATCTTATATCGAACTCACGTTAATTATTCTCCTTTTGCGTTATAGTCGGCATTGATGAGATTCATTGCCTTGAAAAATTTGTGGCCGAAAATAAAAGGTCCGATAACAATCAGTGTCCCTACGAATCCCCAACCCCAGAATGTGCCTGCGCCAAAAGAATAGTCGATTCCCCTGACATGCAGTTCGTCGCCCATTCGGTCACAGATATTATTAATCCAAAGAAGCGGAACGATACCTAATGTAAGCCAGGAAAGAATAAAAAATACCAGACAATAGTGGGTTGTGTAGCGCCCGTCGTGCTTGCTTGCAACCCAGTTAATTTCTGATGAAATGTGCGAAAGACAAACTATGGAATAGATGCCCAAAGTGATAAAGGACAAGAGGATATATTTCAACAATCCCCGATTGGTACGTAGAGATTCCATAATATCAATGTTTTAAATTAGATTTGCAAAAATACAATTATTTTAACAAAAACGAATAGACATTGAATTTTTAGGTCTTATTTCTGAAGACTTTCTAAAAAAGATTCCGCGGCATAGAGCGGCACATTCTCCATCCACTGTTGGTCTTCGTAAGGTTTAAGAGAAAATCGCACAGCCTTCAGCTGTTGTGCTTGAAAGTCGTGATTCACAAAAAGAGACAGCGATTTGCTTTTGACATTTTCGGCGGCTTTGACTTCTACAGGAACTACGCGTTCTTCTGTCTGTATCAAGAAGTCAATCTCCATCGTGGAGTTGTCTTTGCTGAAATAGAAAGAATTGGTGTCCAAAGTGGAGCAGATATGTTGAAGGACGAAATTTTCGGCGAAAGCGCCTTTAAATTCCACAAAAGCGTGATCCGCCAGCAGCATCTTGTTGGGATTGGCTTCGGTTAAACAGGCCAGCAATCCGCAGTCAAGCAAATATAGCTTAAAAGAGGAGTTGTCGGCATAAAATTTGAGTGGAGGGGTTGGAATTTTACATTTTTCCACCCGAATGACGAGACCTGCATCAACCAGCCATTGCATAGCCGTTTCGAAATCCTTGGCGCGGGCGCCCTTTTTGATGGAACCGTAAAAAAACTTCTTGTTTTCCAAAGACAATTGCGAGGGAATGTTTTCCCACACTTGGTGGATACGCTGTATCTGGGTTTTGGTGTGTTTGGACATATCCAGATAATATGTTTCAAGAATTTCGTGCTGAATACTTCTCACCGCTTTTACATCGCGGGTGTTCACATATTTTGCAACGGCTTCTGGCATTCCCCCAACGAAATAGTATTGTCTGAGATATTCAACAAGCGGTTCGTGCAATGGTTTCATAGCTTCCCAATCCAAAGAATCGAGTACCTCTATCCAACGGTGTTTTCCGCAAGCGAGCAGGTATTCGTTGAATGTCATAGGGTACATTTTGAGCATATTGACTTTACCTACGGGGAAAGATTCGTTTTCTCCGAGCTGGATGCCCAAAAGGGAACCTGCCACGACCACATGCAGTGAGCGGCAATCTTCGCAAAAATATTTGAGAGAGGAAATGCCGTTGGCGACCTCCTGTATTTCGTCAAAAAACAGCAAGGTTTCACCGGCAGTGATTGACACGTCGCAGTATCGTTCTATTTCAACGATAATCCGGCGAATATTGAAATCTCGGAAGAGATTGGTAGCGAAAGCGTCTCTATGGCAGTTGACATAGACCAGATTCCGGAATTCATTTTGGCCGAATTTTTTCAGGATGTAAGTTTTGCCAACCTGGCGTGCACCCAGTAAAACAAGGGGTTTTCTGTCCTGCTTGTTCTTCCAGGACAAAAGCTGCCGATAAATTGTCCGTTCCATATAATACAATCTTTTTCAGCGACAAAAATACACTTTTTTTGTGGAATAAAAATAATTATTCCACACTTTTTATGTGGAATAATTTTGAAAAACAACACTTTTATTGGGTTATAGGTGTTTTTGGAAGATAGGTTGGGTTAAGTTGTTTTTTCCATTACTTCCTTTATAACCCAAAGAAAGTAACCAAAGAAAGGTTTCCCGCCTTCTAAGCGGAGGATATAAAGTGCCGCGGGGAGGAATTCCTACATCCGGCGCGGCACGGGTTGTGAATGGGGGCTGGCCTACAGCGGCGTGCGAAGGCGCAAAGGTGTGAAGGTTGAGATAATGATGATAATTCCCCTCCTTTATTTTGTATTCCAACGGATTGAAATATAAAAAATATCGAAAATGAATAAAGTATTCATATTTTTACTATATTTGCAATTCAAAAACAAGAAACGAAATGAGCTACAAGTCAGTAAAATTCGTGACAGATCTGTTAAAGAAAAACGGCTTCGTTTTTAAGAGCCAAAAGGGTAGCCATATAAAATACGAAAAGGACGGAAAAATTGTGATTGTTCCAAATCACGGAAGCAAAGGAATAGAAAAGGGAACTTATCACAATATATTGGTTCAAGCAGGAATTGAAAAAAAATAATTATTAATACAATCATATAATGAAAACCATCGAAGTTATTGTAGAATATGCAGGAAAGAATCTAAGCGCCTATATTGAAGGGGTTCCGATTATTACCGTAGGAAACGATCTAAACGAGGTAAAAAATAATATGCGTGAGGCCATCAGTCTATATTTGGAAGACAACCCGAATCCTTGCGAGCCATTCACAAGCGACTTTGAATTGACGTTCCGCATCGATACGGCCACCTTCATCAACTATTACAGCAATATTTTCACCAAGGCGGCATTGAGTCGCATCACCGGCATCAACGAAAGACAGTTGTGGCATTATGCCGCAGGCGTTCACAAACCAAGAAAGAAACAAGCGGAGAAGATTCAAACTGGAATAAAAATGCTTGCGAAGGAATTGGAATCCATCAGTTTCGTCTAAGTAATTGACGCATTTATATGGATGAAGAAAGGTTTATACCTTTTCTTCGTTGTAATATGTTTCGGCCTTCCAAAAAACGAAGAGTTTTTATTACTAATTATTCTCCTTTTGCGTTGTAGTCGGCATTGATGAGATTCATTGCCTTGAAAAATTTATGGCCGAAAATAAAAGGTCCGATAACAATCAGTGTCCCTACGAATCCCCAACCCCAGAATGTGCCTGCGCCAAAAGAATAGTCGATTCCCCTGGCATGCAGTTCGTCGCCCATTCGGTCACAGATATTATGATTCCAAATAAGTGGGACAATGCCTAAGGTGAGCCAAGAAAAAATGAAATATACCCAGCAAAAATGCATTGTATGACGTCCGTCATGTTTTGTTGCTACTAGGTTAATCTCTGAAGAGATGTGTGAGAAGCATACGATATGGTAAATGCCTAAAGTGATAATAGAAAGGAGGATAAACTTCAATAATCCCCGATTGGTACGTAAAGGTTCCATAAAATTAATATTTCAGATTTGACTTGGCAAAGATAAAAAAATATATCTTATTGAAATTCTATTGTTGAATTATTATAATCAATACTAATTTTGCCAAATTTTGATAAAGCCGATTGCCCAAGTAATAAAGGAGAATCTAAATTGTCCACAACTGTTGCCTGAACATTATGCAACACTTTGTTTGCTATCTGAACTGTACGCAAATTAATAACTGTTCCTGCGGCAATAGAACCATCCGCGATTTGATAATAAGCTTCTCCCAAGATATCCTCTTCTTTTAGTTTTCCTTGTTTTAACAAGACAATAGCTTCTGCACTTGAAATTGTTATATCAGCCGCACCAGAATCAAATATAAAATTCAATTCTAATCCATTAATTTTGATAGGGACCATATATACTCCATTTTCTTTTTTCATTTTCACCTTTGTAGAAGATCCCGAGACTGTTTCAGCATAGCTGTTGGAATTTGATTGAACGGGCATATTACTTTGTGAAATGTGCCTGTGCGTAGTATAATAATTTTCGTTAGGGGATTTCCTCTCACAAGCACTAAATATGAATAGCATTGAAAATAAAAAAAATAGGATGTTTTTTTGCATATCTATTTATTTGCTTTTATTAATATGGTTTGGGAATAATGTGGATTACAAAACGTTGATTTCTCGGTTTTATATCTGGACGGTCTCGAAATTTGCTACGTTGACCACTCCCTGAAACTATAACCTCACAAGGTAAATTTGCGAAAGAAATATTACAATCTTTCTGCCAATAGTCATAAAGTGCCAAAGCCCTTTGATAACTTAACACATCATTATTACGATAACCATCATTATACCAATTGTCTTTTGAACTTTGACCTTCTATTATTAGCAAGTATTCCGCTCCCGGATTTTTTCGTTTTGCCGTGTCCATGAAAGATTTAATCGCATTACCAGCTTGTTTTAATTGCCATCTATCCGTATATGAAATATCATTCATATCAAAGCTCCCTACCTTGAAATTAACAGAAACATTTTTCAATGTATGACGTTTGAAATCCTTATTATAGTCAAAATAGTTTGTGTCAATTTGTTCGATGGATTTGTTTATCTTTTCAATTGCTTCCAATTCCTCTTGTGTTGCTTTCAATCTACTATGTAACAAAGCAATCACCAAAACAAATAACACCAACATGATGAAGAACAGACTCGTCATCAAATCGGAATAACTGGTCCAGAAAAATGATTCCTTTTTGTTGTTCACTGATAAATTTTTAGTTTATTTTTGATTCTTTGGACTTGAAATTTTGGGGATGATTTGAATAGAGAATCGTTTATTGTTTTCTTCTACATTTTCTCTGTCTTCTCCATTCCATCCACTTCCGCAAATCATTATTTCTGTATTATATTTTCTTAAATCAATGCCATTTCTTGTCCAAAGAAGGTATAAAGTTAGTGCTCTTTTATAACTGAGTTCATACCCATATATGCCATCTTTGGGGTATGAATAATCGTATTTGTTTGCCACATTCCCTTCTATAACCATTTGATACTTGAAATCAGGGTTCTGTTCAGCTAGTATTTTTAATTGTTTTTCTAGTGCTTGACCAACTTGAATAGCTCTTTTAGTAAATTCTGGCAATATTATATCTTTGTTCGGAGAAAAAATTTCTTTTCCGATAAAATCCTTAACAACGAACTTCTTACTATCCGATTTGTAAATAAAAATGTCTGATTTGATGAGCGGGTCGAACTGCTCATCTATATGTAGAAGTCGCTTCTGCTGTTCGATAGTAGCATTAGCTCCAATTAGAGCTATGCGCAATTTTTGATTGTTTTGGTGTAGTATTGCTAAACATAGCACAAATAGCACCAACATGATGAAAAACAGACTCGTCATCAAATCGGAATAACTGGTCCAGAAAAATGATTCCTTTTTATTCTTTGCCATATTATAAAATGCCAAATAAAGCTAAAACAATTAGTACTACAAATAACAATCCCGCAAGAGTTAAAACACCTCCCACAATATATAGAGCGATTTTTTCATATTTCTGAAGAGGCAACTTTGTTGAAATACTACCTCCAGAGGCTTTAACTTGCGCTAAATTCCTTATTTCATCTGAAAGTTTGTCTATTTTTTTATTTTGAGCTTCAGTCTCCTTTTGAAGTTTATCCATACTGGACTTCACTGCAGATAAATTTTTTATCTCATTTACTAATGTAGTAAACTCATTCAACCGAGTTTGTAATGTACGATTTTCTTGTGTCAACAACTCTTCCAACTCCTGCTGATGTTCAGAAACTGCTCTGTTCAAATTGTTATAGCTCTCTCCAATATTATGTATAAAGGTTTGTGTTGCCTCGTTCAAAGTCTCTTCCGATTTACCAATAGATCTGTTTATCATACCAGACATTCCTTCTCTGGTCTCTCGAAAAAATTCAGTCATTTCCTGGATGGTTCTTAGCAATTCCTGATGTTCGTCCAATTTATCGCTGAGTTCTCTAACTTTAGCAAGATAGTCGGCACTGTTCTGCAACGCATCTCCTATACGACCAATCTCATCCGAACAATTTTTCAAATTTTGATATACCTGAACATTTGCCGTTGCTAATCTTGTTGGCCTCAATTGGTTTACTTGCTCTAAAAGTCTTACTTGATTCTCTGTGGCATCACTGACGGTCGAAAGCGTTTCACTTAAATTAGCAGTGTTCGCTGAAAACTCATTATTAAATTGGCTCAAATTGTCTGTCACCTGACGCATCACCGATATTGCATCTCTATTCATCACTGGCAGTAATTCTGCCTGTAACCAGCTTAAGAATGAATGCTTATTGGTTTCTACTTCTGCTTTGATTTTCTTTGTCCTGTTGGAACCAATGGTGGTAAAAAGAATACCAATAATAGAACACACCATTGCTAAAGCCACCCCACCTAACAAAGCCTTGATACCATCAGTCTGTTGAGCTCCAATTTCAACAGTGTTTATCAGCGACGGCTCGATTGCAGTTATGGGTAAGTCAGTTTGTTGAGCACCAATTTCAACAGTGTTTATCAGCTGATCCAACCCTCCACTAAAAACCAAATAGCCAACCCCGATAAGAATCCCCAGCATTGTACCCATTAAGCCCAAGTACAAAGGAAAAGGAATTTGTGTCTGTATTTCATCATCTACCGCATCCGTATTACGGTCAACGATATCTTTAATTAGATTAAAGTCACTTGCGGAATCTCCATTTCTTTCCAAATAGCTATTGATTGAATTAATAATAGATTCCTGAACATCATTGTCTGAGGATTTTTTTTGTTTGAGTTCTTGTAATCTCTTATTTAACCTGTTTGTATCACTACTTTTTTCATTACGAGTCTGTCGCAAAGAATCCAATCTTTCTTGATCTGATGGGACTAAAAAAGAGAAACTATTTAATCTATCTATTTCAGCTGTTAATTGTGAGATTTCTGCTGCCAGAGAATCAATTTCCTTTTCCGTTTCTGCTATTTCTATGCCTATTTGGGTTGAAATAGCTGTAACAGATTCGCCATCCGATTTATCTATTCGCAAAATTGTCCAAACTTCGTTTGGAGATTTTGGAAAAATCCTTCTAAATATTTTCAAATTTATTATTGTTTCACTGAAAAATCTGATCTGAAAAACTAATATTCCACAGATAACAGTAATTATTAATATCCAATGCAAATCCTCCATAATTATTCAAATTTAATGATTGCTTTTTTGATTACTTTCCATTTACCGTTTTCAAGGGCGGCAGTCCCTTTTTCAATTGTTGATATCTTAGTGGCCGATTGAATGTTTCCAATGAGTTGACAAACACCGTCAAAGATGGCATCTCGATTAGAACAAGCTGTCACTAAATCCCCACAATATGTAAATGTTGATTCATTAGCTGTCGTCAGTTCTAGTTCATATTGAGCTTCATCCTGAGAAACGACCTTCAACAAATTATTGCCAAAATTTTTCGCAAAGAAAACATTCTCGTTTTGAGGAACAGTAGTTGGCTTAATTGATGGATGTTTATGCGATGAAGAATCAATCTGTTCAAGTCTGTCTCTCAACAATTTTAATTCTACCGATATTTGTTTTTGACCTTGATACCATTCTTGGGAATTGCAATCCAAAAGTCCTTGAATCTCATCAATAACACATCGCGTTTGTTTCAGTGCTGCTCTTATCTCTTTATTTTCTTGAGTAATTCGTTTCATTTGATTCTCATGTTCCCTAAATCTCTGTGCCAAATTAGACAAATCCGAATCTGAAAAAAAATTAGAATTCTGATTCCTATCTTCTTGTACTTTCCAGAAAAGCGACTTGATTTTGTCTTTTTGCTTGGTTGGCAAAAGGATAATCACAATCAAAACAACAAAAATTAGTACAATTAACAACCACTTCATGACTATTATTCAAACTTTACTGTTGCCTTTTCGACTACTTTCCATCTGTCACTTGCCACAGATATTACTGTGCCACGATTTTCATTAACAATTTTGGTGGCATTGTTAGGATTGCCGTGACGATTGCATACACCATCAAATGTGGCATCTCTATTAGCCATAGCAGATTCCGTATTACCACAAAACTCAAAAGCAAGAATTCCTTGTTGGGTCTCAATCAAACAAAATTGAGCTTCTTCTTCAGAACATTTTTTCAGTTCACCATCTCTGAAGTTTTTCACATAAATAGTATTTGACTGTTCTTCAACTTTAGGTTGAACGTTAGTTGGCTGAGAAGATAGATTCCGCATAGAACTTAATTCCTTTTCTATAGCTGAACATTTTTCATCCCATAATGCAGCCTCTTTCTCCAAATATGCCACCCTATCTTGTAGAATATTTATCTGTGGTTGAAGATTTCCAGCATCACTATTTCTGCTGAACAAAGCACTATCGTCTTGTCGTTTTGGGCTATGCCTATTTCTTGCCATTTTACGATTCAATAAAAATGTCCATATAGCCAATGCTACCACAGCTGCCAAAAGAACAGCCAAGACAATATATACCCAAATTGGCAGGCAATTAAACAAACCTTTATATACGTTTCTTGCTCCTTCATCTTTTATTCCGTATTCAAGGCCGGCCTGATTATACTTTAATGATACATAGTCAACCAGCTTGCTCCAATCTTTATGAATACGTTCAACATCTATATTTTGAGCGTGAGCAAAGCCAAACAACAATACAGATATGATTAGTAAAAAGGTCTTTTTCATTTTAATGTTTTCTTATAGTGATGCTATTATTAATGTTATTATCTTAAGGCTGTTGAAAGTGCATTTAAAACCCCAACCAAAGGATAAAAGAATAAAGATTCCTCTATACAATCCTCTTCAGATACTTCTTTCAGTTTTTGTTGCAAGCCGTCTTTAGTGAAATTTTGCAAATCTCTATAGCAAACTTCTTTAGCTATGTTGATTGAATTCTGATTGATTCCAAAGCTACCCGTAAAGGTGATGTTATTCTGCCTGTCCAATTTGAAGAAAAAATCTATGAAATTCTTCACTTGTTCAGCAGTCTTAGAAACATACTCTTCATTATTAATGGATCTATATGATTCATTAGACACAAAAGAGCTATTATCAGTGCTTTTTAAAACCACTTTCTTTGCCGCGACAGACATATAATCCTGATCTTGCGGATTAACAATGCCGCCTCGACAAGTTGCCTCTTTGGGGTTACTGTCTGTTTCTATATCAAGACCATCTGACGGATATGATTCTTCAAATACTTTTTCAAAAATCAGTTGAGAGTACCTGCTTAGCAATGAATTATCAGACGTAACCACGAAGACCACCTTTGAACCATTTCCACTGAATGCCAATTTACGAGGCATACCTAAATTCCTTGCCTTCATTATGTGCGCAACATGATAAATTATCGCCGTATAGAACAATAAGAAAACAATTTTTTGTTTATCATCCAAAGCCAATTTGTTATTGAAATCCAATTGTTGCTGTATTCCATTCTCTCTGATTTTTGAATTATCATAGAGCGAAAAGAAGAAAGATGCGATATCGGCTGAATTATTTGTAGATTCCAAATCACTGAAGACATCTAACAATTGAAGAACATCTGATGATTGTGACTGCTTTAAAACTGTCAGCATTTCGTCCTTAAAATGTTCTACAATCCCATTAAGTTGAGCAGCACCTTGAAGAGAGTAACCACTTCCGAATATTGAATTGGCAGCAAATCTAAAAGAGGTTATGCATTCGATTTTCCCATTTCTAGCAATTACAGCGTCAGAAGTGCCTCCACCAATGTCAACGAGAACAGTTGAAGCCGTACCAAATCTTGCCTTAAAGAATTCATACGGAGCAACCGATTCTGTCATAGATACTATATTGTTGTTACCAAAATATTTTTGGTAAGATTGCGTCCAGGCATTTTTAAAGTTATTGTATCGACTTTGCGTCATACTTACAGGATAGAACCACACCAATTTCGTTTGAGCCAAATCCCCATTATTCAGAATCACCTTATTCCGCAAAAGCAGCATTAAGGATTCTATGTAAGCTCGTATTTTCAATACATTATCGGAATCATTCGACCACTTCAGATTTGTCAAGACATTATTGTAATCATATTTTTGACGTTTCTCGTATGTGAATGGGATGTTCACGTGACAAAGTGGCCATACCGCTTGATTCCAATTTGTGTTTTTACCAACTGACAATGTGGTTCTCATTGGGAAATGAAAATCAGATTCTCCAATTGTTTTGGGAACGAAATCAGCATCAAAATGATATTGTACGTCAATACCGTACTTTGCATAGCATTGCATCTGAATATCTCTTTCTCCAATGTCAAAGGATTTTGCCGGAGAGCCATTTACACTATAGGCGACGTGAGTGTTGGTAGTTCCAAAGTCAACGGCAAAAGTATATTGGTCAGAACCATTTTGCTGCACAAATTTAGGTACTGCAATTCCTTTTTTGCCATCTGCTTCTATCTGTATATAATCAACATTTTCACCTTCATACAAATAGGTCTGACATTTTTTATATCTTTTATCATTCCCATTTCTCACGACAACACCGTTGGGTTGGAGCATGTTAACACCCGCAAACGCATTCACTTTATATTGCACCAATCCAGTTGAATCTGTCAGTAAGGCAAAACGATATGAAGCCATTTGAGGATTTACAAATTTAATGTTACTCAATGAAGCAAAAGCGAATTCGCATTCCAAAACAGATCCGTCATTATGCGTTTCATCGATTAACGCTCTTGCGTTATTATAGTATGTTCTTGAATATTCAATGAATCCATTTTGTGTTGGGATTGTTAATTCAACAGTTACTCCCCCCGCATTGTTTCTTAATCTCAGCATATTGTTTTGCTGCAACTCCTCGACAGAGAAAAACTCGAAGAACAATGGTTTGAGTGGAAGTAGGTAACAATTGTTATTATCACCTTCTGCCTTTCCTCCGAAATACAATTCATCATTAAACTCATCAGGTATCTTAATAATGGTGTCTTCCAAAAAATCACTAATTGTTAGATAAGGATACTGATCTCCAACCCGTGGCAACGTCCTTTGATCTAATGTTCTTGGATCACAGAATGGGACTGTTGTATTTCTATCCCAATTATCCAATGTGTATTTCCAGGGATGGGAAAAGGTTTTTACAGGAAGC
The DNA here is from genome assembly GCA_045616665.1 of Bacteroidales bacterium. Taxonomy (GTDB): domain Bacteria; phylum Bacteroidota; class Bacteroidia; order Bacteroidales; family WCHB1-69; genus RUG11690. Next base: position 4,619 of record JAZLHE010000032.1, on the reverse strand, counting down.
ACCAGTGGCTTGGTTGTAGAACGAGTACTTCTGATGACGAAACCACTGTCCTGTATTCTCTCTGTATCAGGTATTTTTTCCTTCATAGAAATACCCAATATTTCAACTGTATGCCCAGCATTTTCTTCAATCAGCACATCTTGATATTGACTGAAGTCACCTGCATTTAATTGCATAAGTTGTTGTTTTCTATTGCTATCTGATAATGTGTAGCAAGCGCCAAGATAACTATTAAATTCTGGAAATAATGTTGCGAAGACGGGGGTGCAAATTTTCAACAGCCATAAGAATTTATGATACTCTATATCTCTCTTGTGCAACGGTTGGAATTTCAAGTCGAATGCTTTGTCATTTCCAAAATAGATATTAGTATATGAAAGATCATTAGGCGTTGAAAAAAAGAGTGTTGTCGGGGATGTTGCCCCGATAATATTCATGGGTTTTGGACCATTTCTATAATTTAGCAGATACAATCCTTGCATCAAATTAAAGTTGTTGGATTCCGCGTCTCGCTGTAAATATAGCTGATAGGTTTCTCCAAGCTGTTTAAGGGCTGGATTGTTGCTTCCTAATAATTCGTGCAAATGAGTCCCTTTGTCCCAAGCAATAATTTCAATTTGCTGTTTGTGTTTGGAATATTCAAAAAACAACTGACCCACATCCAAGGAATCAGAAACCATTTTGTTGTATATAGTGTTGCCTTCAATGTTCTTGTATTGGTTGTTCCCAGAACATTCCGAAACAATTTTAAAAGCAGTCTTAACAAGGTCTATCCGAGCAAAAGGTGATGGAATAGACGTAATTTGTTTTTGAACTGCACCACCATTGGGGTCTTCAATTTGATTAATAACATTATTGCTATATCTGGCGGAGTTGTCCCAACCTTGTAATGTGTTTGTACCTGTCGTATGGAGTCTTAATACTTTAGCCATATTATTGAATTCTAAGTTTTTGTTCAGATAATTTTGCGGTGGTCTTATAAAACAGCTCTACAAACAGCTGTTCTTTTTGAGCATTTCTGGAAAGTTTTCCTACGGTATCGCAGAGCCAAGCATCATACAAAGAGTAATTTTTGGAAACACTCATAACTTTTGCGGGTTTCACACCGACAACCAAAGAAAATAGGTCTTCTTTAGATATGTCAGGATTTATTGGTTTAAATGAACGGACATTGTTTCCTAATTCTGATAACCAGGCAAATGTATCTTGTTGAAATGCCTCTAAATTAGAATAAAAATCTGATTTCCTAAAATTGTCATCAATTATTAAGTCTTTCGCCCATACTTGCTCAAGGGATGAGTCGATTTGTTCGCGTATGTATTTGCTGAATAATACAAACTGCGTAAGAGGCTTCATTATTATGGATTTGGTTTGTGCGGACAAATCGTTGAAACTGACAGAAATATTGTCGTCTGTTGTGTTGAATCCATATTCCTTGTGTTTTGTGGGATTATGTTCGTTTGTGTTAGGATCAATAATGTTGTTGTCATTAATTAACATGAAATCAACCATAGACAATGCTGATATCAATTCCACAAAGTGGGCGTCATTTTTTTGCTGACTTCCACCTTCGTTGTTATCGTATTGTTTAGAAATGTTATCCCCGATGTAGTAAAGTACGTCGGCCTCTGATAGGTTGCGGTCGTAATAGGTGAGAGCAGCTTTTGTTTTTGCGATAAAGGTTGAAGAATCTATTTCGCTCTGTTCGTTTGGCTTTAAATCAAAATAAGGCAGAACGGTTATGGCACCGATAACCGCATCTTTAACTGCTGCGGCTCCAGTAATGTTTCCATTGGCACTACGTAGATTTTTTATCAATAAGGGAAATCCACTCGCACCAGTTCCTCCGAAAATAGAGCTGATGATAAAGATTCTATCGCCTTGATTGAACGAAGCAACAACATCTTGAAATATCTTGGAATTTTGAAATTGATTTAATACTACACTACCAATATTGGGGTTGCCCTTGAAACCCACTTCCATGTCTGAACTGAGATTCTTTTCTGAAAACAGCATTGCCGCCAATGCCTGGTTGGCTCCACCATTAACCATTGTGTCAAATCCAATATAATCTTTGAATTTAACATTTTCTGTATTGTCCAAGGGCATTACTACGCCAGGAACAATATCTAAATTGATTTTGGTCTTAAAGAATTTATTGCTGGTTGTAGTGTTGAATTCAAGTTTGCTGCGAATGTCGCCGTACTTTCGCATCAAGGAGACTGTTCTCGTTAGATCTGCCGCAGCGTGGTCAGGATCAATGATGATTGGCACTATCTCGCTGGCATTGATATCAACACCAGAAGCCAAAAGCATTGTTAATGAGCGTAAAACGCGGGAACCGGTACCCCCAATTCCAAAAATATATAGTTTTCCCATAATAGTTTCTTATTTATTCGTTTTTCTTAATTTATTTTGGCCATAAACTTTTCCAAGGCGTATGTTTAGCAGTTGTAGAGAATCTTTTTAAGAAGATGGACAAAATGAAAAACATGCCCATGGCAATGATTGAATTTGCAAAACCAAACAGAAGAAATGTTGTTGTCGTCACAAGGGGTTGAGTATCATCGTATGGAATCAAATCGCCGCAACCGCATGATTCCATTTGTTCACCTGTTTCTGGATCTTGAGGACAATGGACATTGTCAATTCCATAAATCACATAAGCTGGCATATCGTTTTGCAATGAGTATGGGTGACCAAATCCATAAGCAAATGTGAAAACCGCAGTTGTTGCTAATGCTATAGTCCAACTGCCCAAACCATTAAATCTTCCTCTTTTGATAAAATAAAACAAACAACACATCAAAGCGACAATTCCTAAAGTTATCAAGCCGATAATTAAGAACCGATTGGGATCGCCAGGTTGGAAATCGCAATCTAAGCCTTGCAAAAAGTTGTAGAGATTGTCTCCGTAAAATGACCTTAACCAGCTGTAAATGTTTCTAAATAAAGTTCCCATAATAATTATTGATTAATATTGATTTTAAAACTCAGCAAGTTGCCAGATTTGCTATTGTACCCTTGGTACATGCCAGTCATAATGTCTTCAAATGCATACGTCTTATCCAATTGGTTGAAGATTTGAGAACCTTGATCATAAGGTATGCTAAATTGTTTTACCCAGCCAGGCAATTGGTCCTTTAATGAAATCGTCAATACTGTTGGGGTAACTTGTGCGGTAGTAACAATAGTAAGGACGTGAGTGGTTCCATTTCCAGCTTTCTTTTCAATTTTTTCAACTTTATACAATTTGTTACCCATTGTATAATTCTTGGCATCTAACAAATATTTGTCAAGTAATGACACTGCAGACAGATCCACGGCAACTCTAATCCTAAGAGATTTAGTATCTTTATTCAATTTTGCTTTCTTAATATGAGAAGCATCGACAACTACACCTTCGTTGGTAGATTGAATTACAAATTTTGGAGTTTGAGACGGAGCTTTAAAGAAAACATAACGATTCTTCAAACCTCCTTCTTCAAGCTTGCTGTCTGGAATTTTCTTCAAATAATTGGTAATAGTTGATTTATCTCCAATAACCCAAATAAAAAATGGACGTTGGCTGTTTATTTGCTTGAAATTATCTTGACAATCATAGAATTTTCCATTAAATGATGAAACCAAATGATATACAACTACCGCTTTACCGGTGTCGCATTGCCTTTTAGCCAAAAGTTTTATAGCATCTTTTTCCGCACCTACAAACTTAGAAGCATCATTTTTCCCTGGAGAGATAATACAATCGGAAACAAAAATTGACAACGTGTTTTTGTATGTTCTTCTAAAAACAGTATCTAATAATGTACAAATACTTGTTGTACCTGTACTTCCCTTATAGGTAGTTGCATTTCTTATTGACAACCCTTTGATAAACTTATCCGTAGCAACATTTTTTTGCTCAAATGGTTTGCTATTAATGTAATATTTGTGAATGTTGCTTCCCGAAACAAAACCTTGTAGTTCCAGTTCTGTCAGCAAACAACTTATCGCTCTATCAAATTCATTTCCTTGTCGTACGTAGCCAAGCATGCTCCCGGAATTTTCAACGAAAATATTAACTTTTATTGGTTGTTCGGATTGATTACTTGCGTTTTTTGTTGACTGTTGCTGTGAATGAATGTTTTTTCCCTTGTTTGAATTGGAATTTTCAATATTTGAACAAGATGGCATCGAAAACATTAAACCTAATACTATGTAAATGCAAATTAATAAGTTCTTTTTAATGACCATGTCTTTATTGTTTAAGTTATTCTTCTTAGGGATTTTTCTTCTTGCAAAAATACTGTAATCGTTTTCCCTTTTCTGATTTTTGCAAGGCTTGCAAATCCTTGTGCGCTGAAATGCACAAAAAAATCGCGAACCCGTCTTATCAGTACCTGAGGTTCTCGACAGCCTATACACCAAATAAGAAAGTTCACGATTGCTCGCGAGCTTTTCTCTTTTCTCCTTGGTGTAGTTTGAAATTGTCGAGATTATATTGGCCCCAAATTAAACCGAGTAAAAAAAAGGTTTAATTTTGCAGTATGAAACAACAAAGACAGACATCGAAATTCAAGGCACAAGTGGTGCTGGAACTTCTAAAAGGGGAAACTTTGGAAGAATTAAGCCGCAAA
>JAZLHE010000031.1:0-3317 GCA_045616665.1 Bacteroidales bacterium | reverse complement strand
TTTCAGACGGCGTTAACGCCGGAAACATTTCCGGCTGGGGCAATTACGTTGGGGGCCTTTGCGGCTACCACGGAGCTTCCGAAAATAATTCCCACGACATCTCCAACTGTATCAACACCGGTAATGTTACCGGCAGCAAGCAATATGTGGGCGGTATCGTCGGCTATCTGTATCGCCATACTTCATATAATAAAAACTATGTCAGAGACGTGGTCAACTACGGCTATGTCAATGGCAGCAAGAACGTGGGCGGCATTGTGGGATGCAACGAGGCAGGTACACTGGTCAACTGTATCTCTACGGGAGCGGCCTATCCGCTCTCCAATGGCGGTGGTATTTTGGGCTCTTCCAATAATAACGATATCCTGAACTGTTATTACGATGCCCAAATGTCAGGTTCCGAATGCGCCGTCCTGAGTGACGAAACTTTCCTGCCCGAAGCCAAACGCAAAACCCTGCAACTGCTGTCCGATAGCATTATGCTGATAGATACCACATTCTCTGATGAATTGTGGGTTTTCAGCGAAGATCGTTATCCTCGTCTCAAACTCTGGCAGGACAGCACTGCCGTTTTGGTGGCCTCTACGCCGGTCTTCCTCTACGATACCGAAACCGTGCGCCGTGTTTATACCTTCCCCTTCACGGTGGCTAATTTGGATGAAATCACCTACACTTCCTCTCATCCCGAATATGTCTATGTGGAAGGAAATGAGGTAAAGCAGGGTACACTGCCAAACGACACTTTGCTGGTGGTAACCTTGACGGGTACAAAAGATGGTTATGCACACACCGTTCCTTTCGTGATAGGTAATCTGGGAGTGCTCACCATTGACAGTTTGGCCGATTTGACTGCCTTCCGTGATGCCGTCAACAACGGCACTACCTATAAGGGCGTAAGCGGTGTGGGTGGCTTCTCGGGTATTTATATTGTGCTTACGACTGATATTGATATGAGTGAGGTCTGCTCCGAAACCCTTGGCGAAAGCTGGACGCCGATTGGCAACTCCGCGACCTCTTTCAAGGGTACTTTCCTTGGCAAGGGTCATCATATTGATAATCTATATATTAATAAAACAGCCGATACCGACAACGACCAATTCAATTACCAGGGTCTTTTTGGCTGCATAAGCGATGGCGGCAGCATCGATAGTCTGCACGTGTCGGGTAATGTGACGGGTCGCACCTACGTGGGCGGTATCGTGGGGTATATGAACAACCGTACGATGTTGTCCAACTGTTCCTTCGAAGGAAAGGTGACCGGCCGCTCCAACCGTAACTATACGGGTGGCTTGACCGGTATCTTGACGTATAGTAGTGTAATACGAAATTGTCATTCTACTGCTGAAGTGAATGGTGGCAGCTACGTAGGCGGTCTGGCCGGCCAGACCACGAACAGTTCGGTACTGGAGCATTGCGAGAATACGGGTGACGTTACGGCAACGGGCAGCTACGTAGGCGGTCTGGCCGGAGATTGTACTGACGCAATCATTCAATATTCTTCCAATGGAGCGAACGTCTCTTCAGCTGGCGAATATATCGGAGGTATTACTGGTCATCTTTATAGAAGTAATAATTCTAACATCACTTCACGTACGTATGTCCAGTATTGCGTCAATATGGGGACAGTTATCTCTACCGGTGCCTCTAAAAGCAGTGTGGGTGGAATCGTTGGATATATGCAGCATTATTACGATACCGTACGCTATAATTTGAATGTGGGAACGGTGTCGGCTATGGCTACCACTAATTACGTTGGAGGTGTGATAGGATTACTTAGCACATACGGATTTTCAGGATATAATTTGAGTATTGCCACCGTCAATGGCTTTACTTCTAGTGTTGGTGCTATTATTGGTTATAGAAATGATAGAGGACCGTACATATACAACATTTTCAACAATCAGTTCTGCCAATTTCCAACGATAGGCAACAATGCGTCATCCGATCCTCAGTATCAGGGCGATCGTTTCACTTCCGAAATCCTGGGTACGGCCTTGCGTGATGCCGGTGTGGAAGGTTTCACCGATGAAAACTGGGTGTTTGCAGAAGGAATGTATCCTCGTCCCAAGGGCATCGATACCACCACCATTGCCAAGTTGGCCGCTGCACCTATTTATTTGTATGAAAATGGTTCATTGTCCGACCACGCCAACTCGGTGCGAAAGAATTTTGCCATCACCACCAATGCCGATGGCCTGTCCATCAGCTACGCTTCCGTGAAAGGCTTGCAGTTTGAAGGCGACAGCGCCAAACTCAATGCTTTAACAGGCAACCAAGTGCTGCACGATACGCTTACATTAAGTGCGAATGGTCTGCAACGCTATATTCTTTTGGATCTCTATCCGTCGGAAATCGCTCACGAGTACCAGTTGACCATCGACAGTCTGCAGGATCTGGTCAACTTCCGCGATGCCGTCAACAATTGTACTTCCTACAAGGGATTTTCCGCAGCGGGTGGCTTCAGCGGATTAACCATCTTGGTCACTACGGATATTGATATGAGCCCGCTCGGCAGTTGGACTCCGATTGGTACGATGCAGGCTCCTTTCAAGGGCGTTTTGAATGGCAATAACAAGAAAATTTCAAATTTATATATCAATAATGCTTCCACTACCTATCAGGGTCTCTTTGGTATTGTGAATGCATGTCATATTGACTCCCTGCATTTGGTGGATGTGAATGTGACGGGTAAGGACTATGTAGGTGGTTTGGTGGGTATGATGCAGAACCGTGCGCAAGTGTCGTATTGTTCGGTGTCAGGTAAAGTGCTGAGCAACCACACGGGCGACAATTTCATTGGAGCTGTGGTGGGTCGTTTGTACGATGGTTCCATCGTTGACCATACGGTGAATTATGCCCATGTGAAAGGTTCTGCCAATTACACAGGCGGCATCTGCGGCTACGCCTATCAGGGCGGGGGCCTTCAGGACTGTGAAAACGCGGGCACGGTAGAGGGTGCGTCGTACACAGGCGGTCTTGTAGGCTATTCTACACAGGGCGGCGATGTGATCGATTGTTCCAACGCGGGCACGGTAGAGGGTGCGTCGTACACAGGCGGCATCTGCGGCGTAGCCTATACCACAGTTGTTAAAAAATGCTTAAATTCAGATACTGTCTTTTCTAATAAGTGGACTGTGGCTACCTATAACAACGATATTAATATTGGAGGAATTGTAGGCGTAGCCCAGTATGGAACTTTGGTAGATAGTTGCACCGCCGGTGATGCCGCGAGCGTGATGGCCGCAGGCCATCACGTCGGTGGCATCGTCGGCCCCGCCGAATTTGTGTCTTCTGTTTACCATTGTAAAAAGAAAGGC
>JAZLHE010000030.1:0-26534 GCA_045616665.1 Bacteroidales bacterium | reverse complement strand
TCCGCGGCGACACCACGACAATGTTGTTGCGTTATCACTATCCGTCGCCGCCTTTTTCTTGTGTGCAACGACTCGTCATTCCGTAGCGGAGCGAGGAATCTCTCTACAAACGGAATGTGATAATTCAGATAATGAATAATGAATAATCCCTCTGTCACATCACATCGTATTTCTTAAACAAAAGAATTGTCAAAAAAAATATTGAGTTATGAAAAAAATATGTGCTCTAATCCTCTTACTGTTGCCGCTGGCTTTGTGGGCGCAGAACGTCAGCAACGTAACTGTCAAGCAAGTCGGCGATAAGATTGAAATATCGTATGATATGGACGCCCCGTTGCGCAATCAATACAACAGGGTGAATGTATATTGCTCCACTGACGGCGGAGCCACGTTTGCCAACAGACTGGAACAGGTGTCGGGCGATGTCTTTGACAAAGCCAGACAGGGACACAACACGGTGATATGGGACGTGAGTGCGGAAAAGGACAAGTTAATCGGTGATAACATTGTGTTTGAAGTGCGCATAGACGTGTTGGAACATATTGATTTCACCGTGAACGGCGTAAACTTCAAGATGATGTACGTTGAGGGCGGCACCTTCACGATGGGAGCCACCGCGGAACAGGGGAAAGATGCGTCCAAGAGTGAAAAGCCAGCGCATCCGGTAACACTGACGAATGGTTATTTTATCGGGGAAACGGAGGTTGCCCAGGAGTTGTGGACGGCGGTGATGGGCAGCAACCCGTCGTACATCAAGGGCGACAACCTGCCGGTGGAGCAGGTGAGCTGGAACGACGTGCAGGCGTTCATCGGCAAATTGAACCGGTTGACTGGGAAGAAGTTCCGCCTGCCCACGGAGGCGGAGTGGGAGTACGCCGCCCGCGGCGGCAACAAGTCCAAGGGGTACAAGTACAGTGGAAGCAACACACTGGGCAATGTGGCGTGGTATTACGACAACAGTGGAAAACGGACCCACCCTGTGGGCACCAAGCAGCCCAACGAATTAGGCATCTATGATATGAGCGGCAGCGTCTATGAATGGTGCTCTGACTGGTACGGCGGCTACAGCAGCGGTGCGCAGACCAATCCGCAGGGTCCCTCTTCGGGGTCGAGCCGCGTCTTGCGCGGCGGCTGTTGGAACGACTTCTCCAGGAGCTGCCGCGTCTCGAATCGCCTCAACTTCGACCCCGACGGCAGGGGCAGCGGCAGCGGCTTCCGCCTTGTCCTCGTTCCTTAGCAATGAGCAATTAGCAATGAGCAATTAACAATTAGCAATGAGCAATGAATAATGAACAATGAAGACTGTTTGCCTCGGAGAGGCGAGATTTCTGTAACCCCATATAAGCGAAGCGCAATGAGGGGTTGGGCAATGTACTATTCCTTAATTTCTTAACTTCTTAAGTTTTTTCGTCAATGAAACAATTTCTCCCAATCTTTTTCCTGTTGTTCGCGTTTTCGGTGGCATTTGCGCAGAATGTGACCAACGTCTCCTTCCACCAGGAGGGCAACAAAGTAATCATAATGTACGACTTGGACAAGCAGGCCGATGTGAGCGTGTTTATGTCCACCGACGGCGGTGTCACTTACGGCAATGCTTTGCAACACGTGACAGGAGCCGTGGGCAAGAACGTTACCGCCGGCACCGGCAAGCGCATCGAGTACGACGTTCTGGCCGAATACGACAAGCTGCAGGGCGAGGACTTCGTGTTCAAGGTGGCGGCAATTGTCGCCCAATTTTGTCCCGACAGCGTTGTTGATAGTGATGGCAATGTTTACCGCACAATTCAATTCGGCGAACAATGCTGGATGGCAGAGAATTTGCGCACGACAAAATACGCAGATGGTACGAACATCGCATTAGGTAGCAGCACCAGTACTCTCAGAGCCTATCGTTACTATCCCAATAACAACGTCGGCGACGTGAGTGCTTTCGGCTATTTGTACAACTGGAAGGCGGTGATGGGCAATTATTCTTTTTTTGACAGCAAACCGAGCAGGATTCAGGGCATTTGCCCCACGGACTGGCACGTTCCGAGTGATGCTGAGTGGACGCAATTGACCGACTATGTGGGCAGCAATACGAACGTGGCAAAAGCGTTGGCTTCCACCACGGGGTGGAGTAGCAGTTCTAATACATCAGCTGTTGGCAACAATTTGTATGCCAACGACACCACAGGATTTAATGCTGTTCCCATAGGCTACTACTATGGAAGCTTCGGGAGTTTTGGCCATGGCGCATACTTTTGGAGTGCAACCCAGAGCAATATCCAAAGTGCATTCATTCGTTATTTGTACTATGATGACGCTATTGTACACAGGAGTTTTAACAATAAGTACTATGGTTTTTCTGTTCGCTGCCTCAGAGATTCATAATGAAATACCTCAACCCTGCCGCGGCGGAAGAAAATTGGCAGCGAGTAATTATAATGTCTTGTTTTTCAGATTACAGTTCACTTTTCACATCTTCAATTCTTAATATCAAAAAAAACTCCTCATTGTTGGAATAATTCAAAAATATCTTGTAATTGATTTTTTTTTGTAAATTTGCAAAAAAAAAAGATTCTAAATATGGATGTGAAAAAATTTTTTAAACGTATTTTCGGAGGGATGGTTTTGCTCTTGGTTTTGAGTTTGAGTTTATCGGCCCAATCAGACAAACCTGTTGTTAATACAGATTATCCGCAACCTGCTTTTGACAACAAATCTGCCGTTATAGTTGACGTTTTTAATGGCAAAGGAAAATTCTATTCATTTGTAAAAATCACAAATTACAGTCGTTATCAATCCGTTAAATTTGAAGTGTTTGTACACTCACCCCTCACGTTTTCTTGGGAAAGTCTGGGAGCTGATGAATTAAAAGGCTTCGATGATGACAAAGATTATGGAAAAAAATTCCAGAACCTTAATCTTTATAGATATTTTGCGATTGTGCCAATTAATGCGGGGAACAACCAGTATCAATATAAAATAGAAAAGAAATTAGGCAGACTGGACGTGTCGATTTTTGATGCCGATGCTGATGTGAATGCGAATCCACTTCCATACCATAGTTCTCCATTAGCATACGTTTTTACATCCAAACAGATTCCGAATGGTGCCAAGGAAAATATCAGTCTTGTGAATATGACCTCAAAGAATTTGATTTCAATATCCGTATTGGGGTGGGATGGAAAGAATTTCAAGTGGGTTAAATTGTGCGGAATCAATGCCCAACCTAATCAAAAAAGGGCTACGGTTTTTGAAATCACCAATAAAAAACTGCATTATAGGCATTTTAAATATTTTGCGATTATACCTTCTGATGATTGTAAATACGACTATTCTTTTAGAGAATTACGAGAAGATTGGAACATTATAGTCCAGGATGCTTCAAGTAATTATTAAATGTCTTGTTGTAGGCAGTCTGGCAATCGCAATTACGAAAACTGCCCAATCGTACAAAGGTTCACACGCTATTTTCATTGGTAAAAGTAAACAGACGGAAAAGCTGTATAAACAATACGGAAGCCAAATTCGCGATGACGGTTTTCTTCTGCACACCGATGGGCGACATCTTTGTGGTTTTTGACTTTTCAGACTTGCGGCAGCGTGCCCGTTATGTGCGTGTCAAAGCCGAATCGCTCAAAGTCTGTCCCGAGTGGCATCGTGGTGTTGGCCGTCCCTGTTGGATATTCTGTGACGAAGTGTTGGTGAGGTGGTTTTTTCCTTATTCTGAATAAAAGCTGATTTATTTGAGGGCTTTTTGGACAGCAATTTCTATTTCTTCGCCACGCAGGTCACGATCCAATATTTTTCCGTCTTTGCCAATGAGCATAATGTGCGGGATTCCTTTAACGTCATACACATTGGTGGCGTTTTTGGTGCTGTCGCTCAACTGCGTCCAATTCATTTTCATACTATGAATTGCCTTGGCTTGTGCATCGGGCTTGTCCCAAACGTTTAAGCTGATGACAACAATGTCTTTGCCGTATTTATCATAAATCTGGGCGATGTTCGGAATTTCTTCACGGCAGGGTTTGCACCACGAAGCCCAAAAATCAATCAGGGCAATTTTCCCATCAATATAGTCGCTGAGTTTGACAGACTTGCCTGTCTTGAAATCAGTAAGGTCCAAATCAATATAGGGCTTGCCGGCAGCGGTTAAATTCAAATTGTCCAATTTTTTCATTTTCTCTGCCAGAGGCGGATAATTGCGCACCAAAGGCGACGCTTCTGCCCAAAGACTGTTCAATTCATTGTACTTGATGAATTTATATTCGAGCATTTCAATCAAATAATTGAAAGCTTCCGTTGCCAAAAGATTGTCTTTGTTTTCAATAAATGTGTTTTTGGCCAGATTGGTAGTTTTTTTCATCTGGGCCAACAGTTCATCTGCAAGACTTTTTGTTTCTTTTGCAAAAGGATTGTGATTTTTTTCATATTCTGTGTTATATTGTTCTGCGATGTCATTCATAATGGCATTTTCTCGCTTCATCTCCACGGAATATTGACTGTATCGTTCGTTGGTTGGTGTACCTGTAAGTTCGTCGGTGACCAAATCGCAAGTAACGGTTCCGGGTTCTGCTACGATTGTCAAATAGTAATAATTAAAGTCATCGATATTCTCCGTCTTAATTTTACACCAAAAGGGTTCGTTAACAGGAATGTTGAAAGTAAACGCACTGTCACGAATCGTGGTCGTGGACAAAATGCTATCGGTAAGTATGTTGATGACAGATACTTCCTTTCCTTGAACCTCGGATATATTGATATGTCCGTGAATGGCGCAGTTTTGTGCAAAGCAGGAAAATACGCACACCAGTGCTGCAAAAGAAACAATGATTTTTTTCATAGTGAAGATTTTAAGTGAAACTTTTTTTTTGTGTAAATATGCTAAGTTCCCTGGATTTCTCAACTGAAATATAGACACATCAACGCAGCAAAAATACAAAAAAATGAATTACAGGAAAGTAAATGAAGAATTTTTGAAAAAGTTTGAATACGTAATCTGAGATTGAACCGAAGTTTGTTGTTTATTTTTCCATATTGATTTTGTTTTTCGCAAAGATACTTTGATTCAATGGAATAATTTATTAAAATTTGCAGAAAATTAAAAATTTTTATCGTTGAAAATTAATTGATTATAAAAATAAGATAAAAATATTATTTTAATAATAAGCAATATTGTATATTTGGAATGGTTGAAGTATTGTGGGACTTATTTAAAATTTTCAATACCAGGATCAGATAAAGCAATATTGTAAAGAAAAATAGTAAAAGAAAAATATTGCATTATAAATAATATTCCTTATTTTTGCAGAAAAATACTTAGAAACTGTTTCATACGATATGCCTCTTACCCTTGATGACAAATATGCGAAACTGAGCGATAAGGAGATTGTGGAACGAATCATTACGGAACCGTACGATGACGATGCGGCAGTGTATTTGATTTATGACCGCTATCGTTCGCTGTGCGTTGCCGTTTGTAACCGCATATTCAATAATACGGAGTGCTTGGATGAATTGCAGAGTGAATTGTTTATGTTGATGAAAGGACGCCAATGCGATTGGCATTCGCTGCGTTCTTTCCAATGGAGGAGCTCGTTGGGAACCTGGTTGAAGATAATTGCTTTCAATCTTTCACTTGAACTTCGTCGGCACCTGATAGAAAACGGAGGAAAAAACATCTCTTTGGATGTATCTGTGGAGAATGAGGAAGGAAAACAATCGAAGGTTGATATTCCCATAGACGACGAAACTGAAAGAGAACGCCGCTATCGTATGGTATTGTTGCAGGAGTCCATTAATGCTTTGGAAAATCCTGACCAGCGTTTTGTGCTTGTTAAACGCCTTCAGGGCTATAGCAGTAAGGAGATTGCAGCACAATTGCAGGAATATTGGCATCGCCAAAATATTGTGCGGTACAATAACAAGGGGCAGTTTGTAGTACCCGATAGCGGGTATGTTGACAACCTTTTCAAACGTGGATATGACAGGGTAAAGATAATCTATAAAACACTTGACAGATGAAAACAAGGGTAACGAATGAATTATTGGCTGCGTACGCTGAAGGTAATGTTACACCTGAGGAACAAAAGATTGTACGTCAATATTTGGTGGAACATCCCGAACAGATGGAATGTCTTTTGTGTGCCATAGAAGATGATGCTGAAGTTTGTGACACGTGCAACGACACTGTGTTTCTGGACAACCTTGCCTCTATGCTTGATGAAATGGAAAAAGATGTACCGTTCCCCTTATCCTTTGATTTGCCCATGACGGCTAAAGTGGCGCAAAATATGGTGGATAATCGTTGTGCGGTTTACTGTGAAGGCATAGCCTTGCGTCATTTTGGCATAGAGGTGGATGATGAAACATTGTTGCAGCAAGCGTTGGGTAAGGGTTGGTTGCGGTCCGAAGGTACGGCACTGTGTGATGTTGGACGTCTTGCCGGTAGTTATGGGCTTTCCATTAGTCATCGTTATTTTTGCAATATGGAAGAAGTCTGCAAGATGACAAGTGACGACCGTGTGATTATAGTTGCCGTTGATAAAAATGAATTGTCGGGTGATTATGCTGCGGAACAGCGTAAGGATAGGGAAGTGGGACCTACTCCCAATCACGTGGCCATTCTGGTTCGTGCAGATGAAAACTTTGTTACACTGATAGACCCAGCTACGCCGCAGCGGCAGAATCGTTATACCTTATCGCAGTTTTTGGATGCCTGGGCGGATTCTGCGAACAGTATGGTAGTCATCTGCAACAGCGACGAATACGTGCCGCATCCCATTGACCTGTCGGATGTGAAAGTGGAGGATGAACTCATTGAGTTGCGAGAGGCCATCGCTGAGAATGCTCACGAGGTGTGGGCTGAGGAACGCCGTAAGGAAGGCTGGAATTATGGCCCGGTTCGTGATGATGAACGGAAGCTCCATCCGGATATGTTGCCCTACAACCGCCTTCCCGAATCTGAAAAAGAGTATGACCGCCTGATGGCACTGAATACCATTAAGTTGGTAAAGAAATTGGGTTGGGAATTGAAGAAAAAGAAATAACGGGAATATTAGTACATGACATTTTTTTTATCCCGTTACATTTAACGGCATCTCATTGATTACCAGGAAGTCAAAGAATTGTAGTTGGTGGTCGTTCCTGTCACGCGCAAGGAACTCGGTGAGGATGTCCAACCCGTAGCGGAAGATGCTTTTCTCCTTCCGACCGTGTCGCAGAACCCGAATGGGCTTTAGGTTGCGGTGGACGAACTCGCCGATGTTGTAGCACCAGAGGAACGCCATCATCACGATTAACAGCAGCTTTTCAATTCGCTCAATATCAGACAGATGAGTTGTCTCGATATTGAAGCCGACACTCTTCATCGCCTTGAACATCGTCTCAATCTGCCAGCACTGGCGGTACGTCTCGACCGCATCTTCCGGTTTGTTGAATGAGTTGTCGCGGATGCGGATGAAATATCTTATGCAATTATCGTTCAGCCAATTAACCCATCTCTCGCCGACAAATTCCCTGTCGGCGAGCAGACAGTCGATGGTGTCGGCGTCGAACAGGTTGATGTACCGTTGCACGAGGTCGATGCGCTCCTGCGTATTGGACGTTTCCCTTTTAGGCAACATACTGAAACACACCGTTCCGGCCTTGCACAAGGCCATCATAAACAGCGAAATGAGCTTGATATGGGCCAGGTTGACATTATTTTCAAAGAAGACGCTCAGCGTGTCGGATAATTGTTTATTTTTGCATTCGTGATTGGTATTCATAGAGCCTGAAATAATGACAAAAATCGCGTGTTTTTATATTGTATGTTGTTGAAAAACAATTAGTTTTAATTAGAAGTCCACTTAAATGTTACTTTGTCATACGATCAGCCCAAAAGCCGGGCATCATTTGCACGTCGTTTTCTAATGCAAAGCGATTGATATTCGCCACATAACAATTCTCTGCGACAATATTGAGTTTGGCGGAAAGATCGCGCAGGGCCTTTATTTTTACTGGCTTATCATATTTATGATACTTGCATTCCACAAGATATGATCTTCTTGGCCCCGTAAGAACGAAATCCACTTCGGTGCCATTTAGAGTACGATAAAAATTCAGCGTTTCGCCTGCCTTTTTATTACGCCATAATTCAAGCATAACCTCATTTTCAAAAATAGCGCCATTATCGGTTCGAAATGTGATCTCATTGAAATTGTTAGAGATGATATTTCGCAAACCGAGGTCGTAAAAATAGACTTTGTTCATCTGGGAAATCATCTTCCGTTTATTGGAGGCGTAGGGCTCAACCAAGCGAATGATGTACATTTTCTGTAAAAGGTGAATATATTTCTCACAAGCAACATATGTAAGTCCACTTTCTCTACTCAGCTCATTAACATTTATCAAGTTGCCTATCTGGGTGGCCAAAAGACGTAGCAACCTGTTAAAAGCCACAAAATGTTCGTTTTTCACATATTTCCGAACATCATTGAGCAAGTAAGTTTGGTATATGTCATTCACCAATTCTATTTTTTCATCGTAATCATTCACAAGGGCCTGCCGCGGAAGTCCGCCATAAATCAGATACTCCAAGTAAATATCCGCAATGGGTCTCATTAAGGCCTCGTCCGCAGTGGTGGCTTGCTGCTGTAATTGATACAATGTGCTGTCCTTGAAGAGCAGATATTCTGAAAAGGAAAGGGACAGCACTTCAATAATACGCACTCGACCCGCCAACGACTCTTCCACATTCTGCAAAATGTCCAAACTGGAACTTCCCGAACAGAGGATGCGCAGATTCTCATATTTGTCGCTCAGCAATTTCAATGTGGTTGAGACATTATCAATATACTGAAACTCATCAATCATCAACAAGCCATCCATTTCTGAATTGAGATAGAGTTGAAGATATTGCTCAATGGAATTAAATTGTTGAAACAGTCCAGCAATATTGGGATCCTGACCATTCAACATCAGACTGTTTTTATAAGTGTCTGTTGGCAAACTCTTCATAATGGAGGTCTTGCCAACCTGACGAGCTCCAATCAGCACTACAATCGGGACAAAATCGAATGCTTTAAAGATGGCGTTGATATACTTTTGCCGGGTGATTATCTTCATCGTGTATTTTTGTGCAAAAGTACTAAAATTTTTGTAAACACAAAAATTTTAGTACTATTTTTTTGCAAACACAAAAATTTTAGTACTTACGCCAGTTCTCTGATTTTCGCCAGCACCTTCACCATCGCGTAGGTGTCGAGTTCGCAGTAGCGGAGCAGAGATACGCGAGCGACGGCACGCTCGTCGGGCGACATCGCCGCCATTCGCGGGTAGATGTCCATCGCCTCGCCGCCGTTGTGTACCGAGCCCGCCAGGTTGTGGTAGTCCAGCGACGGGTCGTCGGGGAAGAGCGCCGGCAGCATTGCTGTTGGCGGCCACCTGCGGATATTCCGCTGCCACGGCCTCGCAGATATTCTCGGTTCCTTCTGCCACGCTTTGCTGCGTGCGTGCCAGCATCGCCTTGATGTCGAGGCGGCCGTCGGGCGCGTGGGTGGTGACGTCGGTAAAGTCGCCGAAGAGGTTTTTGGCGAGTTCGCCCACGATGGTGCCAGCGTCGAAGCGGGCCTGCGTGGAGGCGTCAACAATTTGTTCTTCCGGTTTGTACGTGCCGAGCCAGAGGCATTTCGGGCACTTGCGGAAATTGGTGTATTTGGATTTTGATAAGCCAGGCATTGTGGTAATCTTATGATTTATTATGAGTTGCGGAATATGTAGCAGATATCAATCCACTATAATCAAGGTATATTTAAATTTTTCTTAATCAAACCAATTTGATTATTTATCTCCCCTTTTTTAAAAAAAGCAAAAGGTGTAGTTCCATTATTACCCCAAATTAACACCTGACCGCTTTGCAACCGATGGACCCGAATATAAGCAATCGTCCTATTATTATTCGAATTTAGCTTTTCAAAATTAAATAAAGCGTTGATTTTCTGGCAAGGATTGCCATTTACATCTATATAATTTTGACCAATCTGAACCCTATTCATACATGTTATTATTATATGAGGATTAAGGACTTTGATTAAATCTTGAAAGGAAAAACATTGACACGACTGTATTAAACACTTGTCTGCTTGTGTCAAGCCACTCCATTTGCTTGTTGCAAAAGGACAACACAAATCAACATGAATAGCTGTGTTTTGATAATTGGAATTACTAATATAACTTGCATTAAGGGCGTTCAATGCAGTTTCATAACTACCGAACCAAGGCTTATACCATGTCGGTTTCCCGTTTTTGGTGTTTTTAAAATATGCATTCATAGCATCTTCATACAGTTGAATGTCACTATTAGTCAAACTGTTTTTCCCAACCAAGCTTTTAGCCAAAGGAAAACGGTAATTAACGCTATAAACACCATGTCGAGGGGATGGTAAGAATTCTATATTAGATGGATTAATGCCAACAGTTATGATGCGTGAATTAGAATTAACATAGGCATTTAAATCACCGAACCATAAAATAGGAATCGAATTGGGTATAACAAAATGCTTTGTTTTAATTTTTTGAAAATCTGCCCAAGACTTTTTAATTAACTGTTTCATATACAAAATTTTTTATTAGATAAGAGAACTTTTATTCTCTCTCATTTCCATCCCGCCGCCCCTCCGAATCTTGCGAAGTCCGTTAAACAAAATCCTCAAAGGAAACGGTGCGGCAAAATTACAAGTTTTTTCTCATTTACAGCAGTTTGGCGCGATTTTTATGAAATTTCGGTCATCAGGTAGGAACAGTATTTTGCAAGCAGGTTCTGCAAGGTAAGCTCTCCTTTCCGGTAGAGTTCCGCATCGAGTTTGAGCAGCCGCTCGTGCACGACCTTTTTGCCTTTGAATAAGCCGTTGAGATAGGGGAGGCCATCCTCATCGGCAATAGTTACTTCAGTGATAAATTAGGAAAGGTCGTCCGCATCGTAAACAATGGAGTAACTCGGACGCTTTGCCCCCGGCACATTCATCACCAAAATGTTTTTGGTCACAAGATCCTCTATGTCGCGGAGGGCAGTGTCTTTCGAGCAGCCAGCCATAGAAGCCCAGTTCTTTGAGGTGATTTTCGCCTCTTCCCCATCAAGAAAGAGATTGAGCATTTGGATTTGGCGCTCCGTCATCGGGACGGTCGAGGCCTTCTGCCAAAAAAAGCTTTTGTTTAGGATGGTGGATATCACCATTTCGGCTTCATCAATCGCGTTTTCCAGTTTTTGCATATACCATATTATCCACTCGGTGAGGTCGCCATCGCCCTGCTGCATTCGTTCTATGATGTCGTAATAATGCTTCTTGTCCTTGTTGATTTGGGAAGAAATGTTATAAAATCTGAAATTGTTTTTCTCTCCGCGAGCGAGAAGCATATCGGAAAGGATGCGGGCCAGACGGCCGTTGCCATCCTCAAAAGGATGTATGCTGACAAACCAAAAGTGAGCGACAGCCGAACGGACGATACTGCTGACTGGTTCATCGCTGTTGAACCAGTCGAGAAATTGCCGCATTTCGCTTTCCACTCTTTCCGGAGGGGGAGCCATATAATGTATCTTCTCTCTTCCGAACATACCGCTTACAATGTGCTCCTCGTGGCTGCGGTATTTGCCAACCTCAATCTGGCTTCCTTCGCTGAATCCTGTTGGGAAAAAGGCGGCCTGCCAAGCGCAAAGTTTTTCCTTGCTGAGCGGCTGGTCGTAACATTGTGTGGCTTCCAACATTACACTTACCACTGAGTCGATATAACGCGTCGGGGATGAATATTTCACATTCTCTATGCCCAAGCGGCGGGCAATGGAAGATCTTACTTCGTCAATATTCAAACTAACACCTTCTATTTCAGAAGAATATACGACATCGTAGGTTAGATTTTCAGCAAGAGTCTTTACCTTGTTGTCAAATCCCAATGTGCCCAATCGTCCACAAAGCAAACCTTGTTTACGGCACACGGTTTCTTGCAAGAATGATACTTGTGCAGCATTCCATCTAAAAGTCGTCCAATTGTCTCTTTCGTGTATGTACATAGGTGAAGTTTTGTTTTTGCGACATAAAAGCATTCATATCGTCGCAAAATTTGCGGCAAAAATACAAAAATAATGTCGCATTTGGTGTGGTGAAAAGAAAAAAAGTGGTGAGACAATAAACGGATTACTGAAAAAACAAAAGAAAAACAGTTGCTTTTTTATATTCTTCCCCTTGGCTATATCGGATATTTGTTGTACCTTTGCGGCTATATTCTATGTTGATGAGGGTTAGCTTTGTTCACAGATGTAAGTCTATGATAATTACCTAAAAAGCAATAATTGTAAAAACAATAAAATGATGAAAGGTCTGAATAATAATCCGTTTGTTTTGGGGAAAGACATTCCAACAGAGCTGTTCTGCGACCGGCAACAGGAGACAGATACGCTAATCAAACAGATTGTGAATGGTCGTAATGTTGCGTTGATATCACATCGTCGTCTGGGTAAGAGCGGCCTTATACACCATTGTCTTAAGCAGCAGGAAATAACTTCGAATTATCATACATTTTACGTTGATTTATATGCAACATCATCGCTTGCTGACATGGTGCAGGCATTTGGCAATGAGGTGTATCGCTCGCTTAAATCGAAGAGTGAACAGTTTGTGGAACGTTTTTTCTCGATGGTTCAGTCGTTGAGAGTGGGATTCACCGTTGATGGCATGAGTGGTGAACCGACATTCAGTATTGGCGTAGGCGAGATTCATTCGCCAGAGACCACCTTGCATGAAATATTCAGCTATCTTGAAGCTGCAGACAAGCCTTGTCTGGTGGCAATTGATGAATTTCAGCAGATTGGCGAATATCAGGAAAAGAATATCGAGGCTTTGTTACGTACCTACATACAGCGATGTCACAACACATCATTCATTTTCTCTGGCAGCAAGCGACATATCATGTCCAACATGTTCAACTCGCCCTCGAAACCCTTCTATCAGAGTGCGATAACAATGAGCCTTGCGCCTATTCCAATTGATACCTATACGGAATTTTCATGTAGAATGTTCGCAGAACGCGGCAGGCAAATCACCGAAGATGCCGTGCATATCGCATACAACAGATACGAAGGTTATACATGGTTTGTTCACTTGATTCTCAACGAATTATACAGCATGACCAATCCGGGTGACACTTGTGCCGAAGATGACATTGCCGTAGCTGAAAACAATATACTTCAGTTGCAGGAAATTGCATACGAATCAACGCTCTCGATGCTTACGACGAAACAAAAACAGGTCCTTTTTGCTATTGCAAAAGAAGGTTATGCCACCAATATCACTTCTGGCACATTCGTTAAGAAGCATCATTTGACCTCTGCCAGCTCCTTGCAGACAGCACTCAATGCGTTGATGGACAAATCCATAGTGATGCGTACAGATAATGGCTACCGTCTGGAAGACTTTTTCTTTGCAATGTGGCTTAGAAAAAGGTAGATAACCTGCAAGCTGCATCTGCGGCCATTCACACTATCCGAGACGGCAGATTTCCTAAAGTCAAAGGGCATCCGATGGAGAAAACAGACCTTTGCGGAATGTTATGTCCCTTAACATAACCTCCAAACTAAAAAAATAAAAACACCGTCACTGATAGATTTTCCCAATAACTGCCCTCTATAATGCCGAAAGTATAATTTTGAAAATCAGAAGTTGCGCCCGACACGGAGTAAGGGTTTTGAAAAATGAAGACAAAAATTTTCAATCTTATCATTTTGGATGCCAGTGGTTCTATGTCATCTATTGAAAGACAGGCAGTCGATGGTGTAAACGAGACCGTGCAGACCATTCGTGAAGCGCAGAAAAAGCACGAGGAGCAGGAACATTTTGTGACTCTTGTGTCGTTCAACAGTTGTGAAACGAAAAAGATTTACGACTGCGAACCCGTCGTTGGCGTGAAGGAGTTGTCGGCAGAGGATTACAATCCGAACTGCGGTACTCCTCTTTATGATGCCATGGGTTTCAGCATAACCGAACTCCAAAAGAAACTGGAGAAGGACGACAAGGTGCTGGTAACCGTCATCACCGACGGCGAGGAGAACTCGTCGCACGAGTACAACGGCAAAGCCATCAGCTCGCTTGTGGACAAACTCAAGGGCGAAGGTTGGGTGTTCACTTATATCGGGGCCAATCAGGACGTGGAGAAAGTTGCCGCAAGCATCCACATTCAAAACAGCATCAGCTTTGCCGCGACGACTGTCGGAACATCGGCAATGTTTGCCCGTGAGAAGAAAGCCCGCACCCGCTTTTTCGACCGGCTGGCAGATGCCGACAATCAGCTGGATTTCTGCATGGCTGAAGATTATTTTGACGAAGATGACAAATAACTTTATAAAAATGTCAGTGTTGTTGTAATAAGTAATTAATTATGAAAAAGATTTTAGTACTAACGTTGTCGTGTTTAATAATTTCAGGAATAAAGGCACAAACCTTTGTCGATTTGGGTCTAAGTGTAGATTGGTGTACCGTTAATCTTGGGGCATCTTCACCTTTGCAGACCGGAGATTTATATGCATGGGGAGAAAGTAGCCCCCGAGATAGTTTTACATGGGGGGATTACAAGTATATTAAACCAGGGACAGACCAATCGACTATCGATATTGGCAAAAACATTTCCGGAACAGATTATGACCCCGCATTTCAGAAAAATAAAGATTGGAGACTTCCAACCCAAAGAGAATTTATCGAACTGTGTGAAAAGTGTACTTGGAAATGGGTGAAGAAGGGTAAAGTTAAAGGATATAAAGTGGTCGGACCAAATGGCAACGAGATTTTTATGCCTGTTGGTGGATTAGATCCATTGGGAAGTGAAGATGCAAAATCAGGTAATTATTGGAGTGGCACATTGAGTCAAGGATTGGGACGTACGGCCATTTCTTTGACATTCAATGACGAGAGATACTCCACAAAGGGCGCATACAAAGTTTACGGAAAACTTGTGCGTCCAGTTATGGTTAATCCTAATTATAAAGAATGCAACCAATTGCCAGAAGAATGGACAGATTCAAAGTATGCGGATCTAATCCAACAGGTTGAAGCAGAAAATTACGAAGAAGCATTCCATTTAGCAACTGTGTTGGCTGCCAAGGGAGATGCAAAAGCCCAATGTGTCCTCGCAACAATGTACATGTGCGAAGTTGGAACAATCCGAAATTACGAATCCGCACAAAAATTACTTGTGCAAGCTGCACAACAAGGGTATAGTAGAGGTGAGTATATGCTGGGTGGCTTTCAAAGTCTTGAAAGAAGTCATGAATTTATGAGATTGCTTGTCGGTGATGACAACGAACAATCATGTACAAACGACAACAATTTCTGGTATCAGATGCTTTCAACCGAAACCAAGCCAGAGACCTACAAAGAGGCATTTAAATGGTTTTTCCTTAAAGATGGGGAATGGGGGTATCGTGACATCATGTATTATGCGGGAATAGCATTATTACGAGGAGATTATGGCTATCAAAACGCACAAAATGGTTTGCAATGGTTGTCCAAGTCTGCACAATTAGGGTACGAAGATGCCATTGAGTTACTCAATGAACTTATCAACAAGGCTGAGGAGGAATAAAGTAATGTAAAGTGGACGAATTGTTAGTTGAGTGGTTCGGAGTGCAGGTGGAGTACGTGAATTAAAAAAATTTTCTTTTATTATATTAATATTTAAAGTGATGAAAAATATAAAAATCAATTGGAAAGAGTTTTGGTTGAAGATCAAAAAAGTATTCAATGTTGCTTGGAAAGTCGCATTGGTGATTGTTGCTGTATTTATCGTTGTCCTTATTGCCGAAGCCGGCTGTCGTTATTATGATGAGTATTATGGCGAGTCATCTCACGATTGGGACCGTCACCTGAGTGATCGTATATGGGTCCATTATTATTATAGAGATGTGGTCAGAGTGTACGATTCTCAAACTGGGGACTATATCACTCCTAAACTGCAATGGGTATCTGCCGTGCCTAATCGCGGTTCGGTTGCCGTTTTCTGTGACAAGGACGGAAAACGGGGCTTTTTGAATGTGAATACGGGAAAAATCGTCATCGAAGGAAAATACCAATATGCCTGGGTGTTTTCCGAAGAGTTGGCTGCAGTGGTCGAACCTGACGGGAAAATGGGTTTCATAGACGAGACGGGAAAGTATGTCATCGCTCCGAAATTGGATTATATACCCTCTCACGACTATGTTTTCAAGCACGGGGTGTGTTGCATTGGGGACCAAGACGGAAAACTGGGCCTGCTTAACCGGGACGGTGCCTGGATACTTCCCCAAGAATACGAGGATATTGATTATGTATCGGATCTGGATATGTTTGTCGTGAAGAAGAATGACAAAAAGGGACTACTCAGGAATGGCAGTTTTGAGTGGGTGTTTCCAGTGGAGTATGATGATATCTCTTGTGAAAAAAGTGCTTTTGTCCTATGCAAGGACTATCATCGTCAGCGAGTGTCGTTAGATGGGAAGGTGGTGGATTCTTTCGTGATTGATGGAACAAAACCTCTGAAGTATCAAGTGAAATTTTGCTGCGATAATGATGAGGAATATGTGATTTCGGACAAAGTGGTTGCTTATCGCGTGTGCGAACTCTGGGGCGTTATGGATAAGCATACCGGCAAGGTGATTATCCCCGCAAAATATGGCCATGTTGAATTGATGTCGGACAATATCCTGAAATGCGGTATGAATCAAGACGACAATAGGGGATATGTGTTGTATGATCTTAAAGGAAACAAGATCCAATAGATGATAAAGATTAGAAAAAATGACATTTTTGTTGAAAATAAAGACTTTTCGTTTTTGGGAATACAAAAATGAGATAATTGTTTTTTCAATTGTGCAATTTGTTAAGATATATTTGTATTTTTGCAATTAATTAGTGATAATCGGTTAAATATGATTACAAGAATTATTGGTATTGATTTTGGAACAAGCACCACTGTCGTTAAAATATACAACAGAGGTCAGAATGATATTATTTTTACATTAACTGTCCAAGGCAAAGAGGAAATTCCTACGGTTTTATTTCAACGAGAATCAGACGGAGAAATTTTCTTTGCAGACGAGGCCATCTCTCAAAATTTGCTAAATGTCAAGGGAAAAACAATTGATAACTTCAAACTAAAGTTAATCAGTACTAATGAAACTGAAAAAGAACAGGCCCGGAAATATACAACGATTTTTTTAAAGTACCTATATGATTTATATGTTCAAAACTGCAATCAAAAGGAGTATGGGACGTGCGACTCTACTAAGGTATATGTGAGTTTTCCAGCCAAATGGCCATCCTTTGTGAGAAGGGATATGATTGATTGTGTCATCGCTGCAGGTTTTGGTACAGCAGAAAATGTGATTGGCGTTGACGAGCCTACAGCGGCCTGTATTGCAGCGTTGCATGAAAAAACAAATGAATTGAAAGCTGCAGGTTTGTGTTTTGAAAATAGAACATACAAGGCAATAACGGTTGATATGGGAGCGGGTACAACAGATATAGTGCTGTTTGAATATAGTGTAAAAAATGGAGAACTATGCATCAATAATCCGTTTACATATCCCACGGCAGACAGTTCGCGTTTATGTGGTGGTCATGAAATAGATGTCGTTTTGTCTGAATATTGTAAAGAGTATTTGAAAAGTATTCCTGTATCAGGCCAAGTCCCGGCTGGATATATGGCAAAATGCGAAACAGAAATAAAATCTTGGAAAGACAAGTCGCTGTCTGACGGATTAAAGAATAATCTCGCGGTATCATCACCTGCATTCATCACAAACTATATAGAGATTGTGAAGATTTATGGAATCCCTATGAATTCGAATATCCGTCAATTTTCAATTGACAGACGTCTTTTTGAAGGATTGACACAAAATCATTGGGATAATTGGCGGAAATTGTTGGAAGAAGCTTTCCTGAAAGCTCGAGAATTTGGCTATCAGTCCACTGATGACATCGATATCATTATCCTTACAGGTGGTCATAGCCAATGGTATGGAGTGAAAGATTTTTTTCTTGGTAATGAGTTTGCCAATCTTTCTCCGATGCCGTTTAAAAAGATATTGAAGTATCCCCAAGCTTTGGTTCAGTGTGCAAAACCGTCTCAAACTGTGGCTATGGGACTTTGTCTGAAAGACGATGCGATTGTGACAGCCACGCCTCTTGCAAATAATTTTTGGATTCAATTTGAATATGAAGGGGAAAAATCCCAGATAATAAAGGTCGCAAGTAAAGGTCATACATTGCCATACAAATTCACAATGGAAGATATTTCTGACAGAATACAAGGAAATTTTTTGTATAGAAGAAAGTTTGATATTAAATGTATCGTTTATGAAGGAGGTGAATTGGCTTCTGCGATAAAATATGAAAAATCGATCAAATCGCCAGACGATGACTTCTTTGTCGTCATATTTAAAACTGTTATCGCGGGAATGATTGTGGCTCCGTTGGGGATTCTGTCTTTGATTGTTGATTTTTTGAAAGGAGAATTTGATTGGGCAAACTATTCTAATGTATTAGAGATTTTTTACAACATTGTCTTGGGTGCGAAAATTGAAATTTCGGAGGATGGTGTCGCACAAGTCTTCCCGAAAATATCAGTGGAGGGTAATAGCGTGAATATGTCGCCGTTCAAAATATAATTAAGAATATCTGTTATGAGCAATATACTAAAAAAAATATTTAAATCTTTTGATTTCAGTGGCACGGAAGAAGAACTTCGGGCCAAGATGAGAGATTTTGAAATTCCGATGGAATATTCAACGTCTTTGGTGGACTATATGTTGGAAAGATCTTATTTGGAAGATGTGTCAAGTCGGTCCAACGACTCTTTCTGTGAGCGGAAAGAAATAAATGGCGCTGCCATTTCGTGGATAAAAATAGACAGACTGCCGATAAATCCTTCTGAAGGTAAAGACTATGATATCATTTCAAGATGGCAATCAGTTCTGGCTTCCATCCATTCGTGGAAAGAACGTGTGTGTTTTCTGCTTCAAAGAAAAGATGGAAATACAGGTGTCTATCTCGGTTTGAACGCTGTAAACAGGGAAGAAGGGGTGGCCCATATCAAAAGTGCACTGATTAATTGTATGCCAGGCATTGATATTCATCCGTTAGAATTTGAAGAGGCGTGTTCTGTCGTCAGTGATATTTCTGGATATAAGGTAGGGGGTGCCATTACCGGAATTCCGTCTTTTAGAAAAAATACGGATAATAAAACCTTGCAAACATTAGATCAATTGGCGTTTGGCGTAAGAGACGACAAAGATGAGGATGTTGATTTCTCATTGCTTGTAGTTGCAGAACCGCAGAGTGACGAGGAAATATCTGAAATAATACAACGTTTTGAAAAGTTGGGAAGTGACATTCATGCCGAAGTGACGACTCATATTTCAAATTCTACAAATTATTCTCAAGGGGAGAATTCCACAACAAATGTTCAAGTATCTCTTGGTGTAGGTGAAATCTTGAAAAACGCATTGGGTTTGGGTCCCATTATTCAGCAAGGCCTGCCTTTGATTGAACCTATTGCTGCCATAATGGGAAGTGGTTTTTCAATAGGCAAGAGCTATACCAAAACCAGATCTGTGCAAGTGGGTCAGAGTGTCGCGAAAGATTATCTGAATAAATTTGCCCAATATACGGAAAAAATGACTGATATGCACGAAGAACGCTTGCGGAAAGGAAGAAATTTGGGCTTTTGGAATGTGGGAGTGCACGTGTTGAGCTATAGTGCGCGGGATGTAAATACTGTATTGGGAATATTGCGTTCTGTTTATTCTGGCGACCAAACTTATTTGGAACCTATTCGGCTGCATCTTATACGGCAGCCAAGAGCTCTTGATTTTCTAAAAAGTTTTCAAATTCTCCCTGTTATTTTGCCTGAGGTCGAAAAACGAAGCAATGGAGATTGGCACCTTTTGGGCAAGCCGTACCAATATCTTGCCACCCCAATGAATACAGAGGAATTCTCTCTCGCGACTTCTCTTCCTCGCAAAGATGTTCCTGGACTTAGATTTGTCCGCTCTTCTGTACGTTTCGCCAACAACCCGGGAGTAATGAAGTCCTGTGATTCGTTGTCTATGGGTCACATCATTGATTCTGGTATTATCCAAAAGAATGAGTACGAAATTGATATTAATTCCTTAGTGCGTCATTCACTTGTGGTTGGCAGTACGGGTTGCGGCAAAACCACAACGTGTAAGACGATTATTAACGACGTGCTTGCTCATAACATTCCGGTTCTCATTATTGAGCCTGCCAAAGATGAATATGTGCGTTGGGCCATTGAACAAAACAAGGTGCTCCCCGAAAATCAGAAGATTAATATATTTATGCCAGGGGTGAAAAATCTTGAGGTCTTTGGCATTCACGAAGGAATGAGGGCTATACCTCAACTGAAATTAAATCCATTCCAACCTGCGGCAATAGATGGAGCACCTGTTGATATGCTTACTCGATGTGAACAATTAACCGCATTGGTGAACGTGAGTCTTCCTACAAGCGATATACTGCCAGTCTTGATTGACGAGGCTTTCTATACATTTTTGATGGAACATTATGGACCTGGATTTTCTTTGGGTGAAATTCCACAGCAAGAAGACTATCCGAAACTTGACGGTGTTCTGCCTGTGGCACAAAAATTATTGAAAGGACGAGGCTATTCCCAAGAAGTGTCCAATGGCTTGTCTGCCGCCCTTGAGACGCGTTTCTCTTATCTTACACGTGGTAAGCGCGGCAACATTTTAAATGTTTTCCGTTCTACACCTTACGAAAAATTATTTAACAATACGACTGTTGTTAATATTAGCAAAATAGCAAATTCAAAAGATAAGGCACTGATTATGTCTCTTTTGATGCTTTCCCTTTATGAGTATCGTATTTCTGCGTATATGTATGATGATGATTACAGAAAGCGAGCTCAAGAAAACAAGCTTCTTCATTTGACGGTCGTGGAGGAGGCTCATAATGTATTGGCAAAACCCGCTATTGACAATTCCGCTTCCGGTAATCCTCAACAGGTCGTGGCCGACTTGTTCGGCAATATGCTTTCAGAAATTCGGAGTTATGGAGAAGGACTTATGATTGTTGATCAGGTTCCTACACGATTGATTTCTGATGCTTTGCGTAATACAAATTCAAAAATAGTGCATAGACTTGTTTCACAAGAAGATAGTGATGTAATGGCCGCTGCACTCGGACTTCGGCCAGACCAGAAGGATATTATTCCACTATTGGCGCAGGGACAAGTGCTGATATCAAGCGACAAGGACGATGCCGCTTCTTGGGTGAAAATTAATAAACCAAAAATATTATTATAATGAAATCGATTTTCCCAAAAGTTGTATTAGGAGGAATGGCACTTGTGGCAGGGGGGGCGTTAATCTATAAATTCAGACACAAAATTAAGAATTTGTTTCTTGAAAATGATGCTGAAGAAGAACATAACCCCAGTGAGGATGCTGTTATTTTCCCAAAAGATGATTTTATAAAAAATGCTTCCAAGTTCACGGGTACATACGAAATACTGTACAAAGTGAGTCAGGGCTTAAATGTAAATCAGGAATCTGTTGACGGACTTTATCAAGATTTGGAATTAAGAATTAAGGGTATAGATTGTCCTGAGTTGCTTTTATGGTGGGAAAAAACAAAAGAATCAGGACAAAAAAAGCAACTTGTGAGCTTCCTTGACAGAGTGTTTTCTTCAGGTGTCATACGTGATTCCAATAGTGAACTCATTGTTGATGATGCTATGAGATTATATTATATAGAATGGGATGACCTTACGCTCGAAAACGGTGAAAGCGTAAAGGTAATTGTCCCGGCGTGGAGAATTCATAACAGCTGCATAGAGCAAGGTCTTGTGGCAAAAAAGCAATCATAATGAATGAATTTAATGAAAATAATCTTGAAAGACAAGACTTGTCATTGCAGTCATTGGAAATTTCAGGACTGCCTAAAATTGAAATATCCCCAGAAGTAATCCAAACCAAAGTCTCCGACTACTGGAATCAACTCGAGACATCTGAAACTTATTCCTCGGACAATATTTCCGAATTCGCTGAAAACGGTAGTGAGATGTCAGAGGTAAAGGGCGATTCGGAAATTTATCACGATACGGCACGCGAATATGGATTGCAGGAGTGTGCTGAATCTGCCAAAGAGATTTTTACGCGTGATGTGATAAGCAATTGGGGTGTTAAGGATGTCGAAACGCGCAACGAGATTACGCAACAGTATGCAAAAGCTATAGCTGATGGTCTTGATATTGATTTGAAAGGAATTGTTTGGGAACAATTCTCTGTTGAAGATGGTAGTTATACCTTTGGCTATAATGCTGGAGATGGTTATATCCATTTGAATGCCGACTTCCTTACTAATCCGGGAATGATTATGTATCTGATTGATACAGTTGCACACGAAGCCCGTCATCAATTTCAAAGTGATGTTATTGCCAATCCTGAAAAATTTGGTATTGATGAAGCTACTGTAAACGAATGGAAAACAGGGAATCTTGGATACACTAAGGAAGCGCCTTCCGCATACGATCCTTGGGGTTATTTTTACAACCCTTTAGAAATCGACTCTCGTTATTTCGGTCAAACGATAGTCCGAGAACTGACCAAAGATTTAATTAACGCATAGGAGATGGTGTTATGAAATATACTGAAAAGGAAATAAAAGAACGTCTTTTGGAAGAAGATTATCCTAACAACCCTGTCTTGTTGGAAAGTGTTACAAGTCAGATTTTGTCGTTGACAGATGAAGGAGAGGAAAAATTTATCGAATGGTTTGAAACAAAAAACATTTTCCCCTTTAATATCAATGGAATAACTCCTGATTTTTTGCGAAAATACCATGCAATGAAAGATGTCGCAATTATTCTTTGTTATGATAGACTGAAAAAAGATCCTAATCTTGCGACATTATTAAAGAGACCTGTCATTAAAAATAAATCATTATAATGGTTTTGGAAAAATCTTCAACAAGGTACATATCGTTGATGTTGACTCAGCAATGTAACTTGAAGTGTTTGTATTGCTATGAACGGTTTAAGTCCGGGAGGGAAATGTCTATTTCGCTGGCAAAAAAAATAATTCGGGATTCTTTTGCAGAAGTGTCTGGTCAGCATCGTTATGAGGCAATAGAATTTTCTTTTATGGGAGGAGAGCCGTTGCTGAGATTTGAGGCTATTCGGGAAATCTCGGAGTGGTGTTGGGAACAGCAGTGGCCAATGAAGTATATCTTTTTTGCTTCTACAAATGGAACCCTCCTTACTCCGGAAATGAAAAAATGGTTTCTGGCGAATCGTGAAAGGATTGTGCTTGGAGTTAGTCTCGACGGAACTATTGAAATGCAGTCGGAAAATAGGGGAGACCTTGCCGCTACAATAGATGTTGATTTTTTTGTCAGTACCTGGCCTTTGCAAGGCATTAAGGCCACTATTTCAAGAAAAACGCTGCCTCATTTATACGAGGGTGTGTGTTTCCTCCATAAGTCAGGTTTTAAAACGATATATGCTAATCTCGCATACGGCATGGAATGGCAAACCTCTGATCTTGCTACATATAAAGATCAATTACTTGAACTTGCGGATTTTTATGTAAAGAATAGGCAGTATGAGTGTTGCTCCTTACTGAATTTGGATCTTGCCGAACTCGTGGATTTCAGTTTCTCTGTCTCAAAACATTGTGGATGCGGAGAGGGAACGTCGTTGGTTGATGTGGATGGTACTTCCTATCCTTGTGCCGTTTTTTCGCCAGTCACAATGACAAGTGATTTTTTGAAGAATATGAAAGATATTGACTTCTCGGATTATAATGCCTTCACGCCAGACGAATGCAAAAAATGTCTCCTTCATAGGGCCTGTCCAAAATGTTATGGAATGACATTCCTTCAGACTGGCAAAGTCAATGCTTTTGATGACTTTAAGTGCTCGGCATTTAAAATTCAAGTGCTGGCGAATTGCTATATGCAACAGAAATTATTGAATACTTATTCCGGTGAGCAGAAGGAAAAAACGCTTGCTGCTCTCCATTTGTTAAATGCAATATTATAAAAACACTGCAAATATGGATTTTGAAAATAAAATGAATGAATTTGCCACTGGTGACAACCCCGGTTCGGTGGAAATTCCAAATGAAGCGCGTGATTCAAAGGATGAAACGGTTGAAACCGAAGAATCGGAAGATGTTAAACAAAATGCAGAGACTAAAGATGCTCCGACTTTAAACGAAATGGTGGAATCCGGTGAAATTCACAAAAGCTGGACAAAAATCAATGTGTCTAAATGGTGCGGATGTAACAATGCTTGTTTCCATGCCTGCACAAATATCGGATAAGATTATGGATAAAAATGAAGAACTGAAACAAAAACTGTTGGATAGATTCGATTACCCGTCGGAAGAAATTGAATCCACGGTGTCACAATTGTTATCTCTATCTGACGCAGGAAATGAAAATTTAACCTATCTTCTGGAAACTGGGACTTTGCCCGATGTTGAAAAATCTGGTTTGTCTCTTAAAGAGATGAAGAAACAGAAACCGGATATGTCTGACATCGCGATTCTTATTGTTTTCGACCAAATGATTTCCCATCTCAACAGATAATAACCTTATTTTGAATGAGAAACAGGACAACCCCAGAAAGCACCTTTGCCAATTACCACTGATTTGGGAAATGATTATCCGCAAGTAAGTGACGAGTTGTACGCGCGGTCCATCGCCATTATGTCCCCCTTGTTCAGGGTTGTCGGCTTGAGCATGAAGGAGTCGTTGGTAGCTGCGGACGTGAACCTTATGTCGGAGGGCACTCCTTCGTAGGCGTAGATGACCGTATAAATGTGTTCCGGACGCCGTTTGTTGGCATCCGCCAGCGTGCTTCTGCCGATTTATCGGACACCAATAGTTTGATTTAGAATTTCAGTGCAAAAGTACACATTTTTCTTTAACAAACCAAATGTATTGCGAAAAATAATACCAAATATCCGCAATACAATGATTAAAACGCAAATTTATGGATGTTTAAATGTTCTTTTAACAGTACCTCTACTCGCTATGGCAGAATATCTATCTGGCACTTTTAGCCAAACGCGGATTAGATCTGGTATGGGGATCTTAAAAATCCTGTCCTTATCTGTTCGTTTGTTGGTTATGAACAGGGACACCGCCAAAGTGATGGACATCAACGGATCAAGAGCAGCGTTGTCTTCGAGACGAATGAATGAGGATGCATCCGTAGAATTGATCCAAAAATATCGTCTATTTCTTCTTTGTCCATTTTTTATAAGCATCAATCATTCTTTGTTTTTCTTCCTTTCCAACATATTTGCAATTGATCTGAGCACCAATACTGTTCTTAAAAGAATGCTCGCTTATGACCCCGTCTTTCATCACAACGACAGTTTTGGGCTTACCGCGTAACTCGTCGTTCTTGTTTATTAACGAAGTGTTACGCTGTATGGTCCAATCGGCGTATTCCAAAACGAAGTACTCTCCTGACATTCCTTGTTTTCGTACCGGGGTATCACCGTCTATATAGTTTAAAGTGTATGCCATTGTGGGCAATGTTTCGGTTATGAGTTGCTCGAATTCCTTATTGCTTCCTGCCTTTTCGTATATTGTATGAACCTCCAAGAAGAGACCAGCCACATCAGGATGAGACTTTCCATAGACCATCTTAAATATTTCCAGAGCCTTGGTAGAATATTCCAGAGCAAGGGCATATTCACCTTTGGAGGCGTAGATAGAGCCAATAGTGTAATAACACATAATAGCATTGGGGTGAGTTTCACCTAAGACTTTCTTTTGTATATTCAGAGCTTTGGTAGAATATTCCAGAGCAAGGGCATAATCTCCTTGAAAATAGTAGACACTGCCGATGCCGTTGTAGCTGACAGCCACATCGGGATGCTCCTCGCCGAACACTTTTTGACGAATATTCAGCGCTTTCGTACGGTACTCCAGCGCACGGGCGTAATCTCCTTGGGAAGTATAGACATTGCCGATGTTGTTGTAGCTGGCAGCCACATCGGGATGCTCCTCGCCGAACACTTTTTGACTAATATTCAGCGCTTTCGTATGGTACTCCAGCGCACGGGCGTAATCTCCTTGGGAAGTATAGACATTGCCGATGCTGTTGTAGCTGACAGCCACATCGGGATGCTCCTCGCCGAACACTTTTTGAAGAATATTCAGCGCTTTCGTATGGTACTCCAGCGCACGGGCGTAATCTCCTTGGGAATAGTAGACACCGCCGATGTTGTTGTAGTTGACAGCCACATAGGGATGCTCCTCGCCGAACACTTTTTGAAGAATATTCAGCGCTTTCGTATGGTACTCCAGCGCACGGGCGTAATCTCCTTGGGAATCGTAGACACGGCCGATGCTGTTGTAGCTGACAGCCACATCGGGATGCTCCTCACCGAACACTTTTTGACGAATATTCAGCGATTTCGTATGATATTCCAGCGCGCGGGCGTAATCTCCTTGGGAATAGTAGACATCGCCGATGTTGTTGTA